>JAQVCV010000018.1 GCA_028689615.1 Bacteroidales bacterium | reverse complement strand
CGTAATTGGTAGCCGCGCCAGACTTAGGATCTGGTGCCGAGAGGCGTGGGGGTTCGAGTCCCTTCATCCGCACCAAAACTTTTACTCAAGGTAAAAGCCTAGAAGTTAATTAAATAAATACAGACATGGCCAGTAAGCGTGACGCAAAAAAAGATGTTCAATTTGTAGTAACAGAAGTTATCAGCGATTGTCTGAACTTTCTTTACATGAACCCTGAAAAAAAAGCAGCAGAAGTTCATGCCATCGTTGAGGAGATGATTGAACTGCACAACGAACTGGTTACCAGAATCAATCATATTGATGGGAAAGATAATCCCAAACTGGTAAAAGCTCATTTTAAATCGTTGTATGCCCAGTTGCTTGGAAAAACCGATGAAGCGTTCTCACGTCTCAGTGAGATTGCAAAAAGCTAAGAATCATCCAAATAAAAATAGTATAAACACTCTGGTAAAGTATTTACCAGGGTGTTTGTTGTTAAAAGACCTGACAGATAACCTCCGGTTAGGTGAATTATCCGTATATTTGCACCCCAATTATAAAATGCAATCTTTCAAATGAATATCATCAGAGAAAACAAAGGCGATCTGAATGTTAGCCTCAAAATCCAGATTGACGAAGCTGATTACAGTGTAAAAGTTGATCAAACCTTAAAGGAATATCGTCGCAAAGCCAATGTCCCTGGTTTCAGACCAGGCATGGTTCCTGCATCGTTGGTTAAAAAGATGTATGGAAAGTCGATAGCAGCAGACGAAATCAACAAGCTTATCTCTGATTCAATAGAGCAATACATTGAGAAAGAACAGTTAAAGATACTGGGGCAGCCACTTCCCAACTACGACATCAATCAAACCATGGATCTGGATACTGAAAAATCATTCGAGTTTTCGGTAGATTTAGGTCTTGCTCCTGAAGTTACTGTTGATTTAACAGGAATCAATGCCGACAGATATATAATTTTTCCGGAAGAAGATCACCTAAACCAAACAATCGAAGAACTCGCTTCTAGTCACGGAACGATTTCTGAAATGGATGTTGCTGAAGAGCAGGACAGACTGTTTGGAAGTTTCCACCAGCTCAACGACGATGATTCGGTTATGGATGAAGGATTGCACTCCAGCCGTTCGTTGGCGATTACCGAGATTGTTGATGAAAACACCAGAAACCAATTTATTGGTTTAAAGCCTGGTGGTTCTGTAATCTTCAATCCCGTTACAGCTTTTGGGACTATCGAGAAAGCTGCCTCATTTATGTCGCTAAAGAGTGAAGACCTTCAAGGTGTAACTTCCAATTTCAAATATGAAGTTGAACACATCTCAAGACATACACCCTGTGCAATTGATGAGGAACTTTTCAAAAAAGTTTTCCCCAATCAAACCATCGCTGATGAATCGGCATTCCGTACTGCTGTTGGTCAGATGATTAGTGCAAATCACCAAGACCAGGCTGATGGATTGTTCTTCAGGGAGGCTGTTAACAGCATACTTTCAGCCAATAAACTTCCAATGCCTACAGATTTTCTACGTCGCTATTCGGAAGTAACCATGAAGAAAGAGAACAGACCTAAAACAGAGGCTGAATTTGAAAACTTCATTGACGGAATTCGTTGGGAACTGATCGAGAATAAACTTGCTGAAGAAAACAACCTTACTGTAGAAGAATCTGAAGTAAGAAGCCATACCGCAAAAATACTTATCAACAACTACTTCCAATTCATGCAGGGGATGGAGAATGCTGAAGAAAACGAATACATCAGAAGTGCTGTTGATAAAGTATTGAGCGATAAGGAACAGGCTCGCAGAATTGTAGATTCAATTTTGGAGAATAAAATAATCAAACTTCTTACTGAAAAACTTGCCATTAACGAAAAACGAGTTAGCTTTGGTGAGTTTTTTGAAATTGTAAAACAAAAAAGTTCAAAAGAATAAAATCGCATGAATAGCAATGAATTTCAGAAATATGCGGTGAAACACAGAGGCATCAGCAGCCTTAGTCTTCATCGTTTTAATTCCATTACCTCAAGCTACATATCACCAACGATTATCGAGGAGCGCCAGTTGAATATTGCCACCATGGATGTGTTTTCACGTTTGATGATGGATCGCATAATTTTTCTCGGGGTTCCAATCGATGACACTGTTGCGAATATTATTCAGGCACAATTGCTTTTTCTCGAATCGGTTGATTCAAGAAAAGACATTCAAATTTACCTGAATTCACCCGGAGGTTCGGTTTACGCAGGATTGGGAATATATGATACCATGCAATACATTGCACCTGATATAGCAACCATTTGCACAGGCATGGCAGCCTCTTTGGCCGCTGTACTTCTTTGCGCCGGACAAAAAGGAAAGCGCACAGCATTAAAACATTCCCGTATTTTGATTCATCAACCTATGGGAGGCGCCGAAGGACAGGCCTCTGACATCGAAATTACTGCTCGTGAAATTCAAAAACTCAAGAAAGAGTTGTACGACATTCTGGCCATTCATTCAGGACAGAGTTATGAAAAAATCTGGCACGATGCGGATCGCGATTATTGGATGACCTCGCAGGAAGCCCGCGACTACGGAATGATTGATGAAATTCTCTTTCGAGAACCAAAACTTTAGAACATAACTTAGCCGGCTGATAATCAGCCGGCTTTTATTAATACATTAACCAACAATGGCAAAAACCACCCAGGAGCGTTGTTCGTTTTGCGGCCGAAATAAGAACGAAACTAACATGTTGATTTCGGGTCTGAATGTGCACATTTGTGATTATTGTGTTGAACAGGCACGATTAATTATTAACGAGGAGCAGATCAACAGCCAAAATACCAAATTTCAAAAGCTCAAGCTGCTGAAACCTCTTGAAATTAAAAACTATCTCGACAAATATGTGATAGGCCAGGATGACGCAAAAAAGGTACTCTCCGTAGCCGTTTACAACCACTATAAAAGGATTGGCCAGCCTCCGTCAAAAGAGGATGAAGTGGAGATTGAAAAATCGAACATCATTTTTGTTGGAAACACCGGAACAGGTAAAACGCTAATGGCGAGAACCATTGCAAAATTGCTGAATGTTCCATTTGCTATTGCTGACGCAACCGTTCTTACAGAAGCCGGATATGTTGGTGAAGATGTAGAAAGCATCCTCTCACGGTTGTTGCAAGCATCAGATTACGACGTGAAAGCAGCCGAACGGGGAATTGTATTTATAGACGAGATTGACAAAATCAGCCGTAAAAGCGACAACCCTTCGATTACACGCGATGTATCGGGGGAAGGGGTTCAACAAGCACTGCTTAAACTGCTTGAAGGATCCATTGTTAGTGTTCCTCCTTATGGGGGAAGAAAACACCCTGAACAAAAGATGATTCAGGTCAATACCCACAACATTCTGTTTATTGCCGGAGGTGCTTTCGATGGCATCGACAAAAAGATTGCATCGCGATTAAAAGCCAACACCATTGGTTACCAAAGCGGGCGTCAGGGGGTTGACATCGACAGAGACAACCTGCTTCAATATGTGGCACCTCCCGACTTGCGTTCTTTTGGATTGATTCCCGAACTTGTAGGAAGGTTCCCGGTTGTTTGTCACCTCAAACAGCTTGACGCTGCTGCATTGAGGCGCATTCTTACAGAACCCCAGAATGCATTGGTGAAACAATACATCAAACTGTTTCAGTTAGATAAAGTCAAACTCGAATTCGCTGATGATTGTCTGGATTTTGTTGTTGAAAAAGCCATCGAATTCAAGTTGGGGGCCAGAGGATTAAGATCAATTATGGAGAGCATTCTCAACGACCTGATGTTTGACATTCCGTCACAAGGCAAAACTAAAGAACTTTTAATCACAAGGGCATTTGCCGAAGAGAAGTTCAGTCAATCAGGTATTAGTCGGTTGAAGGTAGCTTAATTGATATTCGAATTATAAAGCAGGCCGGGTTCACATTTATGATCCCGGCCTGCTTCTTTTTTTAAAAAAACCAGTTTAATCTCCAAAACTGATACCGATTCCTCGGGCAGTTTTTACGAGTGCGGTATCAAGGCCAACAAAATTGTACTGATCGATGGCAACTGTTAAAGGAACTGACACCACTTCAGGATGACGGTAACTCACCATCTCACCAAATTTTCCTTCGAGCACCATTTCAAATGCTTTAACGCCAAACTGTGTAGCCAAAACCCGATCGTAAGCTACCGGAATGCCACCCCTTTGCAAGTGACCCAAAACGGTTGTACGAATATCGTGCCTGCAACCTGCCTGAGTCAACTCTTCGGCCAACCGCGAAGCAGCTCCTCCTAAGCGAAGGTTATGATATCCAACAGTATTATTGTTGGTAGTCGCGAAATCGCCATCGGTTGGGCGGGCACCTTCCGAAATAACAATGTTAACAAACCCACGGTCACGAACAAACCGGGATTCAACCTTTTCAAGTACTTTCTTCACATCGTACTTGATCTCAGGAATGAGACAGATTTCAGCACCTCCGGCAATGGCAGCGTTAAGCCCAATCCAGCCAGCATACCTACCCATGACTTCTAGAATGAATACCCTGTTGTGAGATGCTGCCGTGGTTACCAACTTATCAACCGCCTCAGTGGCTATCTGTACTGCGGTTTGAAAACCAAAAGTTGTATCGGTGGCCGAAAGATCGTTGTCGATAGTTTTGGGGACGCCAATGATGTTGCATCCTTTCTCAAAAAGCAACTGCGAAATCCTTTGCGATCCCTCTCCTCCAATGCTAATTACAGCATCAATTCCAAGGTACTGCATTTTCCTGAGCATTTCATCCGACCTGTCCACAGCACCCCAGGTTCCGTCACTATTCTTCACAGGCCAGGCAAATGGACCACCTTTATTGGTGGTACCAATAATCGTACCTCCTTGAAAATGAATCCCTGACACAGCTTTTTCGTCGAGAATCATAATTTCTGTAGGCTCACGAAGGATACCATTATAGGCCTCAATGCTACCCACTACCTCCCAGTCTTTCTCTTTGGAGGCACGTTTCACAATGGCCCTGATCACAGCGTTAAGTCCCGGACAGTCACCACCGCCGGTCACTACTAATACACGTTTCATATTCTTTGATTTGTTTTACATCATCCATGATTGGCTTTGAATATCAAACAGTTGATACAAAAAACCCAAAATCCCGGACGAACGCAAAATTACAAATTCAATTTGAATGGTATTTGTTTTTATGAAAACAAATGAAATTTATACTCATTATAAACACCAACACGGCCTAAAATTTGTTAATTGTGTTGACTCAATTAATCATTTAGATGAACAAACGGGCTACTCAAAAACTTTTGTTTTTTTTGGTATCGGCACTTTTCTATTTGCCGACAATTGCCCAGACCTACCCAAAAGTTATTGTTTTGGCCGGCACTGTAAAAGATGGCGACACCCTTTTGCAGGCCCAGCTTCCTGTCATAACAGTTTATGGCACAAAGTCATTCAAAAGCATATGGGAACAAAGGAGATACGAAAAATTGGTTAGAAATGTGAGAAAAGTGTATCCCTATGCCAAGCTTGCAGGTCTGAAGCTGAAGGAGTATGAGATGGTGCTGAGAGAAGCCAAAAACGACAGGGAACGAAGGAAGATTATGAAAAAAGCCGAAGAAGAGCTTAACGCTCAGTTTGGGCCGGAATTAAAGAAACTCAATTTTAGCCAGGGGAAAATTTTGATTAAACTGATCGACAGAGAAACAGGAAACTCCAGCTACGCATTACTGCAAGACCTAAGAGGAAAGTTTACTGCCTTTGTTTGGCAACAATTTGCTAGGATTTTTGGTTACAATCTAAAAATCAGATACAATCCCTCAAACGAAGATAGGCAAATTGAAGAAATTGTGTTGAGGATTGAAAGCGGCGGATTCTAAAACAGCGACGCAACTACTTACCCCTGCCCTGAACAACTATCAGCACCGTGTAAATCAAAATCTTAATATCCATAGCAATAGACATATTCTCAAGGTAAATTAAATCAAAACGTGCTCTTTCAATCATTTGATCCACATTTTCAGCATACCCAAAACGTACCTGCCCCCACGATGTAATGCCTGGCTTCACCTTTAACAGCAAACGAAAATGAGGCATTCGGGCAATTATCTGATCAATAAAGAATTGTCTTTCGGGCCTTGGGCCAACAAGCGACATATCACCTTTAAGGACACTAAAGAATTGTGGGATTTCATCCAACCGATACTGGCGCATTATCTTTCCAAAGCGGGTTATCCTTGGATCGTTTTTACTTGATAACATGGGAGTTCCCTTTTCAGCATCCTGATACATGGATCTGAATTTTATCATTTTAAACGATTTTCCCTTAATTCCAATTCGATCCTGTTTATAAAAAACAGGGCCTCTTGAAGAGAGCAATACGCCAACTGCTGTGCCCAGGTAAACGGGAATCAGAATAATCATCGCTATGATTGAAACCACTATATCCATAGCACGCTTTACCGATTGTTGCCACGCTGGCATAATATCAGGAGCAATTTCGATGAGCGGTGAAAAAATTGATGAGGTTTTAACAACCCCCATCAGGATGTCTTGCATGATTGGGCTTATCTTTATAACAACCTCTGAATCTTCTATTTCAGCAAAAATCCGTTCAATAGCATCTTTTTCCGAACGTTCTATGGCAATAATCACTTCTTCAATCTTGTTGTCGCGAATAATCTGCTTCAAATCTTCAAAAGCACCAAGATGGGGCAAATAAGCTTCTAACAAATTATGCTTGCACAACCCAGCATCAACAAACCCGACAAATTTATTTCCAGATGATTGCGGTTGGTTTTCAAGCTCGTTGTAAACAGCGAATGCATGACCATTGCAACCAATTATCAAGGTATTAAAGCCGATGATCCGGTTATGAATTTTGTTATTGGTAAGGGTTGTAATTACCAACCTCGGGATGTAGGTTAGTGTGAAATGTAAACCAACCAATACAAGAAAGAGAAGGTAATATGATCTGTAATTTACGATAACATCGTCAAGAATCAACGCGAAGAAAATCACAATACTCCCCACAAATGTTATCATTATTGTTTGCCCCAACTCCTTTAACCTTGACCGTCGGTAAATCTTACGATACGAACCCACAATGATGTAAAGAAACATCCAAAACAACGGAATAAATATTATTCCGATGTAGAAGTTCGGATCGACGAAAACATCGTGTAATTGAGGATTGTAGGTATTGTCAACTGAGATTTTCCTGTAAGTAAAAAACAGACTCCATGCAAGCAGAGCCGTTAAAAAATCGGCAACCACATACTTTGCAACCTGTAAATTTTTATTCATCCTGAAAACTTGCTGTTAAAGGTGAATAACTTTGACATTGTCAATAAACAACGAACCTGCCGGATCGGAAAGATTTCGGGAAGCTCCTATAAACACCTTGTATGTTAAAGCATCAGATGTGCTTGAAACAATAGGAGTAAGATTGATGTATATTTTTTTCCATTCGGGCATTGAAGTTAACACCATCACCGGATGCTGAACAACAGAAGTATTGGTGAATGCATAAACACCAATTGTGACGGGGATTGAAGTTTTGTAGTTCATCTCCAGAAACACCGGAGTTCCAGCACCAGGTAGTGGCATCTCTTCGCGCGAATACATCTCGAAATAGGTCGTTGAATCAGCGAGGGTAACTACGCCTGAGTGGTCGCCTTCAAAAGTATCGGGCGAACCCGCCGTGGTAAGCCCCATCGAAACTTGAGATTTGATTGTGGTATCAAAAGCCAGAACGGGATCCTCAAAAGCCTCTGTCAGTTTAAATTCTGTTTCTGCACTGTAAGAGGTATAGAGAACTTTCTGGTTACCTATAATAACTGTTCCAAAGGTAGTTATGCTGTCGGGGGTAAGCCTGACTTGCGTTGTAATATCCTTGAAAATCGGAAAAGCTGACCGGAGGTTTATCAGTCCGTTAAGTTTAATCCCAGGCTTGATGGTTACTTTGCACGATCCCTGATGAAGCGCGGGAACCATACAGGGGAGTTCAAAAGCACCTACCAATTGATCATCAATAAAAATCCAGGCATCAGACACATCAACCGAGTTGGAGCCTTCAGACAGATGATTGATTTTTAATCCAATGGTATCAATCCGAATATAGGCCGGTACAGTTTGATCGCCTTCAAACTTGCTGCATGAACTGGTGATTATCAAGAAAGAAATAACGAAAAGAGATAATTCCGGAATTTTTTTGAATGTAGATATTATCATAAAAAATCAGATCGGGTAGTTTCCCAACGCTGCAAACGTTTGAATATTGTTAAAGAAAAAGAAGAAAACTACCTGTTGAGTTTGTTAATGATCCGGTGAGCCACTTCCAGGGCAAGATAACCATCGTCGATGGTTACTGGAGGAGGTGTGTCGTTGATGATTGAAAGTGCAAATTCGGCCAATTCAGTTTGGATGGCGTTTATGGGTGTTACTTCAGGCTTCTCAAACTGGATTTCCTTAACACCTTTATCGCTCCCTAAATCAAGAGTCATAGCCAATGGGTTGGGGTTTGATGGATCGGAATCGGCTATTCGAACAATTTCAAACTCCTTCGAGAGGAAGTCAACCGAGATATAGGCATCGCGCTGAAAGAACCGTGATTTGCGCATATTTTTAAGTGACAGGCGGCTTGCGGTAAGGTTGGCCACACATCCATTGTCAAACTCAAGGCGGGCATTAGCAATGTCGGGTGTATCGCTGACTATGGCAACACCAGAGGCGCTAATCCTCTTCACTGGCGATTTCACAACACTCAGCACAATATCAATGTCGTGTATCATCAAATCGAGAATTACAGGCACATCGGTCCCCCTTGGATTAAACATAGCCAGCCGATGAGTTTCGATAAACATAGGCTGGTTAAGATGTTGACGAGCCGCCATAAAAGCAGGGTTAAAGCGCTCAACATGACCTACTTGAACCTTAACGCCGGCCTCAGCAGCTATCTTCATCAAATCGAGGGCTTCAGAAGGAGTTGTTACAATGGGTTTTTCAATGAACACATGTTTTGACATTTTCAGCGCTTCAGCTGCGCAGCCAAAATGGGCAACAGTTGGAGTCACGATATCAACAACATCCACAGCTTCGATCAACTGATGAAGCGAATCAAAAGCTTTTAGGCCAAACTCGGCAGCCACTGTTTCAGCAATCGCAGGATCCGGATCATGAAATCCAATAAGGTGGTAATTTTCAATCGCTGCGAGGCAACGAAGATGAATTTTGCCAAGATGACCGGCACCAAGCACTCCTATTTTCAGCATAACACTCAATAATATTAAATAAGATAAGAAATAGCACGCATTTGAATCGGATGCAAAGGTAAATTTTTAAAACGAATGCGCTTCTTTTTATTAATTTCGCTGTCGCTAATCTGCTCTAATACTAAGAAAATCCATGCAAGATACATTTCGACATAAAGGTTTGAGGAAGAAACTCGTTGAACAACTGCGTACCAAAAGCATCACCAACGAGCAAGTATTGGCAGCTATCGAAAAAATTCCGCGACACCTCTTTCTCGACCTTGCATTTCTTGAATTCGCCTATCAGGACAAACCTTTTCCAATCGGATCGGGGCAAACAATTTCCCAGCCCTATACAGTTGCCTTTCAAACTCAACTGCTTGACCTGAAACCCAGGGAAAAGGTATTGGAAATCGGGACAGGTAGTGGATATCAAGCATGTGTATTGGCAGAAATGGGTGTCAAAGTTTTTAGCATTGAAAGGCAGAAAAAACTATTCGAAAAAGCAAAAACATTTCTCCCGTCAATCGGATACCAGATACGATTGTTTTATGGCGATGGCTACAAAGGACTGCCAGCTTTTGCCCCTTTCGATAAAATTTTGATAACCGCCGGTGCCCCATGTATTCCTGAAGCATTGGTGCAACAACTAAGACCAGGCGGACGAATGGTTGTTCCGGTTGGTGATGGCAATCACCAGGAAATGACTCTTATTAAGAAAGGGGAAGACGGGACAACTACAATAGAGCATTACGGAGGATTCCTCTTTGTTCCGATGCTCGAGAACAAGGCTCAGGATTAATGAAGAGGCGAGGCGAAACGATCAACATCGCTCCCCGTTACCTTATTATCACAGAGTATAGCCAGCCTCTCAACCACATTACGCAGTTCTCTGACGTTGCCTGACCACGACAAATGACTTAGCTTTTCGATAGCCTCCGGATCAAAACAGAGAGGTTGTCGGCCCATCCCTTCGGCTACAATTTGGTTAAAATGGTTAATTAACAATGGGATATCCTCGCGTCTCTCTGAAAGTGATGGAACCCTGATAAGAATAACACTCAACCGATGGTATAAGTCTTCTCTGAAATTCCCTTTTTCAATCTCTTTCCGAAGATCCTTGTTGGTAGCAGCAATCACGCGGACATCCACCACAATTTCTTTCTCCCCTCCTACTCTGGTTAATTTATTTTCCTGAAGAACCCTTAAAACCTTTGCCTGGGCAGCAAGCCCCATATCGCCTATCTCATCAAGAAAAATCGTTCCACCGGAGGCCAATTCAAAATCACCTTTACGCTGTTTGATGGCCGAGGTAAACGAACCCTTTTCGTGCCCAAACAATTGGCTCTCGATAAGTTCTGAGGGAATAGCAGCACAATTAACTTCAATAAATGGGGCACCAGACCTGTTGCTACCTTGGTGAATAGCTCTCGCCACCAACTCTTTCCCACTGCCATTCTCTCCGGTAATCAACACCCTGGCATTTGTAGAAGCCACCTTTTCGATCATGCCGAAAATATCAAGAATTGGTTTTGACTCCCCAACTATTTGGAAACGAATATCGAGTTTCTTTTTCAATACCTTGGTTTGTGAAACAAGGCTTACTTTATCAATTGCGTTTCTTACCGTTACTAAAAGTCTGTTTAAATCAGGAGGTTTGCTGATGTAGTCGTAAGCCCCGATTTTTATAGCCTCAACAGCTGTATCGATGTTGCCATGTCCGGAAATCATTATAACAGGAACATCAGAAATTGTTTGAATTTTCTTCAGAGCCTCAATACCGTCCATTCCAGGCATCTTAATATCGCACATCACAACATCGTACTCGTTTTGGTGTATCAGCTCGATGCCATCAGCAGCATTAGCTGCATCATCAACCGCATATTTTTCGTATTCAAGGATATCACGTAAAGTGTTCCTAATTGCTCTTTCGTCGTCAATAATTAGTATTCTGGGCATAAAAAAACTTTTTGCAAATTTATAAAAACATATCCCACCCCCTTTCTGTAACACTTGGCCACAAATCAGGCAGTCCATATTGCAAAATAAATTCAAAAAAATGGAACTCATTGTTACAACGATAGGTAAAAAGAATTATCTTTGCAGCGAATTTCCGATTGGTTGACCAATCGTACCGGAAAATACTTCGGGGGGACAGCAAGTCCCCTCTTTTATTAGTCGGATTTTCAATGATTTATAATTTATAAAAGTAACATACTTTGATAGAAAGAATCAAAATTATCGAATTAGCTCATCAATTTTTAGAGGGAAAAAGTCTGTTTTTAACTGATGTCAGGGTAAAACCCGTGAACAGGATATCTGTCATAATTGATGGCGACGATTTGGTTGGGATAGACGATTGTGTAGCTTTAAGCAGGTTTGTTGAATCAAACCTTGACAGGGAAACGGAAGATTTTGAACTTACGGTGACATCGGCCGGTATTGACGAGCCGTTGAAATTCACCAGGCAATACAAAAAGAACCAAGGGCGCACCCTTGCAGTAGAGCTAACCGACGGTCAAAAACATGATGGGAAGCTAACTGAAGCCAACGATGAAACCATCACACTTGAGAAAGTTGTAATTGAAAAGATAAATAACAAGAACATCAAGAAAAACGAAATCAAAACCATCGCATACAGCGAAATTCAGAAAGCCACGGTGGTGATATCTTTTAAATAGTTGAATTACAATAAAGTCAGTTCATAGAAATGGAACATATTAATTTAGTAGCCACGTTTTCAGAGTTTAAAGAATTTAAGAACATCGATCGTGAAACGATGATGAGAATTCTGGAAGACGTATTCAGGCACATGCTAGCCAAGCGTTATGGTTCGGATGAGAACTTCGACATCATCGTGAACATTGACAAGGGTGATCTTGAGATTTGGCGTAACCGGATAGTAGTTGAAGATGGCGCAGTTTCTGACGAGAATAAAGAGATTCCGTATTCAGAGGCCATTAAAATTGAACCTGACTTCGAGATAGGAGAAGAGGTTTCGGAAGAGATAAAAATGGGGGATTTCGGTCGCCGCGATATTCTGGCCATCCGCCAAAACCTGATCAGTAAAGTTCAGGAATTTGAGAAAGACAATGTTTTCAAGAAATATAAAGACCGTGTCGGAGAAATTATCACTGGCGAAGTTTATCAGGCATGGAAAAAGGAGATTCTGGTATTAGACGACGAGAACATTGAACTGGTTCTCCCAAGAAGTGAGCAAATTCCAGGCGATCATTACAGAAAAGGCGACAGCATCAGAGCTGTCGTACATCGTGTGGATCTGAAAAACAACCAGCCCACCATTATTCTGTCGCGTACCTCGCCAGTCTTTCTTGAACGTTTGTTTGAATTGGAAGTCCCTGAAGTTTATGACGGATTAATCACCATAAAGAAAATCGTCAGGGTTCCAGGTGAAAGAGCCAAAGTTGCAGTCGAATCTTACGACGACAGGATTGATCCTGTAGGTGCATGTGTTGGGATGAAAGGGAGTCGTATTCATGGTATCGTCAGGGAGTTAAAGAACGAGAATATCGACGTTATCAATTTCACGACCAATCCACAGTTGTACATCGCCCGTGCCTTAAGTCCTGCAAAAATTACCAACATCAATATCGAAGAAGGATCAACCAAAGCAGAAGTCTTCATGAAAGCCGAGCAGGTATCGCTGGCAATTGGAAAAGGCGGATACAACATTAAATTGGCAGGCAAACTTACCGGTTATGAAATTGATGTATTCAGGGATACTGAAAGTGATTATGATGATGTTGATCTTCAGGAATTCTCGGATGAAATTGAGCAGTGGATTATTGATGCGCTGATGTCAATCGGACTTGACACTGCCCGCAGCGTGCTCAATTACCCCGTTCAGGAACTTGCCAAACGGACCGACCTTGAAGAAGAAACCATTGCTGACGTTTTAAGAATTTTACAAGCTGAATTTGAGTAAAAAAACTCTCCTCGACCGATTAAGCACTTCATTTATTAGTAATATACGATTTTTTAGGAACCATTTCAAGGAAGATATGTCAGAAAAAACCTCGACACGCCTGTCAAAGGCAGCAGCAGAGTTCAACGTGAGCATCCAAACCATCGTTGAAGTCCTGGCAAAAAAAGGACACAAGATAGATGGAGGTCCGAACACCAAAATACCTTCAGAATTGTTTGACATTCTGGTTAAGGAGTTCGCTTCTGACATGAAGGCAAAACGCGTTGCCTCCAAAATTGAACTGGAATACAACAAACGCGAACCCATAGTCCAGCCCAAAAAAGAAGTGCGCCCCGAAGAAGAACCTGAGGCTGAACTCAAAGAGTTGATGATCAAAAATACCCAAATCGGCCCTGCTGAGGTTGAAAAAGGGAAAAAACAAACACAACCACAACCCGAGAATCAACCGGAGAAACTCAATGATACCCACCTTGCAGTAGATACTCCGACAAGCACCGAAACTACCATTCCGGTTCAAACCGAAGGTCAGGTTGAGAAGGAGATTAAACATACAGAGCCTGCTGTGGTAACAACACAAGAGGTTGTTGTAAAAGAACAAAATCAGCCTGAGCCTGCTCCTGAGGTAATGCCAGAAATTAAAGCTCCCGAATTGACCGGTCCGGTGATTCTGGGAAAAATTGAATTAACCGATTATTCCACAGGACACCATAGGGGGCCCAAACACCCAAAAGAGCCGAAGCATCAGATGAAACAGGCTCCAGCTAAGCCAATTCATACAGAAACTGAATTGCCGGTTTCGGATCAGATTGAACAGAAAGCCAAAGAACAACCCGTTGTTGAACAAGCTTTCACACCACAACCTGAAAGCAAGCCTGTGCATGAAATCCCTGAACCAGTTCCCACTACAGTAGATGTGGTTACAGAAACAACGAGTCAGCCTGCTCTTGAGCCCAAGGTATCGCCGCAAGTTCAAGAACAAGACAATCAGAAGGAAGAAAAACCTAAAGAGGATTTGCAAAGGGAAATAGCAGCACCGACTGATCAAAAAACAGAGGCTGAAGTTAAAGTTGATGAACAGACCACAGTAGAATCAAAAGCAATTGCTGAGCAAAAAACAGTTGAAACAGTTAAGGCTGAAACAGAGAAACCGGAAGAAAAACTGCCCGACAACTTCATCAAAACCACATTCAAGAAACTGGAAGGTCCCACCATTCTTGGAACTATACAGTTGCCTGAAACGAAGAAACCCACGCTTGAAAAACGGAAGCCGGTTGCCTCGTCGTCTGACGACAGGGTTAGTAAATCGAAGAAGAAAAAAAGAAAGAGGATCAAACAAGGCGAAGAAGGAACTGCCGATCAGCCTCAAAAGCAGGGTACTGCTGGTGGTGGCCAACAGCGTCAACCTCAGGGTGGTCAGAATCGTCAGGGACAACCCGGTACTGGTCAACCCAAACCAGGGCAGCCCGCCGGAACCCAAACTCCTGGTAAGCCAAGTGAGAATCGCGAAAAATTCAAACCTAAATTACTGAAGGACAAAGTTCCTAATGAGAAAAAAGGGAGAAGAGACGCTCCAAAGGTTGAGCTTACTGAAGAAGAAATCGAAAAGCAGATCAAGGAGACTCTTGCCCGTTTAACTACCGGAGGGAAATCGAAAGCCTCAAAACACCGCAAGCATAAGCGCGACGCAGCATCTGAAAAGTTGGCCGAAGAGCACAACAAAATGGAAGCTGACAAAATGGTTCTGAAAGTGACTGAGTTTGTTACTGCAAACGAACTGGCTACTATGATGGATATTCATGTAAACGAGGTAATCTCGACCTGTATGTCCTTGGGATTGTTTGTATCAATCAATCAGCGCCTTGATGCTGAAACCATCAACGTGGTGGCCGATGAGTTTGGGTACAAAACCGAATTTGTAAGTGCCGACGTTCAAGAAGCTATGAATGAACTTGAATCTGAAGATGATCCAGCATCACTGGAACCACGTCATCCCATTGTTACAGTGATGGGTCACGTGGACCATGGGAAGACCAAGCTCCTCGATTACATCCGCAATACCAACGTTGTAGCAGGTGAAGCAGGTGGTATCACACAACATATCGGAGCATATGAAGTTCAGGTGAACAAAGAAAAGAAAATTACTTTTCTCGACACGCCAGGTCACGAAGCATTCACGGCTATGCGTGCGCGTGGAGCTAAAGTTACCGACATTGCCATCATAGTTATTGCCGCCGATGACAACGTGATGCCTCAGACCAAAGAAGCCATCAACCATGCTCAAGCAGCTGGTGTACCTATGATATTTGCAATAAACAAGATAGACAAACCAAACGCTCAACCGGAAAAAGTCAAGGAAGAACTTGCGCAAATGAATATTCTTGTTGAAGATTGGGGTGGCAAATACCAAAGCCAGGAAATTTCAGCTAAAAATGGTATTAACATCGATCTGCTGCTTGAAAAGGTTCTATTAGAAGCGGAGCTGCTAGATTTGCAGGCCAACCCTAACAAACCTGCAGTTGGAACCATCATTGAATCTTCGCTTGACAAAGGCCGTGGATACCTTGCCACAGTTTTAGTTCAGTCAGGAACCCTGAAAATTGGGGATCTGGTGCTTGCAGGAACCACACTTGGAAAGGTTAAAGCCATGTACAACGAGAGAAATCAAGCTCTCAAAAAAGCCGGGCCCTCTACTCCTGTTCTCTTGTTAGGACTTAACGGAGCTCCTCAGGCCGGTGATAAATTCAATGTAATGCTTGACGAACGTGAAGCAAAAAACATTTCATCCAAGAGGTTGCAGCTTCAACGTGAACAAGGTCTGCGCACTCAAAAACACATTACCCTCGATGAAATTGGACGACGCATCGCGATTGGCGATTTCAAAGAGCTCAATCTTATTGTTAAAGGAGATGTGGATGGTTCGGTTGAGGCATTGGCCGACTCGCTGCTGAAATTATCGAATGAAGAGGTTCAGGTGAACGTTATTCATAAATCTGTTGGACAGGTAACTGAAACCGACGTGATGTTGGCTTCTGCTTCCAATGCTGTTATCATCGGATTCCAGGTTCGTCCATCGTCAAGTGCCAGAAAACTTGCTGAACAGGAACAAATCGATATCCGAATCTATTCTATCATCTACACTGCCATTGAGGAGATTAAGGATGCCATAGTAGGTATGCTGGCTCCAAAAATTGAAGAAAAAATCCTCTGCAATCTTGAAATCAGAGAGGTTTTCAAAATCAGTAAGGTTGGTAATATTGCCGGTTGCTTTGTGCTGGACGGAACCATTTACCGCAACACAAAAGTTAGAATTATCAGAGACGGTATCGTGGTTTATACCGGTAACCTTGGATCTCTCAAACGATTCAAAGATGATGTAAAAGAGGCAAAAATCGGACAAGAATGTGGTCTTAATATCGAAAACTTTAACGACATTAAAGTTGGAGACATTGTTGAAGGATTTGAACAAGTGGAAGTTAAAAGAACTATTAGTCCGAAATAAACCTTTGGTACCACTTCAAATAAAGAAAAGCCTGACCAATTTTGGTCAGGCTTTTCTTTTGCAAACAGACGATTAAAAGTAGAGCTAAAAAAATGCAAAAATCTCAGTAAAACAAAGCCTCAAGGCTGCGATAGCTCAACAACATTCAAAAGCGCAGCAGTAAAGAAACTTAAAAACCTCTTGTAAAAACTGTCTGAGCCCTGTCAGGGCCAACCGAAACAATAGACACAGGAACTCCTGTTTCCTGTTCAATCATTCTGATATAATCGTGCAGTTGCTCAGGCAACTCCTGTGAGCAGGTAGCCTGTGAGATATCTTTATTCCAACCATGCCTTTTTATGAGTACAGGTTGCAGATCCTGCTGGTTGAAAGGCATGGTATCAAATTCTTCACCATCACGCTGGTATCCAGTCCCTACACCAATTGAATCGACAACGCTTAACACATCGGCTTTAGTAAGAAATATGTGGGTAACGCCATTCATCATCACTGAATATTTAAGTGCTACAAGGTCGAGCCAGCCACAACGGCGTGGGCGTCCGGTGGTTGATCCGTATTCATGACCTGTCTTTCTAAGCAACTCACCCATTTCATTGTGAAGTTCAGTTGGGAAAGGGCCGCTACCAACGCGTGTACAATAGGCTTTTACGATTCCGAAAACACGACCAATATTAGCAGGTGCTAATCCTAAACCCGTACAAACTCCAGCGGTTATGGTGTTGGAAGAGGTTACAAAAGGATAGGAACCAAAGTCGATGTCGAGCATGGTACCCTGTGCCCCTTCAGCCAGGATCGATTTTTGATTCCACAAACTACGATGTACAAAATACTCTCCGTCAACCTGTTCAATCTCGCAAATGGTTTTCAGAGCTTCCAGCCAGTTTCTCTCATAGGTATCGAAATCGAAACCATCGAACTTAAGGTCAGAACTATTCACTCTGTATTGGTCAGCCATTCGCAGATGAGCATCACGGTGTTTCTGGTAGTTTTGCATGAAACCTGGTTCGTGAAATTCACCGATTCTCATTCCTTGCCTGGCTATTTTATCGGTGTAGGTTGGACCGATTCCCTTCAGAGTGCTTCCAATTTTCCCATCACCTCGATTAATTTCCTGCACAGCATCAAGAAGACGGTGGCTGGGAAGAATCAGGTGAGCTTTTCGGCTTACCAACAAATGAGCAGGGGCATCGATCCCCACCTCCTTTAAATCGTTGATTTCCTTGAGCATTATTAACGGATCGATAATTACTCCATTACCAATCAGATTGGTAGTTTCGGGAAAAAGAATACCAGAGGGAATGGTGTGAAGCACAATTTTGCGATCGCCTGCCTTGATAGTATGGCCGGCATTGGGCCCCCCTTGAAATCTGGCAATTACATCGTAACGTGGAGCCAAAACATCCACAATTTTTCCTTTTCCCTCGTCACCCCATTGGAGGCCAAGGAGAACATCAACTTTCATAGATTGACAATTTTAAAGATGCTGATAAACAAAAAAATGTTCGGTAATCCATTACCGAACGATTAACCGTCTATTGACAGACGTTATTCAATGCAAATTTACAAAAAATAGCCAATTTTTCAGGCATATAATCTTATCCATAACCCCAAGAACTAACCAGAAAAAGAAAACTGCTCGCCTTCCTTTCTAAAAACCCAAGCCATTGCTCATTCAATAACATTTGACATTCAGGGGCAATTATCGGCGACCATGCGATGCGTCTTTGATGATTGCTTGAGAATGGCAACTGATCATGTGCTATGGTTGCTCGTTATCAGTGGCTTTAGAAAAAAACGTTAGCGAGTGTCCGGTAATTTTTACTTGAAGCAGCCGCTCAACATCGGCTTGAATTTCCTGAATTCGAGGATCACAAAACTCCATGATATTCACAACTTCTCCATCCCTTTCAACAATCACATGATCGTGCTGCCGCAATTTGTAACTCTTCTCAAACTGAGCAGAACCATTGCCAAACAGATGACGGGTAACCAGCTTACACTCTATAAGCAATTCGATGGTGTTGTAAAGAGTTGCCCTGCTAACTCTGTATTTGTTCCGCTTCATGCGCATATAAAGCGACTCAATATCAAAATGACCTTCAATGTTATACACTTCACGAAGTATGGTATAGCGCTCCGGGGTTTTTCGATGTCCATGTGCCAACAGATAATCGGTAAAAATCTGCTGAACGTTGTCGTAGGCTTCTTTGTTCGGCGTCTTCATGCTCATTATGTTTTCAACAAAATTTTTATGATCAGATATACCCTATCGGCTTGGTTCGCTATTTCACTCCAAATCAAACCTATCGGTATAACCGACTGTTGGAGAGTATAGACATTCCTGTATTGTTACCGTGACATCCGCTTCAACTTTCAAAGCTTCACATTTTAACTTACAAGCCGAATAACAAATTGTGAATGTAAAGGAGAAATCTTTGGGTATTGATTCGAATTCTTCAAACAAAAAACAGACTGATCATTAAAATCAACAAGATACACTTCTTTAATTCTGCAAGTAAAGGTATAAAATTATTCGGATTTAGTATAAATAAAAATAACTGAACTTTTCTGAAAACAGCACAAAAGCCTCATCATTGTTAAAAATGATCGGCATTTGGCTGTAATTCAGAAAACTAAAAGCAAACTAAAAGCAAAAATAACCAACAAAGAAGTCACAAGACTAATCAGTATTTGTATAACTCCCAATTCTGTAGGCCTTTTGCACACCGTCGAGTTTACGTATCTTATTGATAAGAGAGGCTAATTGTCCGGTATTGCTTACGTAAATCATAATCTGGCCTTGAGTAACACCAGCATCACTTTCGAATTTAATGGATTTGATGTTGATGTCCATTTCATCGGATATGATTCGGCTTATGTCGAACAGGAGTCCCTTTTTATCAAGGCTGCTGATAGTTATCCCAGCGAGGAAGGTGATCTTCGCGTTGTCAGTCCACTTGGCTTTGATCACGTTCTCACCAAACTTCGACATCAACTCGATGGCTTCAGGGCATGAAGACCTGTGAATAATAATCCCCCGGTCGGGAGTTGCAAATCCCATCACGTCATCACCGGGGATGGGATTGCAGCAAGTAGCTACGGAGTGTTGACTCAAATCGGCAGTAGCTGATGTTGACAACACACCGGAACCAGAGGACTGGAAAGGGAAAACCCTTCCCTGGCCGGTATGATCAGATTTGCTGCGGGAGAATGGATTGATGCGGCTGAACCACGATTTACCTGAAGCCTGAATCAGACGCTTTAAGTCGTTAGCAGAAAAGCTTCCACGATAAACATTATAATAAAGATCGGTTTCAGAACTATATCCCATTTGGTTTAGCAAGAGTTGCTGACTCTCCTGAGTCCATTCCAATCCAAATTGTTCAACAAAACCTTCAAAAACCAATTTCCCCTCTTCTGTGTGCCTTTTCTTAATTTCCCTGAGCGACTCTTTTATCTTTGTCTTGGCTCTTGCAGTTTTGACATGATTTAACCACTCTTCATCGGGTTCTTGCTTTTTAGACGACAGCACCTCGATCTGATCTCCATTTTTCAATACATAATAGCGAGGTTTCAATTGATGGTTAACATTGGCTCCGATGCAAGTATCACCAACCTCAGTATGGATGGCGTAAGCGAAATCGAGGACAGTGCTATCGGCTGGTAAGATTCGCAATTCGCCTTGTGGGGTAAAAACGAAAATTTCACGACTAAACAGATACCCTTGAAATTCGTCGATAAAATTAACTGCATCGCCATCGGTGCGGCTCAGCATATCGCGAATCCTGTCGAGCCAATTATCAATATTTCGCTCGTCGTTGTAAGAACCTTTGTATTTATAATGTGCAGCGTATCCCTTCTCAGCAATTTCGTCCATCCTTTCTGTACGTATCTGCACTTCTACCCATTTACCTGAATGGCTCATAACCGTGGTGTGAAGCGATTGATAACCATTAGCTTTAGGTATTGATATCCAATCACGAAGCCTGTCGGGTTTTGGACGGTAATGATCAGTAACAAGCGCATAAATTTCCCAGCAAGAGGTGCGTTCGTTGGACAAGGGAACATCCACAACAATACGAATAGCGAAAACATCGTAAACCTCATCGAAAGGGATGTTCTTCTTTTGCATTTTTTGCCAGATGGAATAGACCGATTTATTTCTAATCAGTATGCGATAGGAATACCCCTTTTCTGAAAGCTCTTTTCGAATGGGGTACAAAAATTTATTCGCGAAGCCACTTCTTACCTGTTCCGATTCATCAATTTTTCGACTAATATTACTATAAACCTCTGGTTCGGTGTATTTAAGTGCCAAATCTTCCAATTCGCTTTTGATGGCATACAAACCCAAACGGTGAGCCAGCGGGGCAAACAAATAGTGCGTTTCGGCGGCAATTTTCATTTGCTTTTCGGGGCGCATAAAAGTAAGGGTGCGCATGTTGTGAAGCCTGTCGGCAAGTTTGATTAAAATGACCCTTACATCTGACGACATGGTTTCCAGTAACTTACGGTAGTTTACTGCTTGCGATGAAGGTTCTGTATTATCGAAAATCTTTTTAATCTTTGTAAGCCCGTCGATGATCATGGTCACTCGCGAACCAAAAATTTTTTCGATATCCTCGAGTTTGTAAAGATCGGTATCTTCAATCACATCGTGTAAAAGGGCAGAAACGATGGAAGTAGTTCCCAATCCGATTTCTTCAACACAAATTATTGCAACCTCCAGGGGATGAATCACATAAGGTTCGCCACTTTTCCGGCGCATATCTTTATGTGCTTCGGTAGCCATTTGAAAAGCCTTTCGGATAACAGCCCTGTCGGTTTTCTCTTTGTCTGGTTTTGGTTTCCAAACCGTTAGCAGGCGGCGATAACGTTTAAGAATATCTATACGTTCGCGGTATGGATCAACAGTATATAAACTTGATGTTTGTGTCATGATTTGGTTGCTCATTGATTCATTTTTCAAGAAAACAAGTATTGAAACACCTCTTCGATTTTTGAGAAGGCAAGCACTTTAATTCCATTAGTTTTAAGCTCATCAATACGGGCATTGTAGCGTGAAACTATTATGGTTTTGTATCCCAACCTGGCAGCCTCAGCCACACGATGTTCAATTCTGTTCACCTGCCTTATTTCTCCTGAAAGACCAATTTCGGCAGCAAAACAGATTTTTTCGTCCACCGGAAGATCTTCCGATGATGAGAGAATAGCAACCGCAATAGCGAGATCGGTAGCTGTGTCGTCGATACGCATCCCTCCTGCTACGTTAAGAAAGACATCCTTGGGGCCTAGTCTGAAACCTGCCTTTTTCTCAATAACGGCCAACAGCATAGAAAGCCTTCTTCCATCAATTCCTGTTGCCGATCGTTGGGGGGTTCCATAAGCAGACGAACTTACAAGGGCCTGTATTTCAACCATTATAGGCCGCAACCCCTCAATTGTAGCAGCTATTGAAACTCCACTTACAGGCTCATCGTGACGGGTCAACAAGATTTCTGAAGGGTT
The DNA here is from genome assembly GCA_028689615.1 of Bacteroidales bacterium. GTDB lineage: Bacteria > Bacteroidota > Bacteroidia > Bacteroidales > TTA-H9 > GWE2-42-24. The sequence continues at coordinate 40,820 of JAQVCV010000018.1, read as the reverse complement.
GCTCACCTCTCGCAACCCGTTGCCCTGCATCTGAAAAATTCCCAATTCGGCAGCCGGCCCAAAGCGGTTTTTTATCCCTCTGAGAATTCTATAACCATAATTACGTTCACCCTCGAAGTGCAATACAGTATCTACCATATGTTCCAGTACTTTGGGGCCTGCAATGGATCCATCCTTGGTGATATGGCCAATTAGAATCACGGGCACTCCAGAGCTCTTTGCAAATTGCTGAAGTTCAGCGGCACATTCACGAATTTGGGTAATAGTTCCGGGCGACGATTCCACTCTGTTTGTCATCAAGGTTTGAATTGAATCAACAACCATCAAGCGTGGCTGCAGCTCTTCAGCATTGGAAAGGATTGTATCGGTATTGGTTTCAGTCAGGATATAACACGATGCATGATTGGAGCTGATGCGATCGGCACGCATCTTAATTTGTTCAGCACTCTCTTCGCCAGAAACATACAAAACCTTGCAGTCTGGCATAGTGAGAGCAATTTGAAGCATTAAAGTCGATTTTCCGATACCAGGTTCACCTCCCACCAATGTGATACTTCCTTTTACCAGGCCACCGCCTAATACGCGATCAAGCTCCTGACTTTTAGTACTGAATCGTGATGTTGTACCGGCTTCAATTTCATTGATCAGCCTGGGTTTTGAAACAGACTGAAAACCAGCTTTCCGCTGCATTGAGCCTGTTGCAGCCTTGATTACTTCTTCGTCAAAAGAGTTCCATTCGCCACACGACGGGCATCGTCCCAGCCACTTACCCGATTGAGTGCCACAGTTTCTACACGAAAAGATGGTTTTTGATTTTGCCACTTTTTTCAAATTTTGCTTAATACAAAAATAGGAAATGCCTCGATTGAATGAGGCATTTTGCAAAGAATAAAATCCTATAATGCTTTACCTAACCCATCTTTGTCAAAATACTGGTGGTTGAAAACCCATCTATCAACTTGATGGTTACAACACTCCCCCCTTTATTGGTAACAATATCGTAGCCAACTATTTCTTCTGGTTTGTAGTCTGAACCCTTTACTAAAAAATCGGGTTGCACTTTGGTTATTAAATTGTAAGGAGTATCATCGGGAAAAGGGATCACCATATTTACAAAACTTAAGGCAGATAAAACCACAGCCCTGGCTTCCATTGGGTTAACCGGTCTGCCCTCCCCTTTTAATCGGCTAACAGATTCATCGGTATTCAAACCTACAATCAATACATCGCCCAAGGAAGCTGCTTTTGCAAGATATTCAACGTGACCGCGATGCAGCACATCAAAGCAACCGTTGGTGAAAACAACGCGCGCTTGCCGGAACCGCCAGAAAGCCAGCATACGATCCAACCTGCCTGTATCATCCGGATTCATTATCTTTTCAAACAGTATATCAAACTTGTTCATGGCTTTTAATTCTTCTGTTGTAAAAGGGTAAAACGCCCATGGAGAAAGCTCCCATCAAAACAATCATAAGGGTTTGAGCCGACCAGAGCAACCATCCCATTGCATAACCAATTGCTGATGTGATTCCATATAGAACAAGTGTTTCGGCAACAATGGCCTGGTAAACCCCTATCCCGCCCTGCACAACAATGATCCCAACCGACCCAAAAACCAATACTGCCAGCCCTGCCATTGGCGACAAGTGGGATGTTTCGACGAAACTGAAAAAAACAAGGTAAGTCATCAAATAATATGATAACCAAATGATTGCCGTATAAAATAAAAATGTCAACTTCGTCTTCATCACCACTATCGACTTCATTCCATCGAGGAAGCCAAGCAGCAGTTCCCTCAGTTTTTCCACCATTTTTAGATGGTAAAACCTTTTTCGCAGCAAATAGAGGACAACAAAAACCAGCACTATCAGAACCGCTATTGCCCAGGTAATATAATTGTTGTTGCCTGGTTGATATACTCTGCCAAACAAGGGTTCAACGATGCGGAGATAGAGATAGTCTTTTAATTGAGAAAACTGTATAAGGATGGTAATGAAAAAAATAAAGACAAAAACAGCCATATCGAAAGCACGTTCGGTGATTACTGTGCCAAACGATTTATTAAATGGTATTTTTTCGTACCGTGTGAGAACTCCGCAACGGCTAACTTCCCCCAGTCGGGGCAGAGCCAGATTTGCCAGATAGCCAGTGAAAACAGCAAAAAACACATTGAGAAAACGGGGTTTGTAGCCCATAGCTTCCAGTAACAGTTTCCATCGGGCCGCCCGGGCAGTATGGCTGCCTATTCCGATCATTACAGAGATCACTACCCATCCGTATTGCGCATTGCGAAACGACTCGAAAACCTGATCCAACTGTTCAGGCGTCAGGCTTCTGACAAACAACCAGATAAAGAAAAATCCCAGACTCAGGAAAAACAATAGTTTGATTCCTGTTGCAAATTTGGTTTTCAAACAGTTTTAATCTTATTGTGTTGATCAGGAAAAACGATGGCAGGTTTAAATGTGCGGGCTTCTTCGGGAGTCATTGCGGCATAGCTAACAATAATGGCAAGATCACCGGGAGCCACTTTGCGGGCAGCGGCACCATTAATGGCGATAACACCACTCCCCCTTTCGCCTTTAATAACATAGGTATCAAATCGTTCACCATTGTTGATGTCGTAAATGTGTACCCTTTCGTTTTCAATTAAATTAACGGCATCCATTAAGTTTTCATCGATGGTGATACTTCCTATGTAATTGAGGTTCGCATCGGTTATGGTGGCTCTGTGAATTTTCGATTTCAGGAGTTCAATAAACATAGCTAATTCCTTTTAATCACTGTACAACATATTGTCAATCAGCCGAACCTTGTTGAGCCATACCGCGACGCAGGCAATTGCAGACCTGTCAGGGGAGAAGGCTTCAAGAGGCAAAAGAGTTTCTGAATCAACAATTTCAAAGTATTCAAGTTCAAAATCGGGATGAAGTTGGAATTGCGACACCACGTATTCCACTATTTGGGCAGGAGAATGATTTGCTACCATAGTCCGACCACTCTTCAACAATTGGAAGATGACGGGGGCTCTGTCTCTGGCTTCTGCACTCAATCGAACATTGCGCGAGCTCATAGCCAAACCATCGGGTTCTCGAACGATTTCGCAAGGCACTAAATTGACAGGGCTGTTGATTTGATTCATCATGGATTTTACGACAGCTATTTGCTGATAGTCTTTCAATCCGAAATAAGCACGGGTGGGCTGAACTTTTTCAAACAATCTCCTGACCACCACGGCAACACCTTCGAAATGACCGGGACGGAATTTGCCCTCCATAATCTTGTCAAGATATCCGAAGTTGAAACTTTCCTTAACAGGTTCAGGGTACATATCCTCAACAGAAGGAATAAAAACCACATCGCAACCTGCAGGTTCAAGCAAAGCAAGATCAGCTTCAAGCGTTCGCGGGTATTTTTCAAGATCAGAAGCGTTGTTGAATTGAATCGGGTTAACGAAGATGCTGCAAACAACAACATCGTTTTCGAGGCGTGCACGTCGGATAAGACTCAAATGCCCTTCGTGAAGCGCCCCCATGGTTGGGACGAAACCCAGGGCTTTTCCCTGCTTTATAAGAAGAGTCAGATGACTCTGTAGCTCGTCGGAAGTATAAAATTGAATCATTTTGATGATATCAGCAAGTCAAAAAAAGCAAATCAATTAGATTAAAACAACGAAGGAAGCAATTGCCCAACCTCTGTATTGTTCATCAAGACAAGGTATGAAGGGAATGAATCAAATTCAAAAAACTGGTGTTTCAAGACATGTGCATCACTAAAATCCACGAAAAAGCATCCGCCCGTACGATTATCCAGTTCAACCTTAACAAGCAGTTCAGGAGATGAATAGGCATTTAAAACCAACCATTCCAAAACTGATAATTAAAATATTCTGATTTTTAATACATTAAACCCAACAGCAAAAAGAAAACAAAGTTAGGTTTTAGAAACTGAGATTGACAGCTTCAACCGACACGATTTCGGGAATAGCCTTTTTCACGGCTTGTTCAACACCGTTTTTAAGAGTCATGGTGCTAAAGGGGCAAGAGCCACAAGCTCCGGTAAGCTTCACATTTACGACCATATTATCTGTAAGTTCCACAAACTCCAAATCGCCGCCATCTTGCTGTAAATAAGGGCGTATCTGATCAAGCACATTGCGAACTTTGTTTTCGATTATTAGCTTCTCCATAATGTAAACATTTATCATTCAACAAAAAGTAAGGCAGAAATAAAGATCAAATTGCTTTAATTCCGGCCTGCAAAGGTAATCCTTTTCAAAAGAACAAGACATGAAGTCGTTACTAAAAACACCGATGCCGAAGAATCTCTTCGGCACCAGCGGTAAAAGAAAGTGGTTTGTGGAATCAGAGACCAAGCACACCTTTTCCCTGATCAAATACAATATCGCGGGGAATGCCAGCCGATCCAATCTTATCGAGGTCTTTTTGCAAAGCCTCGTTAACGTTTCCTTTTTCTGCAATCAGTTTAACAGCAGCATCGTAGTTGCCATCACCTTGCATGGTAAGTATCATCCCGGCCAAATCGCTTACAGCCTTTTTCATATTGTCGTGATTTACGGTATAATAACCAGTTGCATCATCGTAAGAAACTGCACCATGATCGAGGAAGTAATAGAAAGTCATCATGTTGGCTTTACCGTGCGCCGAAGAAGCTCCAAAGCGAACTGAGCGGAAAATTCCGGCCACAAAAGTGACATAGTTATCCATCATGTCTTTGTCTTTCAGTTCGCCCATTTCGTTAAGCTGACCAACCAGATAAACACCCAGAATATCGGCTTTGGCCTCCTCGATGCTGGAATAGGCCTCTTTAAGAGCTTCTCTGATGGTCAATTTCCCATCAAGTGTGCGGGTAACCCCAAGTCCATGGCCGGTTTCGTGAAACATAACATTTTCAAAAAACGCATCAAACTTAACGTGCTTACGCTGTTCAGGCACAATCACCAACTCAGAGATAGGAAGAAGGATTTTTTCAAACTTGGCACGCATTACATTTTTCAATTGCAGTTTGCGACTTCCCTTCTCAACATGAATCTTTGGGTCGTTAGGCAGGTTAATTGCTATGGTTTTACTGCCCGAATTGCAATCGCCGGCATAAAAAACAGCTTCATAAACACCCAAATCAGAATCGCTGCCCGGCATCTCTTTTTTGTATTCTTCGGGAACTGGCAAACTCTTTTGAAGTTGTGGAAGCAGAGAGGCATAATGAATAACCCTTGAACTCCACTCTTTATCTTTAACGAGCACAAACGACTCGAAAGCAGCCTTATAACCATAAAGAGCGTCTTCGTAATTTTCGATCGGACCAACAACGAAATCAATACCGTTGTCCTTCATCTCCATCCAGGCAAAGTCGCTGGGGTAGTAATCGTTGCTAAGCAAAGCATCGGCTCTGAGTTCAAGATAGGTTTTTAATTTAGCATCTTCAGCCAGTTCAGAAGCTTTTCTGATCAATTGCGAAGCCTTCTCGAGTTCGGGCTTGAAAGCAACACTGTAAGGAATCACTTCAAGTTTCCCTTCAGCGTTGCGCTGAATCATGGTATAAAGACTGGCTTTGTCGGGATGATCCAGAGCTTCAAACTCATCCTTGGTCATATCGATTGGGTAGAACTGGGCTCCAAGGGGTTTTGGACCAACACCCTCAACAAAGGGCTCGTTGCCATTCAGGCGCTCCCAGGGGCCATAATTGATCAAGACAAAATTGCGAATCGCTGTATCAGTGATTGAAGCCAACAAGGCGTCCTTATCGCCATACGACTGCTTCCAGAAAAGATTGTCCATAATTTCTGCGGCGTCAATAAGGAGCGGCAACATGGCTCTCTCTTTTTCTGTTAACGCAGACAAATCGGCCGACAATTCGAACCGTGCATATTCATCTACTTTAGCCTGCATAAGGCTTTTGGTCTCATGATTGGCATTTTTTTGATTGCAGGCCACAAGTGTAGCCAATGCAAATAGGGTCATGGCAAATTTTGATTTTAAACGCATGGAATTGAATTTATTGGGTGATAATTAAGTGCAAACTTACATATTTTCTATGGCAATTTTGGCATAGGCAACTCGGCTGCCGGATCCCAAAAGCAGTCTTCAAAATTGACAATCTGATCGTTATCAACTTTAATATTTTCATTATTCAGCAATTCAGACATCACGAATGATCCTCCGAAGTGGTACTTCCCGGTAAGCAAGCCTTTTCGATTGACAACCCGGTGTGCTGGAATTTCAATTTCCAGTTTATGAGAATGGTTCATTGCCCAACCTACCATTCTGGCCGATTGGCCTGCACCCAGATAACGAGCAATTGCACCGTAGGTTGTTACCCTTCCCCAGGGTATTTGAGCTACAACCTCATACACCCGTTCAAAAAAAGCCTTGTTGCTACCATCAACGGAAATCATCTCAATTTCATCTGTAAATAATTAATATCCAATCCTTTGACCAAAAACTGCTTTTCATAAAAAGTTCTCACCCCATTCACATCGCCATCAAATCCGGAGTTGTATAAATCGAAAGTGTGGTATAACAGCTTGTGTTTCTCCTGTGAAATCACATCGAGTGTGTAATCGAACAGGGGGCGGTTATCGGTTTTAAAATGGATCAAATGATCGGAGGCAAGTATCTGGCGATAACGATTGAGCATAGTTGAGGAGGTAAGCCTTTTTTTTTCCCTTGAAAGTTGGGGTTGTGGGTCGGGAAAGGGGATCCAGATTTCTGAAACCTCACCAGGGCCAAATACCGATGGCACCATTTGTATATGTGTTCTGACAAAGGCGATGTTTTTGAGACCAGCCTTAAGGGAGTCGTGCGCACCACGCCACATCCGGGCTCCTTTAATGTCGAGAGCCACAAAATTTCTTTCTGGATACTTACCAGCAAGGTAAAAGGAATATTCGGCTTTTCCACATCCCACTTCAATAGTAACGGGATTGTTGTTACCAAAAAAACTATTCCAGTTCCCTTTGTATTGAAAACCCGTTACCAATTCGCTATAAACAGGTTCAAAAAAATGAGGATAGCTCTTCACTTCCTCAAAATGAATAAGTTTGTTTTTCTTCGACACAATGAAATAATTTACATACCCGATGCCTTCAAGGCTCGGTTACAATTTGTAGAGCCAGGCATCGCCGGCAACCTGTACTCTTATCAATTCCAAATCGGCCACCGCTTTCTGATAATTGGGGTATTTTCCAGCGCAAACCCTTCTGAGACCACTCGCAGTCAGACCATCAGCAAAACCGGCAATTCCCAGTTTTTCAAGTCGTACCAACATGTTATCAACATTCGATTGATTGGCGAAACACCCCACCACGATGCAATAGCAACGTCCTTCCTGACAATCAAAAACTTCAGATCCTTTACCCTCTGGTGCTGGTGAAACAGGTTCGGCTTCTGTGACTGGCTCCTCTTTCAATTTCGAAGGTCTGACATCGGGCAAAATATCGTTTGGTGTTTCAGCCTGATTTGAAATGGTTTCGGGTGCTGGTTTAGAATCGACAGGTTGTGTTAGCGATTCAAACCCGAAACTGGCTTTATCAGCAGGTTGAATAGGCGATGGTCCGGCATTGAAATAGAGCCATGAACCCACAGCAATGATGGGAAGGATCATCAACACCCACCGTGCAAAAACGGGAAGAGCGGCAGAATTGCGTTTCGGTTTTCGGTTGAGACGCCCGGAGGGTTGAGTCGGGTGGTAAGTTCCTCTGTTAATCGCAGGAGATGAAAAAGATGGCAGCCCATAGGCATCTGCCAACAGATTCAGACCTTTTTCGGGTTCAAAACTTACCAGACCGTCGGGTGTTGACAAAAGTCGTCCCAGCGATTCAAACTGAAATGAGCCAGCGGTCTGTAGTTTTAAATTGATATCTAGAGCATACGACCTCACTTTCTCCATCGAATCGGAAAATGAAATCCCCAGTTTTGATGAAATTGCACTTGCAAGCAAACCATCGTTGGAGTTTATTGCTGAATTAAAGGCGATGGTTCGGGAAGGGGGCTGAAAAAAATGTTGAACAGGGTGAATGGTGGCTGCGGAGTAGTTGAGCAAGAAGCCACCAACTCCGGGAATAACCACACAATCATGGGTATAAAGTAACTCGATTAATAATTCATTCAAATTCATAAATTTAAGAAAGGCTTACCCTGTTCGCAGCAACAAATTTAGTATAATCAGGCAAACGAATCAAACTTTGGGATTAAACTTTAACAAATCCTCGGGGATATCAACGGCCTGGCTTTCAATATCGGTCAATTCAACCGAAATTTTGAACCCATGAGCCAGCCACCGCAGTTGCTCCAACGATTCAGCAAGTTCGATCGCCGATGGCGACAAACCAACCAATCTTTTCAACACCGATGCTTTGTAGGCATAAAGACCTACATGCTTGTAATAAGTATGGTGTTGGAGCCAGTCAGGCTGATCCACCCCGCGGGCAAAGGGAACAGGATGCCTACTGAAATAAACAGCCTGGCCGTTTTCGCCGAGGGCTACTTTAACGGAATTGGGACTTAAAAGTTCCGTTAAATCGTCGATTTTCTTTGCCAGAGTAGCAATTTCAACCGAAGCATCAGCAAACGAAGCCATTACTCTTTCAATTTGAGCCGGGTCGATGAATGGTTCATCACCCTGGATGTTTACCACCACTTGTTCTTCATTCACAAGGCCCAGATTGTGTGCCACTTCAAAACATCTTTCGGTACCGCTGCCATGTTGCGAAGAGGTCATCATCACCTTACCACCCTGCTTTTTTACATGGTTAAAAATGGCTTCATCGTCGGTGGCTACAACAACCTGATCAAAACCAGATACTTTTATAGCTTGTTCATAAACTCTCATGATCATCGATTTCCCGTCGATCATGACCAGGGGTTTCCCTGGAAAACGGCTCGAAGCATAACGTGCCGGAATGATGCCTGTGTACTTCATGCGCTACAATTAATTTGCCGGCAAAAGTAAAGAAACTTTCTTCCCTAAGCCAACAAACTGGATAACAGGATAATAATTACCACATGCCCTTCGGTATATCTTCAACCGGAAGGCAATTCAACCGGCCATTTACCAAGAAGAGCCAATGAATCAGGGCGTTGAAATAGATCTTAGACTATTCTTAAAACAAAGCCAGGCACTGTCAAAAAATCAGAATACAAAACTTGTGGCAATTCATCCAAAAAAAACTTGTTAATAGATGTTGTTTACCTGATTTTCTGCCTGAATTCTGCCGTTTGAAATAGTAAACACTTTCCAGGATGTTCCACGCTGATCGGGTGTTATTTGCCAGGTGTGCATCAGTTCGTTGTTACCATACACCCTCACTATGGCTTTAGAATTGGACAGGTTGCGGCTGCGCGGACTGTCTTTATCGGTGTAATTCTTTATGAAATAAGTATATACAGCACGTTCATCCACATTTTTCACAGTAATGGTTTCAGGTCCGAAGCCATCACGATCGTCTCGATCTAACCGGGCCAAGCCATCAGAAGAGACGTGCAGATTTTGGTAGGAAATATGGTAACCTCCTTCCTTAACAAGGTGTGCATCAAGATCTTTAGGCTTGCGTGCCCATTCAAGAACTACTCTGAGTGATCCAAAATCCAGAACAGGACAAACCGAGAACCGGTTGTAGAAAATGGTTCCGGCGGTCACTTCAAACTGATAATTGGCTTTGATAAAGCCTTTCTTCGAGAAAGTAAAAGCATAACGGCCATCCTCGGGAATATCAATCAAGACGCGACCCTGCAAATCGGATGAAAAATCGCCAAGCCCCTCAATGTTAACCTGAGCACCATCAACTATTTCACCATTTTCAGCATTAAAAAACCGAAGGACAAGTTTGCCTTCACTCATTTCGGTATCCACATCGTCGAGCACATCGAGCATTTTGTCGAACTGAGAAAAACCACTAAGTGGCAACATCATGATTAGCAAATAAATAATTCGTTTCATCTTGAAAATGATTTTGTTTTAATGATTATACATCTTATTTAAGAATATCTTTTCGCATGTTCACTTTCTGCTGCGAATGGTCTGAATCGTAATCGAACATCATATCACCATTGGATCTGAAGAGCCTGATAAAATTAAGATCGTACCACACAACCATCTTGCCAACTTTAACTCCGGAAAGCACATCGAATTGGTAATCGCCTGATGGGAGTGTTGTGATACTCAACTGCGCGTTATTCCGGACCCTGATTTTATCGAACATAATATCATTACCTTTCTCAGTGATGACAGAGATCACACCATTGTTGTTCTTCACGAACGAAATCCGGCCAATATTCTGGTAAATCTTGGGTGATTTTGATTTAAATCCCGGGTTGAATTTATCGAGAGCTGCCTGTGCATCTTTTCCTGATAAGACCACATTCATGTTACGAACGAGGTTAATTGCAGCAAAAAGGCCTGCCACTCCCCTGTCGGTATTGGCATCGATAAAGGCATCATTTTCTTTTTTAAGCACTTCGGGCGAAGCCGCTACACCGCCCGATGCAAAAGATGATGCTGCAGGTGTTGTGGCAAATACCCTGTTCACAATACCGTTGTAAACCACCCTGCCCGATGCATCCGCAAAAAGACCGTACTGGCTAAAATCGTCGTGTACGCCTGATTTTTGCATTCCTAAATTCTTCCCTTCCAAAGTGAAAGACGCAGAGAATGAAACGGGAGCATCCCCTGGAACTGAATCAAGATTTAATTTTTTGATCCATCGGAGATTACCACTTGCGGAGAAAGAAGCGACAAAGCCATCGGGCTGATTTGAAGCCGATGAAAGAGTGACAGATTGAGCACTCAAGGTCCCCCTGAACGATCCTGACACGTAAACATTGCCCCTTTGATCGGTGGTGGCAGCTATGCCAACGGCATTTACGGTTGATCGCAAAGCTGAAACCCAATGCGGTGAACCATCAGAGCCAATCTTTCCGACAAAACAGGCATTCTGCTTATCAACAACGGGTAATGCTTTCCCGCCAAAATTAGCTGACCCGGAGTAAAACCCCGTTGCCACCATCGATCCATCGGTTAGCTTCACCAAATTGTCAAGATTGCTACCGCGGTAACACCCTCCTGCCTCCAGTTTGGCCCAAAGACTACGTTCCAGATTTTCAGTTCCACGAGGGTTCTCCATGGGTATTACAGTGGGCGAAACACCTGTAAAATTGGGCATTGTTTTCCCTATCGGAGCCCCAATGTATGTGGGATCAGAAACCACGAAATTGCGATTGCCAACTTTAACATAGTCGCCTGATGTTGGTTTTGAGAAACAGACTGCCGTGGCCATGTGTTCAGGATACTCAAGACCAACGACATCGAGGCCAACCAACTCGCGCACGAGATAGGAGAAAAGTACAGAGCGGTCTTCGCAATCGCAAAAAGGATAAAAAAACAACTCATCGGCAAAGAAGAACTTTTCGTATCCAAACTGTTCCGGGTCGGTTTTATAGGCAAAAGCATTTTGAACGAAGCTCAACAGAAAGTCAACGGCCACTGATTCTTCCATCCCTGCCAACATGGGTTGCAAGGATGCAGCCAGCGACTCTTTAAGTTGCAATGAAACTGCTGAATTGAAATAAACATCCATTCCCAATTGCGGAAAATCTTTGTAAAGTTTTATCAATCCGGGATCGTAGGCAACGAGAACCTGTACATCTTTGCCTTTATAATTAAATTTTAGCGTTTTGGTGGCCGCTTTTCGCCCTAAATCAACTGGTGATGTAATATTGAAATCGATTGGGCGGTTGGCTCCAGCGTAGTCCTTATCGTAGGTATTGAGCGAAGTTCCTTCTGTTTTGGACATGATATAGTAATTCATTCCGTCTTCGGTAAGGTAACCTTTTCCATAAACCATCGACCTGGAGGGCATCAACAACACAATATTGTTTCCCTGCGTAGCCAGCCTCACACCATAACCCGATCGCAGCATCAAAAACCAGGTGGCCAGGGTCTGACCGGTTTCGTTAGTTGGGTAAACATTCTCTGCAAACTTACTGACCAGCAAATAATAAGCAAAATCGTTAAGGTTCATCAACTCTTTCTGGTTAAGAAGCGATTGCACCAAAGCAGCATAATTGGTTTTGCTGGCTTTATCCCAGTAAGATGCTATAGCCTGCTTTCCTGACGAAGGCACAGCAACTTCAAACGCACGGTCGTAGTCAAGATAAACCGGAACATCATAAAACCTGAAGGTAACGGGTGCTGCACCAACCACCGGTGTTACCGGCCGTCGAACTGGCGGCTGAGGCACAAAAGCCGGAACAGCAACAGGAGCCATGGCTACAGGCTTGGTGGTGATTGGTTTGATTTCACGGCGCGTGGGCTCAGCCGGGGCAACATACTCGGGCAACACCACAGGTTTGGGTTTTTCGGGTTGTTTTTCAGCATCTTCAACTTTATAAGGCTTCCATTCTCCTTTCAGGAATGAACTGAATTCCTTGTCGCGTTCATCAACCCAGTTTTGAAAGTCTTTTTTCATTTTTTCCAGATAAGCTTCTTCGGCTTGCCTGAATTTGCGGAAGTTCTCCTCTTCCTGTTTTTTGTACTCTTCCCAGGTTTGAGCTCCTGCCATCAGGCAGGTTAATTGGAAGAGAACAATTAACATGAGATGTAATTTCTTTTTCATTGTTGGTAGTTTTGGATGATTTCAATATCAATCAAGGTAAACAACTTTCCCGACTCATATGCTAACTTATTGATTTTAAACAATAAATTATGTGATTCAACAACCCGGCTTAAATCGCGGCGGGTTTGATTGTAATTATCGGCCACCTGTTTGATGGTTGTATTGCTATCAGCATCAATTCCTGTTATCTGCCACAAAATACCTGTTATTAAAGCTGGCCACAGCCCTTCGACAGAAGCCATGCCCAGTTTTCCTACAAGGGTAGAATCGGGAGGAGGTGGAGGATTTGCGGTGAAGTAATAGTAACGGGTATTGCCTGATACCATCTCTTTACCGTTCCAGATGGAGGTAAAATTGCACCAGCGGCCATTTACCGAGGTATAACCAAACAACTCCTCATCTGTTAAAAAGTCAGAGTTGGATGGTTTGATCGAGTATTCTGTTCGAAACACCTGTTGCGAACGGTCAGCGGCCACTTCGAGGTGGTAAAGGGTGCAAACCGTTTCAATCATGCCTGCATTTGATGGTTGGGCGGTATCGGGATGCGAAGCAGGTTGATCAGCAGAGTCAGATGAGCGCACCAGACCCGTTGAAGCACAGGTTTCATCGAGAACAACAATGGTTTCGCCATTGGTAAGCCTATAAACCTCTTTGATTTGAGGAAGCGAATCAAATTGAAGAGTTGAAGTTACAGTGTACATCTCTTCGAAGCGCGTTTTAACACCATTGGCCGACTCCTTCAAAGATTTAAAATTTTCTGCAACCATTTGAATAGAAGAAGCTTTAGCAAGTGCTTTCACAAACAAAGACCGGAGAAAAGCCTGCCTCAGAGCGGTTGCAGAATCGAGTCCGGGATCGGAGATGCCGATGGCTGCCGGATTAGACAGGCTCCATAGCTGGGGCGGCAGGGCAGAACGTGTGGCAACAGGTGTTTGTTGGTGGATTTCATTGTTAGACCCTTCCTGGTAAAAGTTGGATAACAATTGCCCGCGAGCGCTATCGGACTGAGCCGCTAAAACAAAAGCCTGAAAAACAAGAATTGCCAGAAACACTGTTCTTAAATACCTGCCAGCAGATGGGTTAGAATCATCAGGAGACAAGGTACACGCGCATAATTCAATCCCGGTGATATACATTGTACAACAATAAAAAATGCACTGAATTAAAGGATAAGAAGCTCCTTATCCGGTTGGAGTCAGGAGCTTCTTGTTAAAAAGTGACCAGACAGGTCTAGTTGTTACCAGCCTTGCTCATTTCATCTTCAAAGGTCTTTTTGAATTTCTCGTAATCGTAGTCAACTTTCAGCATTTCGTCTTTTGAAAGGCGGTTGTTGAGCGAACTCAGAATTTCGGGGCCGCCGAGTTCAACACAGATGTAGGTTTTGAAGGTTCCCTCTTTAGTTTTGGTCATTTTTTCGCAAATGGTACGAGTACCGGCGAGTTTCTGATTAATTACTTCACGGGTGAGGCCTTCGAAACGTTTTTCAAGGTCTTCGCGGTTTTGATGTTCAGTCGATTTCACATAGTTATCGATCACACCTTTAACCACAGTTTCAATTTGGGCAGCCAATCCGGCGCGAGCTTCTGTAAGAGCCTTTTTCTTGGAGGTCATCTGATCCATGCTGGTTCCGATAGCCGAAAAACGAAGTGCAGTAGCATCACTCTGGTATTCAGGACCATTACAAAACATCACCACTTCAACCTCATCAGGAGGAGCAGGAGCCTGAGCAGCGGGTTTCGATCCGCCACAAGAGGTGAGAATAGCGGCTGCTGAAACAGCAACCATGAACGAAAACATTTGTTTAGCAACATTTTTCATACTTGACTGGATTTAATAGTTAGTAATTTAACAGCGTAAAAATAAAACATATTTATTAATAAATCACGAAAACAGAAATTCTTTAATCGAATCTTTTCATTTTAGGGTACCAAAACGAAAAGTACTGATTGTTAATCGCTTTTCAGCTTTCAGTGTTTCGTTTGAAACCCTTTTGAAGCCGCGTGTCTTAGCAACTATGGCACCAACGCCATCGGTAATGATTTGATAACCGTCCTGTTCGGTAGTATTAAGAGGATCAAATGGTTTGGTTTGCGCGTTTACTTGCAGGTTTTCGATGCCAAAAGGAGCTGAGCACACAAACGTTTCGGGAAGTTCAACCACCTTGTTGGCCTGGTCGGCACTGATGAAATAGTCGTCGAAAAGCAAGGTACGAGTTCCATCTGCCAGGTAATAAACAAAACGAAGATAACAGGCTCGATTCACCCTGATAAAGATTTTCATCTCATCGTTTTCCTGAAAGAGTAAGTTTTCGTCTCCTTTGTTGGTCCAGACATCCAGCCTGAGACCACCAGCCACAACCTCATCGCGGGCGAAAGCCTTGTTGCGTTCGCCGGCTTCCTGAAAATTCTCGGGTAACCAGGCTATATCGTTGTTGCTGAGCCAGGCTACAGGCAATACTGCTTCGGCACTAGCAATCACCTCGTTGGAGCTCATCAGTCTGAGGGTGTAAATAATGCGCAGGTTGTTCCCCTCTTTCCAATAAGAACCTGTAAGTGCTGCGGTATAATTCTCGTTTCGACCTGTTCCGGCCTGGCTCATTCTGATACCCCTTGCAGCCATCTTGGTCTGAACAAGATTCATTACCCTGACCGAGAATGGGCTGTTCATTTTAGTTTCCTGATATACGGGAGCAAAAACTTTGATTACCAAATTCTTCCCTCCTGCCTGATTGAATACTGATTCCGAGAGTTGAAAGCACGCCTCATCCAGGTTTTTGGCATCGCTACCCAAAATATCGCGGATTCCTCGCCTTGTTTCAGCCTCGAGTCTGGTAAATTCAGCGTGATCGGCCTGCCGTTGCAAACCCAAAAGGATGTTTTGGTATTCCTCCATTTCGCGCAGTTTGGGCAGGCACTCATAATAAGCATTCAAGGCTTCATTTTTACGGCCGGAGGCTTGCAATGCACCGGCCTCTTTCAACCGGGCTTCTGTCTCAATCTTTTTATCGTCGAGCTTTGAGCGGTAATGGTTGTAAAGTTGCAACCGATCCACCACAACCATCGCGTGAAGTTGTCCGTTGCGGGTGTCGTGCCAGGTTTCGGTGGTCATGCCCACCAATTCAGCTTTTGACAGCGAAGTAGTATTTTGGCTCATCGACTGGTTGTAGCTGTTGGTTGACTCCGTGGTATTGAGAGTTGTAACGCTTGCTACCGACACCACGATGGATTCAATAACCTCGGCACGTGCAAATCCAATCAGAACTTGAAACTGTTCTTTTTCAGTCTTTTTCTTGTCGAATTTATCCGAATAATAACCAACCAGAAACGATGATTCAGGATAATCGTGCCGGCGCTGATCGTAATCGACCCACGAAGGAGCCTGAGCTAAAGAAAACACCGGACAAAACATCGATGTGATTAAACCAGCCAGGGCCAGAAGAAAAGAGCCTTTGATTTTTCTATTCATAAATCTGTTTTTTTCTATAAATGCAAAACGAACACAAGCCTATCGTGCTACACATTATAACTTATCTTCATTGATATCAACCTTGTACATATGCATCTCCTCTTTCCCGCTTGCATCAGATTTGATCAGGTAATAAACCACCATGGTTCCATTAGCTCCCGGAGCAGCATTCACCAAGGAAGGTTTACGACCATCGTCGGTGACACCTATTTCGTTGATTTGAATTCTTCTGACTGTCTGCGACTCCCCTTTCCTGATTGAAACAATCCCAAGATGCTTTTTGCTTGCATAGGCGCAATTAGCCACCAGAATCACCTGATCTGATTCAGACTGTTTGAGGCAGAAAGCGAAATCCATAAATCCATACTCGTTGATCATTCGGGCAAGCTTCAGGCCTCCCAGGTACATGTATGGATGATAAACAAATATTTTGGTGTATTCCTTTTCGATTTTGGAAACCTCTTCGAGTTGGCCTTCCTGGTCGAAATGAAGAATAAGAAAATCCTGGGCCGATATAGTAACTGGAGCCTCGTTTTCGGTAGGTTCACCCAGGTATCTTCCTGATAACAAGGCGGCCTGATAGGTTAATGAGTTGGCATTATTGGCAATTTTCTCATAATCGCCGCCAAGCAAAGCAAGACCTGTTGAAAGGATTTTTCGACCGGCAGAGGTGGCGAAAGTTTCAGCTATAACCTGATAGCCACCATCATCTGTTTGAGCCAGATAATGGAAATAGACCTTATTTTTCCCGGTGAGCTTGAGTTTGGTTTTGGCCAATTGCTTTTGAATTCCCTGTTTCCATGATGATCGGTTGTAACTGATTACATCGCCCGAGGCACTCAGTTTTTTAAAGAAGACTCCGTCGGAATTGCTGGTTTTGATTCGCTGCCCCTCATAGTATTCACCTGCAATCACCAGGTTACCATCGCGATCGCGAAGCAACTGGTTGGGAATAGCCAAATAATCTTTATCGAAAAGCGGTGAATTGAAAAGGAGGTCGCCCGAAGCCCCGTCGAAACAAACCAAATCGGGTTGCACCACATCATTTCCAAACATATTGATCTCTTTAGATTCGCGCTGAACCACCACCAACTGGCCATCGAGGCTCATTGCAGCATCGGCCATCAGGTAGCCCTTTTCAGGAAAACGCTTTTGATCCCATACCGTATGCAACTCACCATCAAGTTTCAACACCTGATAGCCTGTTACAGAACCGTTGCTGATTTGAGAGAGCAGAAAAAAACCATCATCAGCCACTGACGGGAACATCTCGATGCTGCTAAACTGACTGGAATAACTAAACGACTCCTTCGCTTTTATAATTCCGTCGGTAGAAAGAGAAAACACCCTGAATGTACCCGGCGAATCATAAACAACTGATGCCAGACTTGCTCCGTTGAAACAGGCCACTCCAACCCTTGAACCTGAAGAAGATGGCAACCCGACACGATTGGTTTCCTGAAGGTTGTCGTCGAAGAAAACAACCTGAAGCCCATGATCACTTTTGTAAAACATATAGTGGCCAACCACATTTTTGGTTTCAGGATCGATCAGGCTTTGAAGGCCTCTGAAACCATCGCGTGAAATATTGTTCACCACAACTTCATTACCTGAATCAAGCGAAAAAACGGTTGATTCGGCCCAGGACCATGTAGAACTCAAATTGACCAGAACCATCAAAACAAAGCACTTTATTTTTAACATCTTAATCTACTATTTTCTATTAAAACAAATTGTAATTGAATTCCAGATTTTCGGTTCTCGATGTAGGATTTTGCTTTCCTCCTGTCAGTTTTTGCACCTGCCGTGAGGTGTATTCCTTCAATTCGCTTACAGTGATGTGCCCGTCGTTGTTGAGGTCGGCTTTCCCGCTTTCAACGCCCTCGAGGATGCTGTAAGTAAAAACTCCGTTGTTCCATTGCGACGATTCGAGAGCAAACTCCTGTCCGCCTGCTGAACTGATTACTGTGGCACCAGTGCCTCGTCTCAGGTCGGCAAACATTTCCTTCATCACTTCAAAGCTGCTGCCAATTCCAATTGAATAAGTTCCGGCAGCTTTAAATCCGCGGCTTTTGATTTTGGCCCCCTTCACATCAGCCGGCGCGGTTGATACCACATCGGTAACTGGTGCAGATGCCGATCCCATCTCGTCTTTATCCACCTCCCCGCTGTGGCAGGCATCGATCAAAAGGATTTTTTTTCGCGATTTAATGCCGTCAAGAAGTAGTTCAAGCTCCTCGTAAGGCAGACCCTTGCGGGCAGGATTTCGAAAATCGGTATCGAAGGTGGCCAGATAGTATTGCAGATTCTGATCGAGCAATCCATGACTGGCCATAAACACCACTACATAATCGTCTTCATTACAAGCCGAAAGAAACGAGCTCGCGGCCAGAATATTTTCCTTTGTAGCTTTTTGATTGCTGATATTCAATACGCTTACTGCTGAAAAAGTTTTTTCCTTGTTCTTGAACAATGCAGCGATATCAGCAGCATCTTTGGCTGCATAATCGAGGTTGTTGGTTTTTTCGAGAAACTGAGACACTCCGATGGTGACCACGAAAAGTTTGTCGAGCTTTCCGTCAGGTGGTTTAAAATAAACAAACTTTGTGGCTTTCAACGATTCGCCGCCTTTCTCGTTGATCACCGAGACCTGAATTTTATTAAGACCATCCGACAGAACCACCGACAGCGATAAACCGACCTGCCGATCGTCCTGACCTGTTAAATCCATCCCTTTCATCCCATAAACCGGAACATCGTTTACCCAAAGATTAAGGCGACTCAAACGGTCAACATCATCAAAAGCACTGATTTTTAACACGATTTCTTTCTGTAACGAATTGTAAGGGATTTCGTCTTCATTCTCGATCGCCACTTCAGGAATGTGAAAATCGCCCGTCAATTGCTCTTCGGTGAAACCCATCTTTTTCAATCTCTTCCGGTAGGCTTCGCGATATACACCCAATAGTTTGGCATTTGCATACGGGAGCACGGCTACAGCTTTATCGGGGCGGTTGAGTCTGAGATCGAATTGCTCGAAAAGAAAAACTTTACTATTCATCAGGAAATGAAGATTCCTGATGCCGTCGCGTGTGCAGGTGTAATAGTTTTCAGGAGTGAACACAACGTGATCTTTGCCAGCCTGAAAAGTCATCCATGTGAGCTGTGTAGTGCCTCCGGAAGCATCGTGCAACATGGCGAAACCATCGGCAGAAGCTGTTATCAGCAAACGATCAGAGTCTAGGAAACGGCTGCAAGTAACTGCTCTGGTGTGGCTTCTGAAGGTATTCAACATCTGATGTTGCGTCGCATCCCATTCTATTGCCTGGTTATCGGCTGCCGAACTCACCAGTTTTTGGCCATCATTGGAGAAGTCAACATGCAGCACTGGTTTCTGATGCCCTGCTAAAACTATTGGTTTCTCGATTCCGGATGTATAGGCAGATAACTGGGCTGCCTTCCATAACAACAATTCACCCGTGCCGGCCTTTACATTGGTGCGATCGCCGCCGGCAGAAGCCAGCCATTGGCCGTCCGTTGAAAGAGCGATGGAATTAACCGGAAGGCTCACATCGAGCGAAACCATCAGGCTTGCCTGAGCAACATCCCATGCCTTCACCGTTTTATCGGAACTTCCGCTATAAAGTACTGAGCCATCGCGACTAAATGCAAGAGCCGGAATGCCATTGCGGTGTCCCTTGAGCTGGGCAGCCCGACTTGAATCGGCCAGGCGGAACAAAATGATTGAATTATCTTTGGCCGAAACCGCTACCAATTTCCCTGAAGGGTCAACCTCAACGGCTGACAAATAGGATGTATGAACCCGGTGATGGCGGTATTTCTTGAACTTCATGTTATAAAAATGCAAATCGCGTGAGGCTTCCGGCACAACAACCAACTCCCGCAACGACTCATTCCATGCCATCGAGGCAGCTTTAAACCTGGGTTTCCCTTCTTCATCCCTGAACAAACCGGTGAATTTCCCATCGCGCATATCGAGCTGAATAACAGCACCATCATCTGAAAGAAACCACGCTACTTTACCTTTCTCACCAAGTGTGAAGTTCTTAATTTCGTCGATAGGGGCGCGCGAAAACATAGGAACCTGAATCAGTGCATCGGCATTCCACAATTTAACATCGTGGTCTTTGCCAATTGTTAACACGTATTGGTTTCCAGGCAAAAACCTGGCAGCAACAGTCATTCCGACGTGTGCTCCTTTCAGAATTCCGGTTTCGCTTCCTGTTGCCGGATCGCGAAAAAAAACATCACGTCCGCGGCAAACAAGCAATTGATTAAAATCGCAGTTTAAGCTAAAAAAAGCCGAATTTCCCGGTAGTGTACGAACAAGCTCTTTAGATTCCGGATTCCATACATCCATTCTGTTACCTCCCGAATAGAGCAGGTTGTTCTGCTCGTCGTAAACCACCTGATTCACATCGGTTGCGGTCTTTTTAAGCGAATAATCCCGTTTCCCTTTTGGCAATTCCCAAACCGAAATGTTCTCTGTTCCCTCGTTGGTTAGCCTCTTCCCTCCTGTGATCACCGTTGCCTCTTTAGGGCCGAAACATGCCGATTTTACGAACTCTTTCGACGAAAGCTGAAGGGTGGTCTCCACGAGGTTGCTTCGCCAGTTGATTACCATCACCCTGCTTACAAACCCCTCCTCTTCAACCACTACAAGCAACCGGGAATCGTCGCGACTGAAATGGATGTCATTCACGGCTCCGGTTATTCCTGACACTTGGGTAACCAGACTCCCATCGCCAAGCCGAAACACTTTTAGTGATTGCTCTTTTTTGTTGCTTCCGCAAGCCACGAGAGAACCATCGTGGCTGATAACCAATCGTTCTACCGGCTGCGAAAAGGCATTGAGGGTTCTGACCTCCTTGCCGGTTTTTATATCCCAAACCTTCAGGCTGCAATCATCCGATCCGGTTACAAGGAAATTGCCATCGGGCGTTACCGAAAAATCGTTGATCTGCCCGTTGTGTCCCCTCTGGATTACCAACTCCGGGGTTTGCCCTACAACGCTAATCAACGGAAGAAACAGAAGTGTGAGGATGAAAACATATTTATATACAGCAAGATGAGCCGTGTAGAGGCCTAAAGACCCGCGTGATATTACTCTGGTCATAATCTGGCGAAGGTTTGCATGTGGTGGATGTTCCTTTGTCAAAGGTAGAAAAACTTCATAAAAATTGTTCAAGACTTTTCGGTTTTTAAAGTCAGATTTTTTCAAAAAAAGCACAATCACGGCAAGCTATCAGCGTGAAAGATAAAACAACCAAGGATTGTTTAAGAGCGAAAAAAGCGTATATCCGGTAAAAAAAAGGCTTTTTGTTACCAACAATAAAACAGAGATGCATTCACCATTCTTAAACAGCTTCCTTTGGGGGATATTTTTATTGGTACGGGTATGGCTACCGCCTGATCAGTTTTTCCATTCCTGGAGAATAGAGGTGTACAAATCCGCTATCGGGCGTTGCATCGATAAACCAGGCATTGTATTGCGGGTGGTTGGTCAGAAAAGTCAGGGCCCGCCCCGACCCCATAACCATGAATGCAGTTGCCAGAGCATCGGCAGTAATAGCGTCATCGGCTACAACTGTAACGCTTAAAGTGCTGTGGGTTACAGGATAACCTGTAGCCGGATCGATGGCGTGACTGCGCCTGATGCCGTTATCAACATAAAACTTACGGTAGCTGCCCGAGGTGGCCACGGCCAAATCTGTTACCATCAAAGCTGTTTCAACCTCACGGTTGGGATCGTCGGGATCGTTGGTTGGTTTTTCAATGCCTACAACCCAAGGTTCGCCTGTAGGTTTGGTGCCCCGGGCCAACACCTCACCTCCCACATCCACTAAATAAGAATTTAGTCCTTTGGAGGCCAGCAATTCTCCTATCAAATCGACCGAATATCCCTGCGCGATGGCATTGAAATCGAGCTGCATCCTCTTGTCGGCAAACACAACCGATCCGTTGGAAACTTTCACATCGCGGAAATTGACCAGCCTCTTTAAGCTATCCACTTTGGCGCTGTCGAGTTTGATTTTCCCTTTGAAACTAAAACCCCACGCCTTTACCAAGGGGCCCACTGTGGCATCAAAGGCTCCTTTTGTCAAAATGCTGATCTCCGTCGAACGACGAAAAACCCTTGAAAACAAAGAGTCGGTAACCACCAGTGTATCGCCACGGTTGATGCGCGAAAGCACCGAGCTGTCAACCCAGAGCGACAGCGACTGATCGAAGGCCTTGAGCAAAGAGTCAACCTCGGGCTGAAAGTTGCGCCCTCCTTCATCGAAATAGGTTACCGCATAATATGTTCCCTGTGCATCGCCCTGGAAAGCAACTTTTTGCATGGGACTCTGACAGGCTGACAACACCAGGGTTACCACAGCAATCCAAACCAGGTTTTTGACCATTTTGTTTTTTATCATTTTCGTCCAATATTTCATGCAATGTTTCAATACGTTGGTAGAGGAATTGATGATCTCCAATCGTTTATTGGTTTTTAAAACGGCTTCACCAGCAACCGGGGTTCCATCATATCGCGCATGGCATACCGCACCCCTTCGCGGCCAAAACCCGATTCTTTAACGCCACCATAGGGCATGTGATCAACCCTGAAAGTTGGAACATCGTTGATGACCACTCCTCCTACTTCGAGATGCCGGAAGGCGTGGTTCATGGCCTCGATGCTGTTGGTGAACACCCCTGCCTGCAAGCCGAAACGGCTGTTGTTGACAAGCGAAAGAGCTTCGGGGAAATCGGAATAGGGTTCGATGCTTACAACCGGGCCAAACACCTCGAGACCACAAACCTTCATTTCGGGACGTGTACCGGTGAGGATGGCAGGCTCGACGAAGGCACCCTTTCGTTTTCCACCATACACAAGAGTTGCACCGGCGGCAACCGCCTCTTCGATCCAGTTCTCCACCCTGATGGCGTTTCCTTCGTCGATCATGGCTGCAATGTCGGTTCGTTCATCAAGGGGGTCGCCTTGCCTCAGCAAGGCTGCCTTTTTGACAAACAGATCAAGAAACTGGCTAAAAACCTGTTGTTGAACGAAGATACGCTGTGTATGAATGCAAACCTGACCGGAATAGGCGAAGGCTCCCGAAACACACTTAGCCACTGCCAATTCAACATCAGCTGTTTGGTCAACTACCACACCCGCATTGCCTCCCAGCTCGAGCACCACTTTTTTTCGTCCGGCCCTGGCTTTCATATCCCAACCCACTTCAGGCGACCCTGTAAAACTAAGTACTGCCAGTCTGGAATCGGTAACCATGCGATCGCCCGAAAGCCTGTCCATGGGAAGAATGCTGACGGAACCCCCGGGAGCACCTGCTTCGTGAATAAGTCGCGCCAGATGCAAAACCGACAACGGTGTTCGGGTGCTTGGCTTCAGAATGATGGGGCAACCAGCAGCCAGGGCAGGCCCCAACTTGTGCGATGCCAGGTTAAGCGGGAAGTTGAACGGAGCAATGCCTCCAACTACACCAGCGGGGAACCATTTCACCAAACCCTCTTTACCGATTCCGGCCGGAGTCCAGTCTATCGAGAAGTACTCTCCTTCGATCCGCCGGGCCTCCTCCGACGACACGAAAAAGGTCTGGATGGCTCTGTCAACCTCGCCCAACGCCAATTTCCATGGCTTGGCGGCTTCGAGGGCAATAAGGCGGGCAAGCACCTCCCTGTCGCGATGCATCAACGCAACCAGCCTGCTGAGGATTCCCGAACGCTCATAAGCAGGCATATCAATCAACCGATCGCGAACTGCAAGGGCTGCATCCACCGCCATCTCATACTCTGAAGTTCCGGCCAACCAGGTCTGGCCAACCAAGGCGCCATCGTGTGGAGAATGTATGCTACAAGGAGTTGCCGTGGTTAAAAACTTACCGGCGCAAAATATTTCGTAGGTTTCCATGGTATGAAGCTTTAGCAGGTAAAGGTAGGAAGTTTAGTTGCATTGCCAATTACGATAAACAAAAGTGCTCTGCCGATACATTTTTTTTTGAGAATTGTGCATTGCTTTCTATATTTGCCAGATCATCGAAAATCACAAACCACCATGAAAAACCTGCTTTACGTTTCTGCCCTTTTCCTTTTACTTGGAGCATGCTCCCCTATTATCAACACCCAAATTCAAAACCATTACGAACCTTTGCCTGACATGCGAGGTGTGTTGATTTACAACGCCAAAGACACTTTGCCTCAAAAGCCTGAGATACTCGGTCAGGTGAAAGTGGGTGGTGGATTGTTTGTTGAAGACGGGAAATACGACCATGTGTTGTTGCTTGCGGTTCAAGAAGCCCAAAAAAACGGCGGGAATGCTCTACAAATTGAAAGACTCGAGAATCCTTCGCTTTTCGGTTCGGGGACACACACCGTAGTGGCCAATATCCTGAAATTTCAAGGGATCGACCCCGACAGCACTGCAGCCAACAATCCTGAAATGGACAAACTTCTTGAGGGGATGAGGTATTCCCCATTCAGGTTGGTAATAAACGCTGGTTTAGGACATTTTTTGGGTAAAGATGGGGACATTCCCAGCAGTTTAAAGGACTACTATAACGATTTACGCAACGGTCAACTTCTGGGAGTGGAAGCCACCTGGTTTTGGAACCGCTCATCAGGCATGGGTATCGAATTCCAAACCTTCAATGCGAAAAACGAAACCGACATAACTGTTACTTATGAAGACGGGATGGTTGAATACGGAAAACTCTCCGACGACATACAGATCGACTACTACGCCCTTTCGTGGAATTCGCGGTATGTTTTCCCTTCGCGGCTCCATTCCTTTTTGTCATCACTCTCGATGGGATATGTGAGCTATAAAAACGACTACAAAATTCTTGAACCATTCACCATCAAAGGGGGAGCTTTCGGCATGAAATATTCCATAGGCTACGATTACAGCTTTGCTCCAGGCTGGGCTCTGGGATTTTCAGCATCGTTGTTTTTTTCCACCCTGCAAAGTACCACTATTACAAGACTGAACACGAATGAAACGATTCACCAATCCAACTTCAAATCGAACCTGAGCAAAATCAGCATTGAAACCGGCCTCCGGTACAGCTTGCCTTTGCTGAGAAGCAAATTTGAGAGAAAGTAAACAATTCGTTTTCACCCATCAACCTCACTTCTTAGCCTTATAAAAACCATCGATCAATCAGGCTGCACATGACAATTCTAAATACAATACCCTATGTTTTCCTTGCCGCCGTTCTGTTTGCAACGGCCTGTTCGCCTGTTGTCAACACCCGTATTATCAGCCATCATCAACCGTTAAACGATTTGCACGAGGTGGCTGTTTACGAAATTAACGACACCTTGCCCGGGAATCCTGTTGTGGTGGGAGAGGTGGAAATCGACGGTCACGTTTTTGTGATGGATGGCGATTACGACCAGGTGATGGCTCTGGCTGTTGATGAAGCAAAAAAAGCCGGAGGCAATATCTTGAAGGTAACCGCACACCGCAAACCTTTTTTCGCTCGCCAGCCTGTGCACTATGTGGCAGCTACCATTCTGAAGACCGACTCTGCCCTGGCTGACCAAACAGAAAACCACAAAAAACTCACAGATCAATTTCTGGAAAGTGCTCGCTATTCTACTTTCCGTATAGCCATCAGTGGAGGCTACAGCAAGTCTTTTGGTGACGATAACTCTGTGCCTTACTTTCTTATCGATTACTACAACCAATTAAAACACAATTACCACATAGATGCTGAAGCTACCTGGTTTGTTTACAGAAAACTGGGTCTGGGAGTGGAGTTTATGCAATTCAAAGCAAGCAACCAGACCGACGATTCTTTTGCTTATGTTCTAAACGGGAAAACCATTTACAAGACCTCCGACCGCATCACAGTCAATTTCATTGGGATCAACTGCACCCGGCGTTTCATGAAACCTGGCAATCACCATTCCTTCCTGGCTTCTGCCGCGCTGGGTTACGTGACCTATCGCGACGATTGCATATTGAACACCCCCTATTCCATAACAGGGCACTCCATCGCGATCAAGGCTTCCTGTGGCTACGACTACCTCTTCAGTAAAAACTGGGCTGTCGGATTCACGGCTTCCTTGCTTTGGGGTTCGGTCAATCAATACGAATGGTCCGACGGGAACACCACACAAACCCACCACCTGGGACCAGCAAACGAGATCAGTACGGGCAGAATGAGTGTGGGAGCAGGTTTGCGCTACAGTTTTTAAACCGGCTGCTGATAGAAGAATGTTGTCGGGGGTGGGCGCTGTTCACCTACCGGGAGGTGGCATCCCCTGCTTTTCGCAAATCACGGGCTGCCTTGTATTCGGCCCAGTTCCATGCCCGCCAGTCTTTGGATTCCCAGCGCTTGAGGAAATCTGCCTTGCGCTGGCCGATGGTTTCGTGGTATTTTTCAGGGAGGAGAAAATCGTCGCGAAAACGGAAGGTTGCTTTCTGAACAGAATCTATTCGTTGGAGTTCGGGCAACGGGTAATCGAGGTAAGGCAGGGCATTGTCGGAAAGACCCGACATGAAGTCGAGATGAAGAAACGAGCGGTGGCTGTGCGCGAAATTATAACGGGCAATCACCACATCCCAGTTGACAAACGAGCTGAGCAGAAGCACTACGAACCAAGCCCTGGCATTGCTGCGCACCAGCCAGAAAACCGATTGCCGCAGTTCCACCTTCCGATAAACGGTATAAAGCCCGTAGAAGGTGAGAACCAAGAAAATTAACACCCCAATGCGCTTGTAGGCCAACGAAAAGTATTCGATGTAATAAAACGTGCGAATGGCAACCGATAAGGCCAACACACCGTTTTGAACCAGCCACACGATGGCCAGCCTGCGAAGCCAGCCGTTGCGGGGATGAAAATGAAGATTGCCCCTGAAATACCACAACACCACAGCCATCGAGAGGAGGATGGAGAAGATGAGCAGCCAGGTGCCATCGTGAACATATTGCTTCAGGTATTGCCCGCGCCACTCGAAACCAAACCAAACCCCGTGCACATCGAGAATGTTGACGAACAAAAGGATCGCGTTAAGAACTGCCAGCAGCACCACTCCGCCTTTCAACTCGTGGTTGAGCGAAGCCATACCCACAGGCCACATACCCCGCCGCCTCAAACGCTGGAGCGCATCGGAGCCATGGCTGTCGTAGCTGGATAGAAAAGTGTTGACCGAAGGCCACAACACCATATTCAGCAAGATGAGACTAACCAACAGGGTGGCCACCAGCAGCCCGTCGATTTCACTAAAAATAAAATCAAAACCCTTCCCCAGGTAGTCGCCCACAAGCGAGGCATATTTCTCAAAGACAGGATTCGCACCGCTGTAAATAAGCACAAAAAGCATCACCACCACCAAAGGGATCAGAAATATACGCCCACGCCATATCCACGCGAATGGATTCATCTGCCTTTGCCCGCTACCAGCAAGCGCCTTTAAAAAGACTACCTGCGATAAAAAAAACGACGACACCCCATGGATTATCTGCAACAGCGGCGACCGCCACGAACCATAAGCCATTACACCCGCGAACAATGCCAAAGCCACAAAGTGCATAAAGACGGCGAAAACAGAATGGTTGATTACCGTGAACAGCCCCGAAATGAGCAGCGCCACAGTGTAGAACATTTCTCCGGCAGATTTGACAGGCAACCGTTTGGAGAAAAAGAGATACCCAACAACGAGTATTTCGGACAGGAGAAGATTCAGCCCGAAAGATTGATTGTAAAACAAGGCAGCCACAATAAGCGTAAGCATGAAAGTGGCAACAAGGTGGACAGTTTTGCTCATATTTCTGGTTTTTAATTCCAACGCACATTTTTTCATTGCATTGCCCACCCCGCAAAAACCACCCGAATACGCCCCCCATCACGAAGGGGCGTGATACGTTTTTCATTTCATGGTATTACGCCCCTTCAGGGCTAACGGGTATCCTTCATGCGCCATACCCGGGCTTCACCCCGGGCTTTGAGATGTGGCCCCTTCAGGGCCGGCACCCATCCACACGCCGGATTCCAGCTCTGAAAAGGCGTAATACGTTAGCGATGCTCAACGCCCATCGAATCCGTCGAGAATGGGCAACGCTCATAGTTGGTCGCCGCCATAAGGTTAGAAACGCCGGGAAAATAACAACGAATTCCCGTATCTTTGCCAACCGGTGCGGCGCCGTGTTAAGCCACAGCCAACAAGCTGCATAATGTTATTTGACACCGCGCCATAACCCTTATAATAAGGTATGCCAAAAAAGAAATACTACGTTGTTTGGTCGGGGCGAAGACCCGGTATTTATGACAAATGGGACGATTGCCGCCGCCAGGTTGATGGCATGGATGGGGCGCGTTACAAATCGTTCGACACCTTCGAACAAGCCGAAAAAGCCATGATGAGCGACCCGCGCGAATACATTGGTCGCAGTGCCCCGATGGCCAAACCGCAGGTGGTTTTCCGTTACAACGAGCCGGGTATGCCTGTAGCCCCTGCCCTTTGCGTGGATGCAGCTTGCAGCGGCAACCCCGGCGATATGGAATACAGGTGCGTGCACATCCCTTCGGGTCAGGAAATTTTCAGACAGGGGCCTTACCAGAAAGGGACCAACAACATCGGCGAGTTTTTAGCCCTGGTGCACGTGGTTGCTCTTCAACACCAGCGTGCCACAAACCTGCCCGTTTATACCGATTCGGTGAATGCCATGAAATGGCTTGGTGCCGGCAAGGCCCGCACCCGCCTCGAACCCTGCCAGGCCAACCAGCCCGTGTTCGACCTGCTCGAGCGGGCCGAACGATGGCTTGCCAACAACCGTGTAAACATCCCGATTCTGAAGTGGGACACCCAGCGTTGGGGCGAAATCCCCGCCGATTTTGGAAGAAAATAATCCCAAAAAAAACACACCAAATAAAACTCATCATGATCACTCCACAACTTATCAACCCACGAAGCATCGTGGTGGTGGGTGCCTCGTCCGACGTGAACAAACCCGGCGGCAAGGTGCTGAAAAACCTCATTGATCACCAGTTCAAGGGTCAGCTCTACGTGAGCAACCCCAAAGAAGACGAAATACAGGGCATCCGCAGTTACCGCAACCTGGCCGATCTGCCTCAAACCGACCTGGCGATTCTGGCCATAGCTGCAAAATACTGTCCCGAAACGGTGGAGCTTTTGGCCCGCCAGAAGCAAACCCGCGCCTTCATCATCCTTTCGGCAGGCTTTCATGAAGAGAGCGAGGCCGGTGCCGAACTCGAACGCCAGATTGTTGAAACCATCGAGGCCACCGGCGGATGCCTCATCGGGCCCAACTGCATCGGGGTGATGAATCCCAACTATGCCGGCGTGTTCACCACACCCATACCCAAACTCGATCCTCACGGGGTTGACTTCATCAGCGGATCGGGAGCCACTGCCGTGTTCATCATGGAGGCCTCCATACCCCGCGGCCTCAACTTCGCTTCGGTGTATTCCGTGGGCAACTCGGCCCAACTGGGCGTTGAAGAGGTGCTCGAATACCTCGACACCACCTTCGACCCGGCCACCTCGTCGCGCGTGAAACTGCTTTACGTGGAGAGCATCAACAAACCCGAAAAGCTGCTGCGTCATGCCACCTCGCTCATCGCGAAAGGGTGCAAAATAGCGGCTATCAAGTCGGGCGGATCGGAAGCAGGCAGCCGCGCCGCTTCCTCGCACACCGGAGCCTTAGCCAGCAGCGATGTGGCCGTTGACGCCCTGTTTCGCAAAGCTGGCATCGTGAGGTGCAACGGGCGCGAAGAGTTGGCCACCGTGGCCAGCATCTTCATGCACAAAGAACTGAAAGGCAACCGTGTGGCCGTGATAACCCATGCTGGTGGCCCCGCCGTGATGCTCACCGATGCCCTCTCGAACGGAGGGATGAAGGTGCCCGCCATCAACGGCCCCAAAGCCGACGAACTGCTCAAACTGCTCTTCGCCGGTTCGTCGGTGGCCAATCCCATCGATTTCTTAGCCACCGGAACTGCCGAACAACTTGGGCACATCATTGATTGTTGCGATCGCGACTTCGACCAGGTGGATGCCATGGCCGTGATTTTCGGCAGCCCCGGCCTCTTCGAGGTTTACGATGTGTATAAACTGCTTCATGAGAAGATGCTCACCGCCCGCAAACCCATCTACCCCATCCTCCCTTCGGTAATCAACGTGAAAAACGAGATTGATTACTTCATTGGTCTGGGCCGCATCAACTTCCCCGACGAGGTGGTGTTTGGCAACGCCCTCACCAAGGTGTGGAACACCCCCGCCCCACAACCCGAGCCTCCCCTGCCCAACCGTTTCGATGTGGAAGCCATCCGCCGCCTGGTTGACAACGCCGCCGAGGGCTACCTGACCCCCGATAAGGTGCAGGCCCTGCTCGATGCCGCCGGAATAGACCGCGCTGGTGAAGCCGTGGTGACCACTGCCGATGAGGCCGTGCAAGCAGCCCAAAAGCTCGGCCTGCCCGTGGTGATGAAGGTGGTGGGACCGGTGCACAAAACCGACGTGGGCGGTGTGGCCCTCAACATCGCCACCGATCAGGCCGTGCGCGACACCTTCGAACGCCTTATCCGCATCAAAGACACCACAGCGGTGCTCATCCAGCCTATGCTCAGCGGCATCGAACTGTTTGCCGGCGCCATGGCCGAACCCAAGTTTGGACACACCGTGTTGTGTGGCATGGGAGGCATCTTCATTGAAGTGTTGAAAGATGTAACCGCCGGACTGGCTCCCATCGGAAACCCCGAAGCCCTCGACATGATAGGACGGCTGAAAAGCGCGAAAATATTTGAAGGGGTGAGAGGTCAGAAAGGGGTGAGCATCCCCCTGTTTGCCGAAAGCATCGTAAGGTTGTCGCACCTTGTAAAAGTTGCTCCCGAGATTGCCGAAATGGATTTGAACCCCATGCTGGGATCAGCCGAACGCGTGGTAACCGTGGATGCAAGAATCAGGATTGCCAAATAACCCAGGCTCTACAATTCGTAGAAAACCACCCTCCGGTTGATTTCGGGGGGTGGTTTTTTCTTATCAGCCGTCAACACACCCTTGCTGCTCCTGCCTGCAAAAACCCGCCCAGCCAGCCTTGCACAACAACCACCCTGGTTGGTTTAAGCAATGGCATCCGAAAGCTTGCTTGCCCCGTTGTTGGTTTCAGCAATGGCATCCGAAAACTTACGAACCCTTACCACAACGTTGTGGATGGCATTTGTTAGTTTACGAACCCCAGTCCTAACGATGAGACTGGCATAAGTAAGTTTACGAACCCCAGTCCAGGCGATGAGACTGGCATAAGTAGGTTTACGAACCCCAGTCCCGGCGATGAGACTGGCATAAGTAGGTTTACGAACCCCAGTTCCGGCAAAGAGACTGCTCCTTTCACAGACCAAACAGGTTATGGAAACCAATAAGGTCAAAACCCCGCATCTGAATTCTCGACGAAACGCTACAACCCTCTGGAGCATGGCACCACCGCGTTTGCAGGTGCTTCAACACGTGCAAAGCAAGGGCATCGGGCTATTGGCAATACCTTCGCGAAAGAGCTTTGCTTAGCCTGTAGCCACGCAGCACGGCATCTTTCCATGCCTGGCAGGCATCGTCGAAACGGCGAAGCTGAATGTAAGCCAGTCCGCGATAATGGTAAAGATCGCCGTCGTCGTAGCCCAGGCGTGCTGCCCTGTCGAACGATCGGAGGGCATCAGCCGGAAGTTCCAGCTCGGTTTGGCACAAACCTGTGTAAAACCAGGGTAGCGCAAAATCCCCATCGGCCTCCACTGCCAGTTTCAAGGTAGTGAGAGCCTGGGCGGGTTCTCCGGTTCGGTAAAACAGGTAACCTTTCATGGTGAGGGCATCGGCAAAGCCGGGGCGCAGTGCCAGAGCCCGGTTGTAGTTGGTCAGAGCGGCGTTGATGTCATCCATTTCCAGACAGATGCTTCCCCGTAAATAGCAGTATTGCGCGTTGAGGCTGTCGGAACCGATGGCTTGGTTGATCTTCACGAGAGCCTGGTTCAGTGCATCCGACTTGTAGTTTGTTAAAGCGGCAAGGTAGAGCAATTCGGTATCGGCAGGTTTCACGGCAAGGGCCTTTTCAAAATCGGTTGCGGCCTCCGGGTATTTTGCCAGCTCCAGCCAGGCAAGGCCGCGCAATTTGAGCAAATGGGCGTTGGCTGCTTGTTGCTTTTCAAGACGTGTAAGATCGGCTATGGCCTCCTCGAAGCGACCTGAGCGCCCCAATGCCAAAGCTCTTCCCAGCAAAACATCGGGGAGGGTATCGGTGAGCAGAAGCACCTGATCGAACCTGAGCAGCGCGTTTTCATAATCGCCCGAGGCGTTGGCGGCATGCCCTTCGAGGGCCGTGCGAAGCAGCGTGCTTCCCTCGTGGGTGAGTGTTTTCATCAACACAGCAAGCCCGGTTGTGTCGGCCGCATCCAATCGCTCTACCACCGTTTGGTAGCTGGCATACAGTTCGGGTACCACAATTTGTCCCTCCACACATAAACAAGGGAGGAGCAGCAAAACAAGGATCCATTTTTTCATCGGGGTCAAATAGTTTATAACAGCAGCGGTGGTTAGTCCAGTTCGGAAGCAAAAACAGGCAGCGAAGAGGGCAGCCCGGGGGTAAGTCGGTTCAAAAGGTAGCGCACGGCCAGGCGTCCGTGCAGGCCAACATCCAGGGTAGCTTCGTTCACGTAAAGCCCGATGTGTTTAAGCATCACCTCCCGATCCATTTCCTGGGCAAAAGAGGCCACGTAAGGCATGGCAGCTTCCGGCCGGGCATGGGCCATTAAAGCACTCTCCTTTACCAGTGAGTTGATTATTTTCACGGTTTCGGTTCCCAAAGAACGCCTCACAGCAATACCGCCCAACGGGATAGGAAGTCCGGTCTGTACCTCCCACAGCTCACCCAGGTCGGCCAGTTTCACAAGACCTTTCGCTGCGTAAGTAAAGCGTCCTTCATGAATCAGCACACCTGCATCCACTTTGCCGTTCAACACGGCCTCTTCAATGTGGCTAAAGAGCATCACGCTGGTGTTGGCTACCTCGGGGAACGCCAGGTTGAGCAACATGGCAGCCGTGGTTAGCGAGCCGGGGATGGCCACCCTGAGCGACGAGAACCGGTCAACCGGAACCTCACGGGCAGCCACCAGCAAAGGGCCCACCCCAAACCCGAGTGCCGATCCGGCATCGAGCATCACATAATCGTCAACCAGCGAAGCATAAGCATGGTAGCTCACTTTCACCACATCGGGAAGCCTTTGGATGGCCGCGGCATTCAGCTCGTCGATGTCGGCCAGTGTTGCTCTGAATTGAAAAGGCGACGTGTTTAAGCGACCATTCACGAGAGCATCGAAGATGAAAGTGTCGTTCGGACAGGTAGAGAATCGGATATCGAGAACCATAACAGAACAATTTTTAGAGTTTCACGAGGGCTTGGTGCAAAGCACTGCCCAATTTTTCGAGAGCCAGAGTGAGGTTCCAACGGTCGTCGGGCGACGGCAGGCAGTAGTTTGAAACCACCCGCAGTTGCAAACAATCCACTTGAGCTCCCATACAGGCAGCCAACACGGCCCCCCCTTCCATGCTTTCGGTCAGGGCGCCAAAACGATGATGAATGGCATCACCGCGGTTGGCTTTCGTGGTGATGGTGTTCACGGTAGCCCCTTTCACCACGGGCCATGAAGCCACGAAACGGTGTGCCGTAAACGGGTTGTTAATCGAATTGTTGTGAAAAGGGATCTGCCCGAGGCCAAACCCCATTTGATCGAGAGTAAGAAAACCTCCGTCCACCTCTTTGCCCATCTCGGGGAAGCACTCCGCCTCAATCCACACCGGCTGCCCCACTGCCAGCGAATGGTGATAGCTTCCGCTGATGCCGGCATGAACCACCAGATCGGGTCGGTTTGAAGCCAATTCAGAGGCAATGGATAGCGATGAAGCCACCATTCCCACCCCGGTAACCAAAAGATTCACCTCATGACAACCCCACACAAAACCGCTATCAGAAATTCTGTCGGGTTTAAAAAAGGGTTCAATTACAGAACATTCGCGTGGTGTGGCAAAAACTAAAAGAAGATTCATCGAACTATGAATTTGTTTTCAAAAAATGCAATAATACAAACAATCTGAAAAGATTCTTACATTTGCCCGTTTTCAAGGGTAGTAGCCGCGATGCCAAACCCACGTTAAAAAGTCACTAAACATTCACCAATTTGTAATTATAAATTTTTATGACGCAACAAGTTAAAACGCTCCTGAGCGAATCGAAAACTGCCCGCTGGATAGCGCTGGCGCTCATTTCGCTCACCATGTTCTTTGCCTATTTCTTTGTAGATGTGGTAGCCCCGCTGCAAAGCATGCTCGAGAAATCGCCTTATTTGTGGACACCTGAAGTATTCGGAATGTTGGGAGGTTCGGAATTTTTCCTGAACGTATTTGCCTTTTTCCTCATCCTTTCGGGTATCATCCTCGATAAGATGGGAATTCGTTTCACCCTTATCACAGCAGGCTTAACCATGGTGATTGGCGGTGCTTTGAAATTTTATGCTTTGACTCCTGGTTTTGGTGAAAGTGCTTTAGCTTCTACCCTGGGCTCTTTTGCAACCGGAATCCCTGCATCAGCCAAATTAGCTTTTGTTGGTTTTGCCATATTTGGTGTGGGTGTTGAAATGGCTGGTATCACCGTATCCAAAACCATTGTGAAATGGTTTCGTGGCAAAGAGATGGCATTGGCAATGGGTCTCGAAATGGCTACAGCCCGTCTGGGAGTGTTTGCAGTGTTCCGCCTCACCCCCATCTTCGCCGAACAAGGTGGAGTTCACAACTCCGTTTTCTGGGGTCTTGGATTCCTCTGCATCGGGTTTATCACTTTCTTTATATACACCTTCATGGATAGTGCCCTCGACAAACAAATGGGTTCATCCGAAGGTAACGGTTCGTCAGAAGAAGAATTTAAAATCAGCGACATTGGCAAGATTTTCAGCAACCCTGGCTTCCTGGCCATTGCCGGATTGTGCGTGTTGTTTTATTCTGCCATTTTCCCTTTCCAGAAATTTGCCACCGATATGCTCGCATCCAAACTCAATGTACCCATCAAGGATGCAGCCGCTTATTTCTCCTACTTCCCCATTGGGGCTATGATTCTGACTCCTTTTATCGGTTTTTTCCTCGATGTTAAAGGAAAAGGCGCAACCATGATGTTCTACGGAGCCATACTGCTCACCGTGTCGCACCTCATCTTCGCCCTGGTTCCGGCTGAGTCGTTCAATGTTGTGATTGCTGTAATCACCATCGTGATTCTTGGCACCGCATTCTCGCTTGTGCCCGCCTCCATGTGGCCATCGTTACCCAAGATTGTTGAAGACCGCTACCTTGGTTCAGCTTATGGGGCCATTTTCTGGATTCAAAACATCGGTCTGCTTGCAGTACCTATCCTTATCGGATGGTCGGTTTCATATTCCAATCCGGGTGTTTCCGAACAGATTGCTGCCGGCGTCGAAGGTGCCAAATACAACTACATGGTTCCCGAGCTGATTTTTGCCGGTTTTGGTGTGGCTGCCATGGTGCTCGCCGTGATTCTGAAAATTGTTGACCGCAAAAAAGGCTACGGCCTCGACCTTCCCAACAAGAAATAACAACATTTTTTTAATTTGATTTTAAAGGAGTTGCACATAAATGTAGCAACTCCTTTCTTTATTTCCATTCTCATGCCATTTTTCTTGTTGTAAAATTCAACCATTTCAAATAGATTTGTGGTATCAACTCCTGAAACATGAACACTTTTAAATATCTTGTAATTCTAGCGGTTGGTCTTATTTCTGCCGGTGCCATGGCTCAAACCAGTCACCAAGCCGGTTGGATTCAAGCCGATGAACAAATCGTGGCAGCTTCGCTGAACTTACCATCTGTTGCACCGGCAGGCAGACCGTTGCAAGCCGGAATGCTTCAAACACTGAATGTCGATCTGGCCGGTTCTGAAGTTGAAGCCGCCATCAGCAACAACGAGGTAGTATCGGTTTGGAAATTTGCAGCTCCCGGATGTGGCGGCCTCACAGTTTACTACGATTCGTTCAACCTGGATGGAGGAGCTTCGGTTACGGTGACAAACGGGAGTGGAACCCAGGTTTTGGGTCCTTACACACACCAAAACAACCCATCAGGAGGCTGTTTCGCTACCGGTGTGGTTAACGACGATTCGCTCATCATCCATTACCAACGCCCCATGGCAGCACCTGCTTCATCGGTGGTTGTTTCAGCCATTTCAATATTGAAACCTTATGAAACAGATGGATTTGGAGGATCGGGAGCCTGCGAAGTCAACATCAACTGCCCTGAAGGCGACAGTTGGCAGATACAAAAAAAAGGAGTTGCCCGGCTTCTGATCAAATCGGGAAGCAGCAGCTACTGGTGCACAGGCTCTCTGATCAACAATACGCGGCAAGATCGCACCCCTTACCTTCTAACCGCCAACCATTGTGGGAAAGAGGCCACCACTGCCGATCTGAACCAATGGATCGTAAGTTTCAATTACGAAACCTCTGGATGCGCCAACCCCGCAGTCGAACCCGAAAAAACAGACCTTACAGGGGTTGAAAAGATTGCCCAGAGCATTGAAACCACAACCGTGGGAAGCGACTTCTATCTGGTAAAACTCAAACAAACCATTCCCGAAGCAACCGGAGCCTATTTCAACGGCTGGAGCCTGTCGCCCGACGCATCGCCCACAGGAGCAAGCATACACCATCCGCAGGGCGACATCAAGAAAGTGAGTACCTACACCACCCCCCTCGCCAATTCCAACTGGAACGGAACCCCTATGGGGACGCACTGGCAGGTGCATTGGGCAGCAACAACCACCAACCACGGTGTAACCGAAGGAGGATCGAGTGGATCGCCCCTATTCAACAACGAAGGGCTTATTGTAGGGCACCTCACCGGCGGGCAATCAGGATGCTCCACACCAACCGAAGCCGACTACTACGGGAAGCTCAGCTATTCGTGGAAAATGAGTCTGAATGCCGCCAACCAACTGGCAACCTGGCTCGACCCCGACAACACCGGAGCAATAAAACTTGGAGGGATAGCTTTGGGCTTGAAAGATATGGCCCTCAACAACCTTTTTACCGTTTCGCCAAACCCCGCATCAACCTATTGTGAAATTACAACAGCTACCGATTTGGCATCCACCACTTCACAAGCTGTTGTTATGGATATTACCGGCAGAACTTTGCTCACCACGAAGCTATCGGGTGAAACCAACCACATCGACCTTAGCGGAATAAAACCAGGCGTCTATTGCCTGGTGATTTCCAACGGCAACCTGCGTGGCTCCTTCAAACTCCTGGTTCAATGATTCCCCGCCAACCGATGAGCAACCCCGAAAGCATATTGATACCGGAAAACCTGCAAACCATCGCACAAAAGGTTTTTTCGAACCAACGCCTCGCCCCCGAAGAAGCACTTAAACTTGCTCAGGAAGCCTCTGTTGGACTGCTGGGCATGTTGGCCAACCATGTGCGAACAAGGATCAACCAACACGATTTGTGGTTCATCCGCAATTTTCACATCGAGCCAACCAACCTTTGCATCCACCGTTGCCGTTTTTGCAGCTTCCGAAGCGATGTAACCGGCAGCGCGTGGGAGTTGAGCCTCGACGAAATCAAAACCCTGGTTGAAGAGGCTCCTGAAGCAGAAGAAGTTCACATCACGGGCGGTGTGCACCCCGACCGGGATTTCGATTACTACCTGAACATGATAGCCATGATCAGGAAATTGCGCCCAACGCTTCACATCAAAGCCTTCTCGGCGGTTGAGATTGACGATATGGCTCAAATGAACAGTCTGTCGCATACCGAAGTGCTTACCAGGCTGAAACAAGCCGGACTGGATGCCTTGCCAGGCGGAGGAGCCGAAATTTTTGATGCCCAAATCCGTGAAACAATCTGTCCCGACAAAACCGACGGACCAGGTTACCTTGCCATTCACCGCGAGGCACACCTACTGGCTATCAGCACCAATGCCACCATGCTCTATGGGCACAGCGAAACCTGGGAACACAGGATTGATCACATGAACAAACTGCGCATGCTTCAGGATGAAACAGGTGGTCTGCTGGCCTTCATCCCTTTGAAATTCCGCAATAAAAACAACCTCATGCACAATCTTTCAGAGCAGACTCTGGTAGAAGACCTCAGGTTGTTCTCCATTGCCCGCGTTTTTCTCGACAACATACCCCATCTCAAGGCCTACTGGCCCATGCTTGGAAAAGAGACCACTGAAATACTTCTCGACTTTGGGGTTGATGATCTTGACGGAACCATCCACGATTCAACCCGAATCTACAGCATGGCCGGCGCTGAAGAAAAAAACCCGGTGATGACTTTAGAGGAGTTTGTTTCGATGGCCAAAAAACACCAACGGCGCCCTTTGCGTCGCGATTCGCTCTACAACCTTTTAGAAACCTATTAATAAAAAAACAGAAAACACTATGAAACACGCCATGTGCCTGCTGGGAAATATCCCGGTGAGAAAAGAACCCGACGACAGAACCGAGATGGTAACACAATTCCTTTTCGGTGAATTGATGGAAATTTTTGAAGAACAAGGAAAATGGGCACGAATCCGCAATGCTCACGATGGTTATCAGGGTTGGGTTGATCGTAAACAGATTCATCTGATTGCCGACACCGAATACCACCAACTGAGGCAATCGTCGCCCCATATCAGTGCAGAGTTGCTTGCTCCCGTTCACTGCATCAACACATCTGCCAACATACACATCCCAATGGGATCGCGACTCTACATCGATAACACGGGAATTATGAAAGTGGGCAACCTTGAATTTTTGTTTGAGGGTAAAACCAACCATTTCCCCTTCAAATCCTATCCGCAAATCATCCTTGAGAATGCAGAAAAGTTGCTCCATGCCCCATACCTTTGGGGAGGGAAAACCATCAACGGGATCGATTGCTCAGGGTTTGTTCAACTGGTGTTTGCCCTATCGGGAATCGAGTTGCCTCGCGATTCTTCGCAACAGGTACTTTACCCTGGTTTGTCGCTTAGTTTCATCTCTGAAGCCCAACCAGGAGATGTCGCTTTCTTCGACAATGCCGATGGAACGGTCATACATACTGGCATCCTCGACGGACAGGGTCGCATCATCCATGCTTCGGGTCGGGTTAGAATCGACCACATCGACCACCAGGGTATTTTCAATGCCGAAACAAAAACCTATTCCCATCAATTCAGAATAGCAAAATCTTTTATCGGGATGT
Organism: Bacteroidales bacterium; assembly: GCA_028689615.1. Taxonomy (GTDB): domain Bacteria; phylum Bacteroidota; class Bacteroidia; order Bacteroidales; family TTA-H9; genus GWE2-42-24. Next base: position 1,453 of record JAQVCV010000018.1, on the reverse strand, counting down.
AAAAACCGTTCAAGAGCCCCATAAACCCTTTGACCAGCTACCTCAAACCACACCAACCATGATTTCATTGCTAAATGGCAAAAACCTCCGAATCCTGATTACCACAATCGTTGTAATGGTTGCGGTGGTTTTCAACATCACCAACTCACTTCACAAGCGCACCATTGGCGGCGATGCACAGGGTTACTACGCCTGGCTTCCGGTTACGCTGATTCATCACCACATTACTTTCGAGAGCTGGGCCGATTCACTTGCTGCTGAAACTGGTTTTACCTACCCGCCCCATTACCTGAATCGCGAAGGCGAAGTTTTGATAAATAAATACACACTTGGTTCGGCATTGCTGATGTCGCCGTTTTTTCTGGCAGGACATGCGGTAGCTTGGATTGGGGGATACGAAACCAATGGGTTTTCCATCCCCTACGTTCTTTTTACATCTCTGGCCGGAATCTTTTTTTGCCTGGTGGGATTGTGGTTCATCTACAAGATTTCGTTATCCTATGGTGCATCAAGGGGTTTGTCGTTTCTGGCAGCCCTCGTCTTGGGATGGGGCACCAACCTTTTCCATTATGCTGTGATGCAACCGGCCATGTCGCATGTTTATTCCTTTTCGGCCGTGGCAGCCCTGGTATGGCTCCTCCGTCGCGAGCTTTCGCATGCAGGCAAAGGCAATCTCTGGAAAGCTGCGTTAGCATTAGGATTCATCGTAGCCATAAGGCCGGTAAACGGGCTGGTAGTGCTGGCCATTCCATTTCTGCTCAACAGCCCCGCCGACCTGCCGGTGCTGTTCAAAAAGGCCATTCAACCAACTCAGGTATGGAAGATTGTTGCTGCCGCTACCGTATTGCCCTTGTTGATGATGGTGGTTTGGGAGTTTCAAACAGGTTATAAAATTTTTTACGGCTACAAGGGTGAAGGATTTCAGTGGGATTCACCACACTTTTTAGCGATGTTGTTCAGCTACCGAAAAGGATGGTTTGTTTACACTCCCCTGGCCCTGACGATCCTCCCAGCGCTTGTTCACCTTTTGTTGAAACGCGATTTGTACCGGTTCACCACCTTTGTACTTTTCATGATGGTTTTGCTCTACGTATTATCGTCGTGGTGGAGTTGGTGGTATGGCGACGGATTTGGCATGAGACCGTTGGTTGATTTTTATCCCATCGTTATTATACCCGTTATCATCTGGTTATCAAACATCAACTCCGAAAAGCTGAAAGGAGCACTGATTACCGTTGTTGTTCTTCTAACAGGCTTCAACCTGTTGCAAACCTGGCAATACAATGCGGGAATCCTTCTTCCCGACAACATGAGTTCAAAAAAATACTGGCATGTTTTCTGTAAAACATCCACCCTCGACTACACAGGGAGCATCGGGCTGCAAAGCGAAGACCTTTTCCGTGGATTGCAACGCGATACACTGTTGAACATTCGCAACGATTTTGAGCGAGCC
>JAQVCV010000017.1 GCA_028689615.1 Bacteroidales bacterium | reverse complement strand
ATTGCTTCACTTCTTCTACTGAAATCTGAAATCCCTCCAGATTGTCCCCTAATGTGGGACTCGGGTGCTTCTCCTTTTCTTTCATTCGGTACTCATTTTTGGTGTCAAGCTATTTCAGGAGTAGACAATGAGACTCGGGAGCTCGGGAATGACACTCGGGATGGTGGGATGTGTACGCCACACTATTGCTGAAAGGATGCCGTAGCACCGACAACGCAAGGAGGCATTCGGAAGCAAACTCCATGATGCGCTCCGCCTCTTTACCTGCCCTCTCCACTCACTCCTCTCCGGCAGGTATCGCGGCTACTGGAGGCATTTTGCAGTTGGCATACCAACCACAGATCACTGCTCACTGATTACTGATCACTAATCACTAATCACTAATCACTAATCACTGCTCACCCCCTCTCCCCTATCACTTTCTCAAGGAGCGATTTTAGGTCGGGGAACTCATAAAAGGCATCGTAGCCCGTACGGTCGAGAATGAGAAATTGGTTGAGGCGGGCACTGTAACTGTAAACCTCTTCATCTGACTGTCCGAACACGAGGCTTTCGGGCCATTTGCGGGAAAACGACGACATGGCCATCCGTTTGTTCACCTCCTGAAGGCTGCGGGGCCTGAAGTCGGGATCGTGCACATTATCGGGATCGCAGGGCCAGATTTCAATCCCGTTGAAAAAAATTCCATCGGCAATTTTCAGGAGTTTTTTCAACTCTTCGGGTATTGCAGGAAACCCTGACCGTTCTAGCTTGCTGCTTACCGCAGCAATCTCGGTTGATGGTGCCGGTTTGCCAAGTAAGGCTCCTTCGGCGTTCTTAAGCTTCGCTACTACTGTCTTCATTTCTAAAGCATGAGGTTCGACAAACCATCCCGTTGCACAGGATGCTTAAAAATTGATAAAATAAATAAAGAGGGAATAGATTAGGAGATGAATAATCGATAATGGAGCCGGAAAAACTTCGGCTAAAGTGCTGTTATGAGCCTCAGAAGACTTCGTTAGCGACTCCTGACGAAAGAATGGGATCATGTTTTTAAGTGGCTTCATCATAGCCAACAATGAATCATTTTCTTACGGCACGAAAGTATTAAAAATTCCAAAACAGCAGGCCTTCTGAAACTTCTTTGCGAAAAAAAAACTCCGGCATGCCGGAGTTTTTTTGTGATCGTATTATCAAAACAACTGTTTATCGCATCAGCATCACCGAGCCTGTCTGGGTTTGCTCGATACCAGGAGCCGTGATCCCGTTGCCGCGATACACAATCTTCCAGATATAAACTCCCGACGGGCAGTCGTTGCCTTTGGTATCGCGACCATCCCAACCTTCGTAGAGGTCGTCGGTTTCGTAAACCAAAGCTCCGTTGCGGCTAAACACATACATGTGGAATTTGATGGTTTCGTCGCTCGAACGGGCTTTAAGCACCTCGTTCAAACCGTCGGAGTTGGGCGAGAAGGCCGTGGGCATGTAGATAAACCCGCCACAGAGTTGCACCCTGATGGTATCGGTAACGGCACAAGCGTCGTTCGACACTGTAACCCAATACAGGCCGTTCTCTTCCACTTTGTAGTAACGACGGGGTGAGCCATCCTGCCACTCGTAGTTTTCAACGCCATCGCTGGCACCGGCATCGAGCATGATGGGTTCGCAGGTGAAGAGGTAGCGGTCGGGACCCAGGTTTACATACGGAGTGGTTCTCACCGTGACATAAACCCTGAGTGAATCCACGCATCCCACTTCGCTGGTACCGGTAATCAGGTAACTGCTGGTGATCTGCGGTGAGGCGCTCACGATGCTTCCGGCTGTGTCAGACAATCCGGTGCCTGGCGACCAGTGGTAGGTGAAGGCACCATCGGCCACGAAGGTGAACAGCGAATCGCGGCAGATGAACGGGTTGGTGTCGTTCACACTGATAACAGGCAGCGGGTTGATGATGAGCATCAAGGTATCGGTGTAGGCTCCACAGGGGGAGTTGCCCATAACGGTCATAATCAGGTTCACGGTATCGCGCACCACCACGTCTTCAGGGCCTTGCTGGTAAACAGGGTTCAAGAGGGTGGGATCATCAAAGGTTCCGGTTCCGTCGGTAGTCCACAGCACCGAAGTGTAGTTGGATGCGGTGGCGTTCACTACCGGGTAGTCGGCTTTTTCGCAAACCGAATCTACCGCTCCGGCAAACAACTCGGGATGAGGCACCACGGTTACCACGATGGAGTTGCACCCGGTCACGCCGCACTCGTTTTCATAGCGGGCGAAGTAGGTGGTGGTCACCACCGGGTGATCAATCCACAACGGGTTGCCTGTCCCCAGTTCGGGGCCGTTGCACGATCCCTCGAACCAGCGCAGGGTATCGCCGTTTCCTCCCAGACCGCCAAGAGCAATCTGGAATCCGTAATCGGAGCAGAAGTTGTTGGTATCAACAGTGAGCACCGGCGGTACCACGGGGAGGTTCACGTTCACCCTGATGGAGTCGTAGTCCGATGCACCGCAGATGTTCTCCCACCGCACGTAATACCAGGTGGTGGTATCGGGGGCGAAGATGTTGAGCGGGTAGCCTGTGCCAATATTGGTATAGGTTCCGTTGTCGCGGGTAAACCATTTCAGTTGGTCGCCATGTCCGCCGTGGGCAAACAGGGTGATGTCGGTAACGGCACCGGGACAGAAGTCGTTGGTATCAACCTCAACAAGCACCACCGGTTCGGGGTTGTTCACCACGATCTCGACGCTGGCACACTCCGACGCGCTGCACGAGTTCTCCCAGCGCACGAAGTAGCTGGTGTTGAACAACGGTGCAGGAATCACGAGCGGGTTGCCAGTTCCGGCTTCAATCCCTTCGCAGTTGGCGAAGAACCAGCGGAGGGTTTCTCCTTGTCCGCTGATGGTATCGCCATAGCCTCCGATGGCCGTGAGGGTCACGGTTGTTACGGCACCCTGGCAGAAGTTGTTGGTATCAGCAGTAACCATCGTGGAAGCCACAGCCTGGGGAATCACGGTCACGGTCACCGAATCGCACTCGGTGGTTTCGCAACTGTTTTCCCAACGGGCAATGTAGGTGGTGGTTACTTCGGGCGACAGCACGTTGAGGGTGTAGCCGGAGCCTATGGGAGTTCCTCCGCAGGTGCCTTCGTACCAGTTGAGCACATCGCCACGGCCTCCCTGGGCTGTGAGTTTCACGAAACCGGCGTCGTTGAAGCAAACCACGGGCTTGTCGGCAAACACAGTGTCAACCGGTAGCGGGATGTTCACTTTCACCTCTATCGAGTCGCACTCGGTTACGCCACATTCGCTCACCCACTTGGCAAAGAACCAGGTGTTGGTGTCGGGAGCCTGTACGCGCAACTCGCTTCCGGTGCCGAGGATGGATGTTCCGCAGGCATCCTGATACCAGTTGAGGGTATCGCCTGCTCCACCAAAAGCATTGAGAATGATGATGCCGTTGTATGACCGGCAGAAGTTGTTGGTATCAACGGTAAGGCTATCAATAGGCACGGGTTGCGGATACACGGTAATCTGTTTCATGGCACAGGCCGAGGCGCCGCAATTGCTCTCCCAGCGGGCGTAGTATTTGGTGGTAACCAGCGGGGCATTAATCAGCAGCGAAGGTCCGGTACTAACTGGGGTACCTGCTCCGCAATCGCCTTCGTACCACACCACGTCGTCGCCCGAACCTCCGTGAGCCGTGAGGGTGAGGGTTGAAACGCTACCGGCACAGTATTCGTTTTCTGTGGTGCTCACGCTGTCGGGAGCCACGGGCAAAGGCCATACCGTTACAGTGACCTGCTGGCAGGCTGTACTGTCGCACGAGTTGCGCCAACGTCCAAAATAGGAGGTGGTAGTGGTGGGTGCAATCACTTCAAGATTCTGTCCGGTGCCAATCAGGGTATCGCTGCATACACCGCGGAACCATTCAAAGATGCCGCCCGATCCGCCCGATCCGCCATGGTAATGGAGGATGATGGACGATTGCGAACCAGAGCAGAAGTTGTTGTGGTTCACCGAAACAGAATCGGCAATCACGGGCTGCGGCAACACGTTTACCACGATGCTCTTGCATGACGACTCACCGCAGATGTTGGTCCATTTTGCGAAATAGGTTGTGGTGACCGTGGGTGCCGGGGTCGGGAACGGATTACCTGTTCCCAGATAGACTCCGCCACAAGTGCCGGTGTACCATTTGAGATCAGCACCATGGCCTCCTTCGGCACTCAGGTTGATGTCGGCAACGGTGCCGGCGCAGAAATCGTTCTGGTCAACAGCCAGCTGGAGGGGAGCCACAGGCTGGAACAGCACGTTGATGCGTATGGAGTCGCATTCCGATTCGCCACACTCGTTCTCCCAACGGGCATAATACCAGGTGGTGTCGTTAGGGGCAGGTACATAAATCTGTGTGCCTATGCCCACGGGGTTGGTGCCACAGGCTCCACGGTACCATTTCAGATCGGTACCCGAGCCGCCTGTACCGGTGAAGGTAAGCGCGTTGACAGAATTCAAACAGTAGTCGTTGTGGTCAACCGACAAGCTCGTGGGCTTGGTTGGCAACGGGTTCACCATGGTGGTGAGGGTCATAGAGTCTGAACACCCCGTGTTGGGATCCATATACACGTATTTGATGGCATAAGGTCCGCCAGGGCCTGCAGCAGAAGGACTCCAGGTAGCATAACCCAGACCTGAATCGAGCAATCCGGGATCGGGACCCGAGAAGGTTCCATAGCCCATATGATTGCCAAGAAGTATTTCATCAAGGCTATTCTCGCAATACTCTGGCAGCAGCGTTCCGAAACTTACATCCGGAGTGGGGTGAATTACCACCTCGTAAGCGGTGTCGTTGTAGCAGAGGCCTGGCTCGTTGAGCGTGTAGTGAACCATGAACGGCACACCCAAACTGGTGGCTGCTCCCGGGTAGATAATGGCTTTGCCAATACCCAGGTCTTCGATCACCCCGGCAGGACCGCTGAATACACCAAGCGGGAAATGACTTCCGGTGATGGTATCGGGAAGATCTGACTGGCAATAGGCATTAGCCAGGTTGTTGATCAGGAGGGCGGGCTTGGGAACCACCTCGGTCTGCATAGTGGTATCGTTCAGGCAGGTGGTGTTAGGATCACGGTAGCTGTAGGTTATGTTGAACACACCCAGTCCGGCAACCGATGGGATAAATTTCGCCTTACCATTGTGCAAGTCAACCAAACCGCCTGTGGGTCCGTTGTAAGTAAACGAACCGTCGGGCTGGTGGTTCCCTTCAATAATGGTGAAACTGGCATTGATGCAATAAGTGGTATCGAGGTTCGTGATGGCCACCTCGGGGAGAGGATTCACCGTCACGGTTCTTGTATCAGAGACTTCGCAACCGTGCAAATCGAGATAAGTATAGGTGATGTTGTAGGTTCCGGGGTCTGCCAGGAAGGCATCGAAAGTGGCGGTGCCGTTATTCGGAGTAGTAAAAGCATTAGGATCAGCCGGCACAGGATCAATAGTGAAATCACCAAAAGGCCGCTTCGACCCGATCAGGTTGGCAATCTCGCCCTCGGCATGACAGTATTGAGGATTCAGACCAGTGAAATACACGGGCTGAACTGTGTAAACCACGGTGGTGCCTGTAGCCGTGCCCACGCATCCGTTGGCATCTTCATAGGTGTAGGTGATGGTGTGCGGGCCACCCGGTGCCAACCACGGACGGAAATAGGCTACCCCGTTGTTGTTGACAGGCTCGATACCCGGACCGAAAAACTGTCCGAGAGGTGACATGCTGCCAATCAGGGTATCTTCAACCCCGTTGACGCAGTATTCAGGATCGAGACCACTGAATGTTACCACCGGCAGAGCATTCACCGTAACGGTCTGGGTTTGCGAATTGGAACAACCTGTGGTGGGATTGGTCCAGGTGTAAGTAATATTCTGAGGGATACCCACAGGAACGGAACCCGGATCGAACGTGGCGCGACCAAAGCCGATGGGGGTCACCGGACCGGTGAAATCGCCATCTGATGGGTTACCGTAAAGGGTTACCGCATTCTCGTCTTCACAATACTGGGATTCCAAACCTGAGAAGTAAACCGTGGGGATGTTATTAACAAATACTGTGCGTAAGGTATCGCTCCAACAGCCGTTGGGGTTCAGGTAATGGTAAGCAATGGTGTGGCTTCCCACGCCGGCTAATGCCGGATCGAAGGTAGCAAAACCGCCGCCTATGTCGTCAAGTCCTGTAAATTCATCAAAAAATCCGGAGGGTTCGGTACCCTGGAAGGTTATCACGCCATCGTTGAGGCAATACTCATCCTGAATGTTGAGGATGTTGACGAACGCCCCTTCATTCACCGTGACCTCATAAGTAGAATCAGCCAGACAGTTGCCCGATGCGATGTAGGAGTAGGTTACCTGATGCACTCCAACCCCGGCAGCATTTGGCACAAAGAAGGCCTGTCCACCACCCAGGTTCACGATAGCTCCCGGAGTGGGACAACTGAAGCTGCCCTGACCAGCAACACTGCCCGAAATGGGAACAGCGGCCTCTTCGACGCAATAAGCGTTGTTCAGGTTCTGGATAAACACCACGGGAACATCAAACACGTTGATCTGCAACGGGGCACACGGGCTGTTGCCGCAAGCATGCTCGTAGCGGGCGTAGAACACGGTGGTGGCATCAGGAACATCGCTACCTGTGAGCGTGAGCGGATTGCCGGTTCCTACAGGGATGCCCGACATTCCGCCGCAGGAACCGGTGTACCAGTGGAGCACAGCTCCATCGGCACCGCCGCCATTGGCTGTAAGCACGAGGGTTTCAACAGTATTCGCGCAGAAATTGTTGGTGCTGGCTGTGATGCCGGTGGGACCCGGCGGGGTTCCAATCACCTCAATGGTAATCGAAGCACAGGGGGAGTCACCGCAACTGTTAGTCCAATAGGCATTGTAGGTAGTGGTGACTATGGGAGCATTATCAATGAAGGTGGTAAGGTTAGGTCCGGAAGCTACCACGGGATCGGAGCAGCTGCCTTTGGTCCATTTGATCTCGTCACCCGAACCACCAATGGCAGTAAAGGTGATGGAACCACCTGTGCCGGCACAAATCGGGCTGGTAACCGAAGCTTGTATCTCAGTGGGAGGCTGGGGTTTCGGATGAACGATCACCTGTACCGAATCGCAGTCCGAACTGCCGCATCGCGACTCCCAACGGGCGTAATACCAGGTATCAACAGCCGGGATGGGCCTGTCGGTGAGGGTGTCGCCGGTTCCAATCTCTGTAACGCCACATCCACCGGTGTACCATTTCAACACCTCGCCGGAGCCACCCGAGGCAATAAGGGTAAGCAACCCTCCATCTTCGCAGGCAACAGCAGGCGATGCCGTAACCGAAACGGGCTTCACAGGATCGGGAACTACGTTCACGGTCACCTCAGCGCAACTCGATTCTCCACAGGCATTTTTCCAATAAGCATAATAAGTGGTGGTGACCGTTGGTGCTGGCAGACTGAGGTTGTTTTCTACTCCAACGCGGGTTCCGTTGCACGAGCCACTGAACCACACCAGAGTATCGCCGTAACCACCCACAGCAGTGAGTACCAGGTTGCGGGTCTCATCGGTGCAGATATAGTCCATGTTGGCATTGGCCGACAGGGGAGCTATTGGAGGAGCAAACAGGAAGGTTACGGTGAGCATGGTGTCTTTGGTGCAACCCTTGGCATCGGTCATGGTAAGCCAGTAGGTGCCCGCTTCGATGTTGGTAACATCTTCGGTGGTAGCACCATTCGACCAGTCAAAAACAAAGGGGAGGGTTCCGCCACCCGGTGTAATGTTGATGGAGCCGTCGTTGCCGTCGAAACAACTCACGTCGGTTACCACGGGAGCTGTGTAAACCTCTTCCTGGGTAAGCAGAGCCAGGAAGGCCTCATCCTGACCGGGACTGACGATGGAGTTGGCACCAAAAACGGCTGTTTGGGTAAACGAACCACCCACACGCAAGTCGTTGCCAGGGAGCAGAGCAACAGCCAGAGCCGAATCGGCACCCGGACCGCCAGCCTGCTGCGACCACACCAACTCGCCGGTGGTGCTGTATTTCAACACAGCTACGTCGCTTTCGCCGGCGCTCTGCATGGTTTTGCCGTTTAGGGTCATTTCGTTTCTGAACAATCCGGCTACGTAGGAATTGCCCTGGGCATCCACGGCCAAAGCTTTGGCAACATCGTGCTGCGTGCCTCCGGCATTACGTGCCCACAAGGGGTTACCTGCCGGGGAGTATTTAGCCACAGCTATATCGCGGCCACCATTCCCTGTAAGGTTGAGCGATCCGAAAGTGGCTGTGCCTTCAACAGAGCCGGTCACATACACGTTGGAGTTGTAATCGGTTTTCACGCCGGTGGCGTTGTCGGTCTGGTTGCCGCCGGCACGTTTCACCCACTGTTGTACACCCAGGGTGTTGTATTTCACCATGAAGATGTCGGTTGAACCGGCTGAGGTGAGGCTTGCAGTTCCAAAATTGGCAGTGTTCTGGAATTTTCCGGCCACTATCACGTTGCGGGCCACATCGAGAGTAACTGCCTGACCAAAGTCTTCGGAAGTACCTCCTGCGCTTTTCACCCATTGCATATCGCCATCAGGGTTGTATTTGGCGGTGAAGATGTCGTCGCCACCGGCACTAACCAGCGTCTGGCTTCCAAAGGTTCCAATTCCCTGATACGAACCGGTCACGTAGGTATAGCCTCTTTCGTCGGCCTGAACCGCCGAAGCTTTATCGTCGAAGAAACCTCCCGAGTTACGAACCCACACCAAAGTACCGGTCGGGTCGTATTTGGCTAAGAAGGCGTCGTGGTTTCCGTTGGAATTCACCTGGGTGGTGCCAAAGAAGGCCATCTCTTCAAACGAACCCGACACGTAAATATATCCTGAACTGTCAACCGAGATGCCGGTTCCGTAGTCGTTGAGGGTACCTCCGGCCTGACGAACCCACAACAGGGTTCCGGCAGGGTTGTAACGGGCCACGAACACATCTTCGTCGCCGTAGCTTACCAGTGTTGCAAACCCAAAGGTGGCGTTGCTGCTGAAGCTGCCGGTCACGTAGGTGTTGCCTTGCTGGTCGGTGGTCACGGCACGAACCCTGTCCATCCCGAGGCCGCCGTGGCGTACTGCCGAGGCCCAGAAAGTGGTGTCGTGATAGAAGCCAAACTCGTAGGGCTGCCCGATGCCAATAGTAGCGCGGGCACGGCAGTTGTTCTGGTCGGTGATGTAAACGGAGTATAGTCCTTCATCAAGCCCGGTAATGTCTTCGGAGGTGGATCCGGTTGACCACAGGAAGGTGAACGGGGCCTGACCGTTGAGCACCGTGATGTCGATAGCGCCATCGAGCGAACCGGCACAACTGATGTTGGTGGTGAGCGCGTTCACGGCAATGTTCTGGATCACATTCAGGTTGACCACATCGGAATTCACGGCACCGCAATTCGCGCTGCTTACCACGCAATAATACTGTCCGGCATCGCTCATCGAGATGCGGGCAATGGAATAGGTGGTGGCTGTGGCTCCGGGTATCAGCACGTTGTTGTGGTACCACTGGAACGACAGTTGGTCGCCGTCGGGGGTGATGCTGAACGAAACGGTATCCTCTTCGCAACGGGTCTTGCTCACCGGCTGCACAACCACTTCGGGCAGACGATAGACTGTGAGGACGATGGGATCGCTCATGTCGTTGTCGCATGTGTTCGACACGAAGCACTCGTAAGTTCCGCCATCGGCAGCCAGAGCGCTGGTGATCTCATACACCGAATTGTTGGCTCCTGTTATGGCAACGCCGTTCTTGTACCATTGGTAGTTGAGCGAATCGCCGGTAGCTACCACCTCCAGGGTGATCAGTTCGGTTTCGCACCTGATCTGGCTCTGCGACTGCGTCACGATCTGAGGATCGCGGTTGATGGTAACCGGAACCTGACCTGAAAACACATTGTTGCCGCAAGAATTGCTCATCACGCAGGAGTAGTTCCCCGTTTGGCTGTATTGAAGGTTGTTCAACACCAGAGTGTTGTTGTTAGCTCCGGGAATGTCGATCCCTTCCAGTTTCCACTGATAGGCAATGTTGTCGCCGGAGGCCGAAACCATCAGCATCACGTTGGCACCATCACAAGTGGAAACAGCGTTGGGTGTAATATCGTTGTAAACTATGGTATTGACGTAGAGGTTGGCAGTCTGACTGAAATCCTCCCCGCAATTGTTGTAAGCCCGCACGAAGTAGCTGCCGTTGTCGGCAACCGTGATGGGGGTGAAACGGAGGTAAGGGTTGGTAGAATCGGCAATCAGGGCACCGTTTTTCCTCCATTCGTACTTGATGGAGTCGCCGGTGGCAATCACACTCAACACCTTGTTCTGAATTTGATTCTCGCAGAAGTTCCCGCTGGTCACCTGATCCGATACAATTGTGGGAGGGATGTTCATGGTAACCTCTGCCACGTTGGAATTAAATCCGGCCACGTTGCAGGTGTTCCAGATGTGTACGTAGTAGTTGCCAATATCTCCGGGAACAACCGGGTTGAAGGGGAGGAACGGTGAGTTGGAATTGGCAATGGGGTTACCGTTCTTGTACCATTGGTAATTCAGCGAATCGCCGGTAAGCACAACCTTCATCTCTTCGATGTCGCCCGGGCAGGTGCTGATGTCGTTGGGCTGGGTAACCATAACAGGAACGAGGTTCACGGTGAGGTCGGCAGCTGAAGTCATCACCACGTCGCAGTTGTTGCTGAGCTGGCAACTGTAGGAGGCCACGTCGGCGAGGGTCACGGGGAAGATGGTCAGTGTATCATTGGTTTCGCCCGGCAAAAGCACTCCATTTTTAAACCACTGACAATCAGGCAACGCAGAACCTGCTGCTCTTATACTCACAAAAAATCTGGCTGTATATCCCAGACAACTTGAAACATCACGCGGAGGCACGATAACCGTTGGGTCGATGTTAGCAAACAGGTTCACGGTATTGCTGGTGGCCGGGGCGCAATTGTTTTGCATATCAACCCGGTAGGTTCCAATGTCGGCCAGGGTAACCGGTGTGAAAAGGAGTGTAGTGCCGGTTTCGCCAGCTATGGCTACATTGTTTTTGTACCACTGGTAGTAGAGCGAATCGCCGGTGGCTACAACGCTAAGCAGGTTGTTATCGCCCACGCAGGTGAGTAGGTTTTGCGGCTGGGTGGTAATCACCGGAGCCACGTTGATGTTGAGGTGGGCATTATCGGTAAGGGCATCGTTACAGGTATTCCAGATGTAACACCTGTAGTTGGCGGTATCGGCATAGCCAATAGCCGGGAACACCAGAGATGGGCCATTCTGGCCAGGCATCAGGTTGCCGTTCTTACGCCACTGGTAATTCAGCGAATCGCCGGTGGCAGTTACCGAGAAAGTTACTGCATCGCCCGGGCATTTGGAAACGCTGTCGGGCTGATCGGTAATCACAGGCACGAGGTTGACGGTCACATCAACAGGGGGAACCACCGGGTTGCCACAGGTATTATAAACCTGCACCTGATAGGTTCCGACGTTAGTAAGGGTCACCGGAGTAAGAGCATAGGATGATGCAGTAGCACCCGGAATAAGGTTGGTGTTGTGAAACCATTGGTAGAACAAGCTATCACCGGTTGCCGTCACGCTAAGCAGTTCATTATCGCCCAGACAGCTTGAAATGTCCCGTGGATAAACTGTTATCACAGGAGGAATGTTGATGTTCAGGTTGGCTACGCGCGTTGTGTCGTCACCGCAGGTGTTGGTAATCACACAATAATAATCGGCGGTATCGGCATAGGAAACCGGCGAAAACACAAGCGTTGGATTGGTTTGTCCGGCAACAGCAACATTGTTTTTATACCATTGGTAATTCAAGGAATCGCCGGTTACCACTGTGCTGAATACAACAGAGTTACCCGGGCATGTCGAAATATCGTTGGGTTCGGTAACCACCACGGGCACCAGGTTGACTGTAACAACGGCATTGGAGGTGGTCAGGTTTCCGCAGGTGTTCATCACATCGCATGTGAAGGTACCGATGTTGGCAAGGGTCACCGGATTGATTTGATGGCTGGCTCCTGTCGCTCCGGGAATGGGATTCCCGTTGCGGTTCCATTGGTAGAACAGGCTGTCGCCACTGATGATGGTGTTCAGGGTAATATCAGCACCCAGACAGGTAGAGATATCGGCAGGCTGGTAAACGACTGCCGGCGGGATGTTGATGTTGAGGTTGACATTTTGTGTCGGAACACCGTTACAGTTGTTGAATACCTCGCAGTAATAATCAGCAGTATCGCTGTAACTGATGGAGGCAAACGCCAGGATGGGCATGGTCTGCCCGGGCATAGCAACCCCGTTTTTATACCATTGGTAATTTAAAGAATCGCCGGTGGCAACAACCACAAACTGCCTGGAATCGCCGGGGCAGGCCGAAATGCTGTCGGGCTGGTCAACAATGGCCGGGTAACGGTTGATGTTCAGATCGACATTCTCCGTGGGTAAGGTGTTGCAGCCATTCGGAACCGAGATTTCACAACGGTAAGTACCGGTATCGGCATACTGCGCGTTGTTGATCACCAACGTGTTGGAGTTGGTCCCTACCGGCGTGGTGTAGTGATACCACTGGTAAGAGAGGCTGTCGCCGGTGGCGGTTACAGCAAACGTAACGTTAGCCCCGATACACACCGAAACGCTGTCGGGCTGGTCAACAATGGCCGGGTAACGGTTGATGTTCAGGTCAACAGTATCGCTTCTGAGAAAGCCGCAATTGTTGTAGATATGCAAATGGTAGCTTCCGGTGTCGGCATACTGAACGTTTGTAAGATCAAGTTGGGAAGTGGTTGCCCCGGCTACAGCAGACGAGTAATGATACCACTGGTAATAGAGGCTATCGCCTGTAACCGTGGCAGCAAAAGAGACATTGGCTCCAATACATACCGAAACGCTATCGGGCTGGTTGGTAATTACCGGAAGCACATTGATGTTGAAATGAACAGTGTTGCTCGAATTAAAACCGCAAGTATTGGTAGCCACAACATGGTAATAACCGGTATCGGTGTAGGCAGCACCGCTGATGACGAGGGTATCGTTGGTAGCTCCGGCAATGTGTCCTGGTATATTTGTTACAGGAGTGGTTCCCAAATACCACTGATAAGCAACAGGTTCTGAGCCATCGAAATGGGCAATCAGTGTATCGTTCTGTCCCAGACAGGTATTGACTGGTAAAGGCTGAAGCGTGACTGTGGGAGGATAAATTACAGTCAGTACCGAGGCCGATGTTTCGGTTGCTCCGCAGGTGTTGCCCACGATGCAGGTGTAAGAACCTGCATCGGAGAGTTGAACCGAACCAATTGAGAGGGTGTTGGTAACAGCTCCTGTGATGTTGCCACCATCTTTTTTCCATTGGTAGGTAACCGATGGCAGACCGCTGTTGGGAGCGGCTACAAGGGTGTAGGAATCGCCAACACATTTGGTAAGATTGCCGTTGTTGAGGGAGGGTGCCGGCACTGTAAATCGCTTCACCAGCAGGGTATTGGGGTCCCCATTGCAACCAAACTCGTTGTATTCAACAACCTGCAGGGTATTCTCCCCCACAGTATTGTCCCAGGTCACGCTGATGTGAGCTGCTGTGTCGTTTGGCATCCAGAAATGGTTGATGGTACCCCCACCTGTTACCGACCATTGGTAGTAGGAATTGGCCGTACTATCAACGCGGTAGAGTTCGGTTGCCCCCATACACACGGTATCGGGATTGGTGGTAAGGTTTTGCCCCTGTGATGTAAGGTTGGCAACAATGGCCAACAGAAGCATCAGAGCAAATTGGCGGAGCGTTTTAATGGTGGTCTTCATTTATCCTCGTCTTATCGGTTAGGTTCAGTCAGATATTCTCAACAAAAAACAGTTTATACGGTAGTCAGATCAATTATGTTTTATAAAAGTTGCATTGGGCAACGGGTGGACGATGAGGTTCATCGTATCGCGGGTTGGGCACAGGTTTTCATCGAACACCCTCACCCAGTACTGGCCTGTGGTGTTGGCATTGTAGGTGGGGTTGGTTGAGCCATCCTGCCACAAAACATCTTTATAACCGGGGCCTGGATCGAGCAAGCGCACCTGCCCCTGGCAAATGGCGGTATCGGGGCCTATTGAAACGGGAAACGGGGGAAAGGTGGCCACCTCAATGGTATCGGAAAGATTCGGGCAATCCTCGTCGTCAACCTCCACCCAGTAAGTCCCTGGAGTAGAAACACTGATTGTCTGCGAAGTTGCCCCGGTGCTCCACAAATAACTCAGGCGATCGGGGCCGGCATCGAGTGTGATGTTGCTTTCGGGGCAGATGGAAACGTCGGCGCCGATAAAGAGACTGGTATAATTCGAAAAATAGCCATATTCCGAACTACCCCCCAGGTTATTCAAAATTCCAAGATGAAACACGCCGCTTGTGTTAACAATACGATGCGCCCCTGTAGCAAGAACAGAGATGCTGTTAAATTCCTTTCGGGCGCATGACCACACTCCACCAGTACCTGGAACAACCGCAAAATCGGAGGCTGTAAGCAAGGTAGCATTACCATCAATGGTGAAATTGGATGTATGCGCTGTTTTGGTGAGCACCATCATGGCAAAATCGCCATTGCTTTGTCGGTTGAATCCAATCTCAGCCGACCCAGTACAAGTAATATGTGGAATGATGCTGCTTCCAAGTTCGGTATTATGACCACTAATGTGATAGACATAAACGGGGTTGGAGGCGGTGATATAATAACTGTTGTTCACCAAAGTAAGTGCGTATTGCTGGCCGGCACTAAGGGTTGTAGCAATAGGAACCCCATCAATCGAAACAGTAGTATTGTTTGCTGTGGCCAGAATGAAAGCTCGCTCGTAATTGCTGGAGCCGTAAGCAAATCCTTTAACCACAATATATTCAACCCCAACCAGGTTGACTGGCAGCAATTGATCGCCAATGAGATCGTAACCGCCGCCAGCAGAGCCGGGGAGCACGCTGTCGTCGGCTATGGTGACGGCAACAGGCTTGTCGGCAATTACCTTGGAACCCTTCAATGATACAGCAACATTTGGCGAAAGCGTTCGGCAGGAATAGGTTTCACCTCTGTTCAGGACTATCGAAAAAGTGCTTCCGGCAACATGGTTCGTAACATCGGCAGTAACCGTAATGGTAACCGTTGTATTGTTTTCTGTAGCAACTATCTCGAACGACTCGCGGCGGTTTCCACCACTCTGGTTTGGATAAGCATCCTGCGAAGGAATATAGAAAACAGTTCCTAAGGCCGTGCGCCCTTTCAAAGGAAAAATATCCGGATTGTTGCTATGTGCAACTTCGTAATAGGCTGAAACAGGGGCTGTAGAAGACACCATCAACCCCTTAGTATTCACTGTTCCAAAGGGGGTGTTTTCAATCTGGGCTTTGGAAGGGGTGAGAGTGATCGTTCCCATCGAATAGGGAGGTATCGTGGTATTGTAAACGGGAAAAGTAGCTGCAGCAGGCTGAGTAACAGTAACACTGGCTTGTTGATCCAGCGTAACCATTCGCACTACGATAGGCTCATCGCCGTGCGAAGCATCCACCTCGGGTGCCACAAACCAAAAAGTAGTATCCTGTTGAGCCATCAGGTTAAAGTTTAGCAGTGCAACAACAGGAAACAAAAGTAAGAATTTCAGCCCATTCAACAGCGAAACAAGTAAAGATTTTTTCATTTTTCCTTAACAGACGTTTTCCAGACAAACGTTTGCACCCTTTGGTTGTAAACGGGTGAAGTGTTTCTGAAACGTTTTATAAAAAAGTGAAGGGTGGAGCATGGGGAGGTGGGGGCAATTGCCTGAATTAGTTATGCTTTATATCCTTGGGTTCTATCGCGTCGTGATAACCAACTGTAATTTCATCGGAATTGGAGCACGCATTAAAATCGGTCACCACCACGGAGTAGATTCCTGGGGCAGTTACCAACAAGGTTTGCTGGGTTGTTCCTCCGGGAGACCAGGCGTAGGTTTTGAATCCTGCGCCGGCATCCAGTTGAATGGTACTTCCGAAACACAATGAAGTGTCGGCTCCAAGACTTACAACGGGCAGGGGATGAACCACCACAGTAGCAAGCCCGCTCACAGTGCCTGGACACAGGGCATTTTGCACACTCACCATGGTATAATCGCCGGCTATGCTGGCTTCGATCAGGTAACTTGACTCCGTATAGCCGGTAATCGTAGTTGGGTTTCCATTAATGGCGTATGTAAAATCGAAGGGCCCCACCCCACTGAAGGCTATATTCACAGCAATGGTAGAACCATCGTTACAGATTTCACCACCTCCCTTAATGCTGGCACCCGGGCAAGCCGCTTCGGGGGCATTGTAGTTTTCGGATAGGTTGCAATCAGGATCTTCCGAAAACGAGGCGGTAACGGTATGCCCCTGACCATCGCAGGGGATATTGTTCAGGGTGTAATTAAGCGGAGAGTTGAAAGGTGGGTTAAAGGTTTGGCTGATACCTGTATTGTCGCTGATGGTAAGCGTTCCGGCTGTAGGGGGATTGCTAAACTCCATCTGCCCCGATAAAGAATAGGTGTTGGTAGCAGGGTTACAGGCCGATACGTTGCGGGTGATGGAGAGCATGGAGCAATTGATAACTATGTTGCAGTTGGTTGAGCCAGAGCCTGAAGAAAAATTCTGCGAAAAGGTGATCTCACAAGGCTGACCGCTATAGTTTGTGATGAGCAGAATATAAAACTTGTTTGGAATGGCATTAGGAATATTACAAGTTTCGGTCCAAGACCCGGAGAAACTACAGTCTATCACGTTAGGCTGCGTCAAACCAGTTTCACAGCCACCTGTAGGAGAGTCAAAAGGTCCCCAACAAATAAAGTCAATATCAAATTGAGGAGTGCTGAACATCTCTATTTCAATCGGCCCTGCATCCAAAATCTGCATGAAGTACCATGTTGGGTTAGGCTGTGACCCAAGGCAGCCATAATAAGGACCTGGCTGTGCTGGATTACCCGTTCCTGATTGTGCAGGGAAACTATATACATTCGAACCACAGAAGACATTCGCATCTTCACACAACTGCACCTCTGATTCGTCAGTAAAATCATCTCCATCGATGGATTCCTCCCCATGAGCTTGACGAGTACCGGATTTGGCAACCATGAACGCTTTTTTGACAGTAGCAGATGATAACGAATCGCTTAACACACATTTGGCAATCAATTGATGAATCACCTCATCGGAAACTACAACATCCACTTTTCGATAAAAAACAAACCGGGCGTGATCCAGTCCCAATGGTTGGTTTGAGTGCAGCCCCATCTCCCCCGCCTTTTCCCTGAACAACTCACGGGCATAGCGGCTTTTGAGAGGGCTTAGATCAATTTGGTGGAAAACAAGCGAGGGGCTGGCCGATGGGGTGGTTTGGGCTTTTGCTTCAACAGCAGAAAGAACCATTGCGGCCAGGCAGACGTAGAGTAGCAACAAATTCTTCACAGACAGTGGTGGTTAAAGTGTGATCAGTTTCAAAGAGAACACAAAGGTAGGAAAAGGTTGCTTGATGAGAAAATAATAAGCTATTCAATTAGATAACAGTCATTATTCGCCATGATTGCACTTTTAAAGGCTCAAATAAGGGATATTTATAGTCAACTCACAATTTAACGTACCATCTGATCCTCAATGAATAGTTGATGCTTAATTGTGCTTAATAGGTTTGGGTGTTGGTAAAGGGGCGCTCCCTACTACAACATTTATATCAGCAGTAAACACGCAATCATTTCTTAAGGTAACGGTAACTGTATATGTTCCCGAAGCACTGCTGTTAACATTTATCAATTGAGGTGACTGCAACGTTGAGTAAAAGCCAGAAGGTCCAGTCCATTCATAACTAGCAGAATTATAAAAAGTTGATTCTAGATTCAAAGTAGAGCCTAAGCAGGGTACATTCGAAGAAACTTCAAGAGGAACCGGTTGATTATCATAAATACTAAACTCTAGGCTTGATGGTTGTGAGGCATTTCCACATAAATCTTCAACCTCACCATTTAATTGAAGTTCATAACTACCATCAAGTAACATACTGCTTGTCACAAGAGTATAATCACGATCGTGATTACCTCCACCCTGACATCCTGTTGCCGAATAGGAGATAATGGGAATAGACCCTGAAGGCCCAATCAACACAAAATCTGACAAACTCACCGAAGAACAAAGTACAAATTCGCTAAAACGGACAGTCAACTCCGAACTGAAGCATGGTATAGGCAATACCTCGCTTAAAGCGGGTATCTGAGTATCGTATATACCTGCTGTACTAACAGTAAAATCCAACATGTACCCGGTTTGATTGGTAGAAAAATTGCTGACATTTAAAACATATGTTTCCCCAGCAATAACAGGAACCGGTGGTTCATTTTGCTGACCCGGATTTCCATTGGCTCCTGTGGGCTGGGTAGCCCCATCATAATTGCAACTAACCTCCAACTCTTCAATATTTTGAATATCCTCGCAAACGTTATTGGTTAGATTAAACAGCGCCCAGTCATAATCAGAAGGAGCATTTGGCGTAATTGTAAAATACAACAATCCGGAAGATTGCACAGTAAGAACATACCAAACGTCATTTTTCTCACCTGAATTAAGGCACGATAATGCAGGGTTTATTTCACCTGGAATAAAACCAGTTCCTGAATAGGACGTTGCTTGCTCATAAATACCCTGGCAAACAGGAATAGCACCCAGACAATCCTGATTGTTAACTTGCGACATTGCCCAATTGTGCATAATGAGTAGGGAACAAAACAGGACTAATTTTCCGGCAAAATGAAACTTTAAAAAAAACATTGTTCAAAAAAAAGGAAATTATCTACACATACATCATAACCATACTGACATCTAATGCACACGAAAAGTTTACAAGTTCAGGTTGAATTATAGTTAAAAATGATGGTTCACAAATACATCTCCTCCAACTCCGCCCTGCTCAAGCCGGCCAACGGGTTGTGAGCCAGGCTTACGGCCTGAAACAGGGCTTCCTTCTTTTCTTGCAGGGCCACGATTTTTTCTTCGACGGTGTCGGCAGTTATGAAACTGAGAGCTACCACCGGGCGGGTCTGCCCAATACGGTGAGCCCTGCTGATGGCCTGCCATTCGGCGGCAGGTGTCCACCACGGGTCGCACAACAAAACGTAATCGGCCTTGGTGAGGTTGAGTCCGGTGCCACCAGCTTTCAGTGAAATGAAGAACACGCGTATATCGGGGTGGTTGAACCGCCTGATAGCTTCCTCGCGGTTGGAGGTGGAACCGGTGAGCAGGGCGTAGCCAATACCTTGGTGGTCGCACCAACGTGCAAGCAGGTCGAGGTGCTTTACAAACGAACTAAACACCAGCATCGAGTTGCCCGAGGCCGCCAGATTGCCAATGGTTTGAGTAATCTGGTCGGTTTTCCCACTTCCATGTTCCCACGCGTGGTTTCTGATGCCGGGGTTGCATGCCGTGAGTCGCAACTGGGTGAGGGCTTTAAACACGAGGGCGAGCCCTGGCTTTGCCGTATCGGTGTTTTTCAACAGTTCCGACCTGAAAGTGTCGCGCTGGCGGTTGTAGAGGTCGGCCTGGTCATCGGTCATGGCGCACAACACTTTCTGCGTGGTGAGGGGTGGGAGCTCGGGGGCAACTTCTGTTTTGGTGCGACGCAGGAGGTAGGGAGCCGTGAGTCGGAGCAGATCATCGGGAATCGTCTTTTCGGTGCTTTGATTGGCAGCAGCAACCATATGGCGTTTGAACCAATTCAAATCGCCCAACAACCCCGGGTTGGCAAACTGGCTGATAGCCCACAGATCGGTCAGCGAGTTTTCGACCGGTGTTCCGGTGAGGGCAATGCGCCAACCGGCTTTGATCATGCAAACGGCGGTGTGGGTGAGCGATCCGGGGTTTTTAAAGAACTGGGCTTCATCGGCAACCACCCCTGAGAAATATTGCCGCGACAACAGATCGTGATCGCGGCGGAGTACCCCGTAGCTGGTCAGGATCACATCGCACGACGATAAAAAGTTGGTGTGCGTCATGCGGTTGGTTCCGGCATGAACGTAAACCGACAAGGATGGGGCAAACCGCGCCAGTTCGGCTTTCCAGTTGTGCAGCACGCTGGTGGGAGCCACCACAAGCACTCCGGCGTGCTGTCGGCGTGGAGCATCGGCCAGTGAGAAGAGATCGAGCTGTGCCTGAGGAGTGGCAGGCACCTCCTCGCCTCCCCTGCCACGGCTGGTTACCCACGAGTGAAGCATCAGAGCGATGGCTTGAAGCGTTTTTCCAAGTCCCATATCGTCGGCCAAAATGGCTCCAAACCCCCGATCTGCCAACGAAGCCATCCACCTGAAGCCATAAGCCTGGTAGGAGCGCAGTGTGGCATTCAACTCCTTGGGGATGGCGATCCCGGCGCATTCCTGGGAATCGGAATCCTGGTGGCTTGATGGGCTGTTGACAACAGTTTCGTGCAACAACCCCGCGTAACGCCGTTGAATTCTGACAGCATCGCCCGCATCGGTTCCGTAGAGCAACAAAAGGCGGTAGTCGGTAAACCACGATTCGGGCAAAATCAGAATCTGGTCATTGGGAAGGCTGAAACGGGGGTTGTTGGTGATAATATGGTTGCGAAAAGCAGTAAAAGGCAAAATCAATCCTTGCGCCAGTTCAACCCTGACAAGAAGGTCGAACCAATCGTTTCCCTCAGCCACTGACTGTGTAGCAACAATAGAATCGAGGTAAAAATTTAGATCGAGGCCCGATTGGTCAATCTCTATTTTTTTCTTTTTCAAAGCATCGGCTTCCCTGTTGAGAAGTCTGATAAGGTAAACCCATTCGGTTTCGGGTGCCGATGAAGCTGACGGGAATTGAAACAGTGCTTCAGAACCGGTAAGACCAAGCGAACGAACGGTTTCAAGTGACTGTTCTTCAAATTGCTTATCGCGTGAGAATTTCACGAACGAAACATCTTCCCCATTCAAAAACGGGATCACGAAATTGGGGCGTAGGTTGGTGCAAAGAATCTGCTGGCCGTCGTATCGAAAGAAAACCACCACGCCGGGTCGGCCGTTCCATCCATTTTCGATGGAAAGACGACAAACCACCTCAGGTGATTTTTCAACCACATCAAAACCACTGGTCACCACAGTGTTTTTGCTGATGTTGGTCCCCACGAATCTTTTCAGGTAATCGTTCTCTACCCTTTTGGGAACCTCAATTTTCTCTTTCGAAAAGAAGGGTTCGATCCGTTTGCCCGAAGTTCCCTCGGGCAAACGGTAAATACCTGATGCCAGGAGTATCCAGCCGGGAAGATGGTTAAGAACAACCACACGGTGTTTGCGCAATTCTATTGGTTGCCCATCAACCTGAATGGAAAGGGAGTACGACATCCCCTGCCCGTGCCTGTCGAAATAATAAACAGCCGAAGTAGCACTGTCGAAAACACTCCTTAAATCAGCTGATTCAAGACAATCGTCGTTTTGATTCAACACTGCAACCTCCATATGATTTTGACATGCAGCTTTAAGCAGTTGATCGGTATAGCGGTCAACCAGAGGTCGCACGGTTTTGGCGAGGTCATCGGGAGTCAGCTTTCGCAGCCATGCTGACAACAACAGAGATTTATCGGAGCAGAGTTTGTTGTAAAGGGCTTGCTCGGTACAGGCAGAAACAGCCGGAGCCATTATCATTCGAAAAACCGGATCCGATTGCAGCAGCAATTCTTTATTAAAAGCCGCCTGCCGGTCGGCAACACCATACCTTTTCCCGTTGATGTTTCCCGTGGTTTCGTATATAGCAGGCAACCATCCCAGGGTGTTGTGCTGGCGAAAGACCAACCATAAACGGATGTCCTTTGTCACGAATTCTATTGATGAATTATGGTCTGAAATCGGCCAGGGCAGATTCTAATTGTGCGAGCAATTCGGGATAATTAAACCAGACATCGGCGCAGGCATTAAAATACTCAAGTGCTTCCATTTGTGCCTCTGTTACAGGATCTTCATCCGAATCGGACGTAAGAGCTACAGCAATTTCGGCATTGGCCTTTAAAGCCTTTTCTATTGCGGATTCAACAGCCTCCTCCGAAGCCCCGGTAAGCGATTCATACAAAATCCAATGGTATGCGGCAGCATTTTTATTTCGTTGCCTCAAATACTCATACCAGGGCTGAAACCGTTTGAAATCGCCCTGGTGAAGCACCAGGAGGGGCAACATCATTTCGTGAGCAGGTTCCTTCTCTTCATCGCTCCATCTCAATAGATTAAGAGCAGGTGCAATGGCTTTGGCATAACTTCCATCTTCACAATAAGCAACAGACAAATCGCGCCAAACATCCAACAAATCGTAAAACAAAGGCTCGTCGAACAATTCGTCGTGGGGAGTTCGTTCTCTGTCAGGCGAAAATCCCAATTTCAAACAAATCAGACGTTCGGCTCTCTTTAAAAGTTTTATTTTTTCGCCCTCTTCGCTAAGCAGTGCCAACAAAAGAAGTCCGGGGATGTTTTCAGGAGCTATGCGGTTTGCCTGTTCTGCCAAATCTTTCATGCCCAGTGAATGGCTCAGATAGGCTTTACCAAGCAACAATTCAGCTTTATCGTTAACAGTTAGTACCCTGAATGCAGGCAGTTTAACATCAACATTCCCTGCAGTCCAGTTGGTTACAATAAGCATGGCACGTTCCATGTAATTACCACTAAACATGAGCCTCTCGCGAACACTAAAATAAAGGTCCACCAAATTGGCAAGCGAAAACTCTTTTCCCAACCGGTCTGAGAGGTATTCGTGGCTGCTTTCGAGCCTGTTGAGTTCCTCAATGGCATCGGCAAGCACCTTTTTAAAAGCTTCCGACAACTCATCGTGATGTATATCAACAAACCACTCTTTAACCTCACCATGATTCTCATTGGCATGATTCTCTTCTTCAGAGGCACGCTCGGCATCCTTCAATGGATATTGCACAGGGTTATCGAACATCGTTTCAACAACACGTGGATACTTTCCCACAGGCATGGTGTAGCTGATTTCCGATAATTCAATTGAAAACCACCACCGATCTTCGTAATCAAAAAGCATAAACCAGGTATCACCCTCCTCCTTGAACATTTTGTCAACTAAATTCTTCTTGACATCCTTCTTTTTAGAAACGGGGAGTTTATCAGATGATTTCTCGAAAAGAGGTTTCCCTTCAGCCTCTTTTTGCTGATAAAATGAAAAAAAGTTCTCGCTGTCGAACTCAAACGAGTTAAGCACAGCCACAGCCATTTGGTATATACTCAGGTGAACCGGAACCAACAATGTACGATAAGGAAGATCATCGGGTTTTGCAACATCCGATCCCAGGCAAGTTGCTTTCAGATGCAGCAGCATGGAAGTATTCATAGAGAAAGTTTCAAATCATGTTAATTTTGGCAAATATAACAAAACTGCTTCAAACAACAAAGTGCGGTTATGAAGGATAAAAAGGCATTCTTTCAGATTATCAATCGTAAAACCGTTGACTTGTTTTTTCGCAGGTTGAAACGCATTGGGATTATTGAAGGGTGAGATCAGCCAATTGTTGAGCAGAACCCTGGAAGTAATTCAGATCAACAGTACCTTTAATACCCTCCAGGATGAACCTATCGGTTCGCTGCCAAAAGACCCATCGGCTGCGAGGCTCGTTTTTATAGTCGCAAAGCCAGAGTTTGTATTTTTTGTTTATTCTTCCTTTGAGGTAAGCATTATAAAACTGCTCGTCGGTATATAAAATGGGTGGCACGCGGTAATGGTTTTCCACGGCCATCAGCCACGCATTCACCTCCTTGGCAATTTTTTGTGGAGAGGGGAGCCTTCGGGCCCATTCCACATCCAGAACCGGAGGCAAATCGCCGCTGGCCAGAGTGGTATTCCGTATGAAATGCCTGGCTTGCTCTTTACCAGATGCCCGAAATGAGAAAAAATGGTAGGCTCCTGTCGGGATGCCGTGCTGCCTGCTTTTCTTATAATACGATTTGAACCGCGTATCGACATGACTTACCCCTTCGGTCGATTTGAGAAAAATGAAACCGGGTTTGGTTACCAGCCTGCTCCAGTTGATGGTTCGCTGATGATGCGACACATCAATTCCCCAGACAATTCCCGGCGGAATACCCTCAACCGTGGTTGGGGCTGCTGAAGAAGCACCTACAGGGCCGTCTTTAACATGCCTCCTCAACACCTTCAACGGCACAAGGATAAGGGCAGCTATCAACGAAAGCAAGAGGGTGAGAACAAGCGATTTTTTACGACTGAAGGCCAATTGATTTGTTATTGTTTAAAACAGCCTGCAAATCTACAAAAAGGGCAAACGACAGCGAAATGGTGGTCACGAATCAACTTGATTTACCCTGTTGCAAAAGAATCATGCACCAGACAAAAGCAACCGGGCCACACGATAAACCAGCAAATATCAATTCACAAACCCGCGTTGCGCAACCACAGCCGGAGTCTTAAACACTTATTCCACAACGTGTTTTCAGGGAAAAACTAGTTAGAAATTCCCACGAAATCGCTCCAACCGGCAATGTAATACTGGCCTGTTGGCTCATTCTTCCACACAGTAACCGAAACTGTGCGATCATCGCCGCCCCAGTGAGTTATCGGAGGATTTTCGCCCTGGTAACCCGATTGCTCATGAAGCAGAATCTGCTGACCACCAGGCGCAACCACTCCAATGCGGTATTGAGCATAATCGCCCGGAGCTATGTTGAGGGTAAAAAACTGATGCCCTCCCGGAGCAATCACTGCCCCGCCAGAAATCAGATTAGCACTCCACGACCCCTCAGAAATTGTTGAAGCCCCCTTCCCCGATTGAACGGCTCCCATGTTCATCACAGAGATTGAATAGATGGAGACAACCGAGCGTGAATCGTTAATAAACTTAACATACAACGATTTAACAACAGGAGGAATTACCTCGGTCTCCTTTTCTTTTTCACAACTTAGAAACAACGCCATGCAAAACAATGCAGGGAACA
Source organism: Bacteroidales bacterium (assembly GCA_028689615.1). Classification (GTDB taxonomy): domain Bacteria; phylum Bacteroidota; class Bacteroidia; order Bacteroidales; family TTA-H9; genus GWE2-42-24. The sequence continues at coordinate 38,148 of JAQVCV010000017.1, read as the reverse complement.
AAAGCCGAAATGTACTTACAACTTTCATAACAGAAATTTTTACAAAAGACAAAAATACCCGCTTTATCACCCGATCGGGGATCGGAATGAATATACGCCTGCTACCAATTAGCAACCGACAGGTTTGTCTTGTTAATGAAACATTCCAGAGAAGCGCAGCAGCAAAGTGGCCGTGCTGAATTACTCCCCCTGATCCTTATCGAGAAGGTCGAAAATGCCAGGCAGATCGCTGGCGGTGATGATTCCATGCACAGGCAGGATAGGTTTTCCTGACGGGGTGATCAATACCGCCTGAAGACTCCCTCCCGAGTGAAGCTGCCCCTTGAACAACTCATATACCCCATGCAACTGCATATCGCCACGCACCACTGCAAATTTTTCCTTTTGAGTCCAAGGGAAAACACTTTCGATGGTATAACCGTTCAGGTTTGGGAAGTTAGCGGCCATCGAAGCCAGCCACCGGGCAATTGATCGAGCTGTAAGCAATCCGGTAACCCTGTTTTCTTCAACAACCGGACAACGGGTAAACCCCTCTTTCCCGAAGGTGGTGAGGGCATCAACCAAAAGAGTTTTTCGGGTTACAGTATAAACCTCTCTTCGTGGTAAGGCCTTGATCGTCGGAGGATTCAAAATCAAATCCCGTATCCTGAGAATCTCTTTCACAACCTCATCATGGGGTTCAGCAATAACAAAATTGGCTCTTCGATTGTGAACAATGGCATTACGCAATTCAGCATATTCACGCAAATCAACAGCAAATCGCTTAACAACAACATCCTGCGCTTGCATACGGCGCACCAGTTCAGCAAATCCTACATGAAAACCAGGTCGAAAACGGTTGCTAAGATGTTGTTCGATCTGATTGAAAGCATCAAGAAACAACTCAGAGTTGGAATAAACTTTTGACATGATGGATGATTGAGAAATATAACGAGCAAATACAGCAGCACTTACCTCATGGAATGGCAAAAAACAACTGACTTTGTGACAAAAATACTTGTTTTCTGCATACAAAACCACTACTTTCATTGAATCAAAAAAGGCACTCGGGTGCCCTACACGTTGATTGCAAAACGGGAAAGGTTTGCCGGAGATTGAAAGAGGAGAAAATAACCCGATGGGTTTCATTATTCTGGCCGCCGGCAACTCATGGCTCTTATAATCTACTGATTGTAAGAGCCATATTTGTTTTGTTGTCCAAAAAAAAACCGGACACTTCGTGGTCCGGTTTTAGCGGTTAAAATTCGGAATCTATATTTTTCCAGAGATGCTCCTATTTCTTAGCACCATTAACAAAACGATAGGATCCGTCTTCTTGCTCTTCAGCAGTTGGTGCATTGCGCAACTCATAAAGGATGCTTCCAGCAAAAGCACCAAGAAGAAACAAAGCAATAACTAAATTTATCATACTTCCCTCCGCAAATAAAGGTAGTTCATTTACTTCCCGATCTGAAGCCTTCTCTTACGAGCTTTCGCAGACTTTCAGTCTGCTTGCGGTCTAATTCGCCATCCACACTCTTTTTGGTGTTTTGTTTAGGGTTGGTATGAATCGAATCGGCACAACACCTCCTCTGAAATACAACCAACAAATCCTCGACTGAATGAATAGACATCGTAAATTAAGTTTAAATCAGGTTGCTATGCTTTAGGCAAGTATTATTCCAAATACGTTTAACAATTGATTAACAATATATTTACATCCAAAGCTCCCTTTCCACATGTTTGGTAAACCGTACAAAACTAAAAATCAGAACAAGCTAAAAGGATTTAAATAACTAACTATCAAGACATAAAACATTAACACCCCCGAAAACTAATATCAGATAATTTTTTCAAAATCGGATAAAGAATAAGGGTGCCCAACATGTGTTGAACACCCTTATGAAAAAATTTTAAAAACATCTACAACGCGAATTCCTTTTTGAGGATATCCACATAATCAGTCAACTCCCAACCGAAGAATTGAACGGTTTTGAGGTGTTTGGTGTGGGCAGAATTGGGTTCTGCCGATTTCAGATTTTCAGAATAGTACACCTCAACATCGGCTGTGTATGGGGTTCGTCCAAAGTGGCCATAAGCTGCAGTTGGTGTATAGATTGGATTTTGCAATCCGAACCTCGTGATGATGGCAAAAGGACGTAAGTCAAAAACTTTAAGAAGTTTGTCAGCCAGATCGCCATCCGACATGAAGCCGGCACCATCTTTCACCTTGCAAGTGCCGTAGGTATCAACAAACAAACCGACGGGTCGTGCAACACCAATTGCATAGGCCACCTGCACCAACACTTCATCGCACATTCCGGCCGCTACCATGTTCTTGGCGATATGGCGCATGGCATAGGCGGCAGACCTGTCAACCTTGGAAGAGTCTTTCCCTGAGAATGCACCCCCACCGTGAGCGCCCCGTCCACCATAAGTGTCAACAATAATTTTTCTGCCGGTAAGCCCTGTATCGCCATGAGGTCCACCGATTACGAATTTCCCTGTAGGATTAACAAAAAGCTTAAAATCAGAGCCAAACAACGATTGAATACGGGCAGGCAGAAGAGCTTTCACACGCGGAATCAGAATATTTCTGACATCGGCCTCGATTTTTGAAAGCATTTTTTCATCGGAGTCAAACTCATCGTGCTGGGTTGAAAGTACAATGGTATCAATCCGCTTGGCGGTCCATCTGTTTTCATATTCAACGGTTACCTGCGATTTGGAATCAGGGCGCAGGTAAGTCATCTGCGTCCCCTCTCTCCGAATGGCAGCCAGTTCCTGAACCAACATATGAGCCAGTTCAACAGGCAGAGGCATCAGGTTATCAGTTTCGTTGCAAGCGTACCCGAACATCATCCCCTGGTCTCCGGCACCCATCTCCTCGTCAGTAGCCCTGTCAACACCCTGATTGATGTCGCGCGATTGCTCATGCAGGGTACTAATAACGCCACACGACTCGCTTTCAAAGCGGTACTCTCCTTTAGTGTATCCAATATTTTTTATGGCACTGCGAGCCAGTTCCTGAACATCGACGTAGCCATTGGTGCGAACCTCACCACTGCAAACAGTAAGGCCGGTAGTTACCAATGTTTCACATGCAACTTTGGATTTCGGATCATGACGCAGAAATTCGTCAAGAAGTGTATCCGAGATTTGATCGGCCACTTTATCGGGATGGCCTTCCGATACTGATTCTGAAGTAAAAAAGAAACCCATTTCAAACTTATTTAGGTTAATAAATTCGGTGGGTTAGATGACTGAGTATAAAGCAGCTACTGTTTTAGCATTCTTTTTAAGTGGTTGCAATCAATCAAATCTATCCACCGGATGCAAAAGTACAACTAATATCTAAAAAAAGGCATTTAATGCATAACTATAACAAGGAAACTAATGCGAGACAGTTAATTATGTAACAAAAAATTATTTGGTAAGGGACTGAAAAACTTTCTCGAGTGAAGCAGTCTCCCTGTTAAGAGAAAGAATAGTAAGCTGTTGATCAACGGCAAACCGGAACAAATCTTCGCGTAAATCAACTCCTTCGCTGGCCGATATTTCCCAAATGTTGCTTCCATCGGTATTAACCACCCGCAACACCCCTCTGATTTTGCTTAGCTTCAGTTTATCAGGACGGCCATTGAATTCAATTCTAAACAAATTGCTTCCACCAACCCGTGAAGTCAGGGTTGAGGTTGAATCGTCAGCAACAATCCTTCCGCTGTTGATGATGATGGCTCGGCTACAAATAGCCTCAACCTCCTGCATGATATGAGTGCTTAGCATCACTGTTTTCTCGTGCCCCAACATCCTGATGAGCTCCCTTATTTCAAGCAGTTGGTTGGGGTCGAGGCCACTAGTGGGTTCATCCAAAATCAACACCTTGGGATCGTGAATCATAGCCTGGGCAATTCCTACACGCTGCCTGTAACCTTTAGACAGTTGACCAATTTTTTTGTGCTGTTCTTTGGAAAGGCCCGTCAATTCGATCATTTCATCCACACGCTTCGATGGTGCAGCTACCTTATAAAGGCGTGCGACAAAATTGAGGTACTCCTTCACATACATTTCAAGATGGAGAGGATTGTTCTCGGGCAGGTAACCAACGAGCCGGCGAACTTCAACAGACTGATCATGGATGGAGAAACCGTCAACCGTTACCTCACCCTCGGATGGCGGGATGAAGCAAGTAATGATTTTCATCATAGTTGACTTACCTGCACCGTTGGGTCCCAGCAACCCGACAACCTCACCGGCATGAATCGTAAAATTCACCTGATCAAGAGCTTTCTGAGAGCCGTACAATTTTGAAACATTCTGAACCAGAACTGACATCGCATTTTTTTTAAAGTACAAAAGTAGCTGAAAAGGTCAATCTAAAACAAAACTCACCAACTGCTTCTGCCAAGAATCCTCATAATCTGTAATATGTAAAATTTTATTCTCGAGTTTAGTAGGAGGCAAGCCATGTTTGAAGTGACTTATCCAGATATAGCGCATATACCAAGGGGGTTCGTCTCCCCATCGTTTGTCGTAACACTTACGTGAATAAAACTCGCGGAACGAAATCGAAAGATAAACAGCTTTATGATAAAGATTTACCAGGCGGGGGTCGAAAAAAGGGAACAAGCCTTCAACCACGGTGATGCCGGGTAAAGCAGCTGAAAGGCTAACCTCTCTGTACAGTTTATCGAAATCGGTGGACTCAGGAATCTCCCAATCAGTATGATCCAAAATCTTGGGTATTTGGTTTTCGGGGAATACAAAATCGTCGAGGTGAAAAACTCTTACCGGATAATTGGCAAGAGCATTCACCAGAGCCAACGCAGCGGAAGTTTTTCCGGCACGACTAACGCCACCGATTGCGACAACGCGAGACGAGAAAGCAGAATTCATGGCACAAAATTACGTAAAAGGGTCAATTAAGGCACAGGACTAGAAAGGATGGTTTAGAGTAAATCAGAAATAAATTCAATGCGAAATTGTTATAAATCAAAAATAATCGTACCTTTGCACCCCTTTTTAGGTCGATAAATGGATTTAAAAGTAATTAGGATTCAAAAATGAACACTCTGAGTTACAAGACGATTAGCGCGAACAAGCAAACCGTTACGAAAGAATGGATTGTTGTGAACGCGGAGAATGAAGTCGTTGGCCGATTGGCCGCCAAAGTAGCCAAATTGTTGAGGGGTAAGTACAAAACGAATTACACTCCTCACGTTGACTGTGGCGATAACGTCATCATTATCAATGCCGATAAAGTTATCTTTACCGGAAACAAGATGGAAGCAAAGGAATATGTACGTTACACTGGTTATCCAGGTGGTCAGCGTTTTGCTACCCCCACGATGCTGATGAAACGTTTTCCTGAGCGGATTTTAGAAAATGCCATTCGTGGCATGTTACCCAAGAACAGGTTGGGACGTGCGATCTATCGCAACCTGTACGTTTACGCTGGTGCTGAGCATCCGCACGATGCACAGCTTCCAAAACAAATTGATTTAAATAACCTGAAGTAAAATGGAAGTAATCAACACTATCGGCAGAAGGAAAACCGCAGTTGCCCGCATTTACATGAAGAGCGGAAATGGCCAGATTCTGATCAACGGAAGAGATTACACCGAGTATTTTCCCACAGGGACGCTTCAGTACGTCGTTAAGCAGCCTTTCACCATTTTGGGTGTTGATGGCAAATACGATGTAAAAGCCAACCTCGATGGTGGTGGAATTACCGGTCAGGCAGAAGCCCTCAGGCTTGCCATCTCAAGAGCCCTCACCCAGGTGGAAGAGGAAAGCCGTAAACCTTTGAAAGAAAAAGGTCTGCTCCGTCGCGACCCCCGCATGGTCGAGCGCAAAAAACCCGGTCAGAAGAAAGCCCGTAAGAGATTCCAATTCTCGAAACGTTAGTCCGCTTCATGTATCGTGTTTAGTATCTAAATTGCCACGACTGCATGCAATGCACTACCTGGCAATTGATTTCAAGGAACGTAAACATTATCTAAATTAAAAAATGGCACAAGTCACATTCGAAGAAATGCTGGATGCCGGTGTACACTTCGGGCATCTGAAAAGAAAATGGAATCCTAACATGGCTCCGTATATATTTATGGAGCGCAACGGCATCCATATTATCGACCTTTACAAAACTCAAGCTAAGATTGAAGAGGCAGCCAATGCAATGAAACAGATTGCAAAATCGGGCAAAAAAATCCTCTTCGTGGCCACCAAAAAACAAGCTAAAGAGATTGTTTCTGAGCTTGTTGGCAGCGTCAACATGCCCTACGTGGTTGAGCGCTGGCCCGGCGGTATGCTAACCAATTTTGCTACCATTCGCAAAGCCGTTAAAAAAATGGCTTCGATCGACAAGCTGATGGAAAATGAAGCCTATCAGACCATGTCGAAGCGCGAAAGGCTTCAGGTTACCCGCGAGCGCGCCAAACTTGAGAAAAACCTTGGAAGTATCGCCGACCTCAACCGGTTGCCATCCGCGCTGTTCATCGTGGATGTACTCAAGGAACACATTGCCGTTGCTGAAGCCCGAAAACTCAACATCCCAACCTTCGCCATTGTTGATACCAACTCCAACCCTCTGCTGGTTGATTTCCCGATACCGGCCAACGACGATGCTTCAAAATCGATAGCACTCATTACCCGTGCTATGATTGCAGCCATCGAAGAAGGTCTGAATGAGCGCAAAATGGATAAAGATCGCGCCGGCGATCGCGACGATTCTGAAATCGATGAACTCACCGGCCGTCCGTTTGCCTCTGATGACGACGACGACGACGACAGCCCCCGCAAATTCAAGTCGGAAGACGATGATGAAAACGGCCGCTCGAAACGTCCTCGCAAAGTAGTTGCCAAACCAACCAAAGGAGCACCTACACGCCGCTAACAGGGATGTCACACCCTCATTCTTCAGATAACAATAATTTAATACTTTAAGTGCTGAAGATACGTGACACTTCACGTATCTTCGCACTGTTTTTAAAAAGAACAGAACCGTTATGGCTAATATTACCGCATCCGAAGTAAACAAACTCAGGCAAATGACTGGCGCCGGAATGATGGACTGCAAACAGGCCCTCGTTGAATCAGACGGCGATTTTGAAAAGGCTATTGACTACCTGCGCAAAAAAGGGCAGAAAGTTGCCAACAAACGCGCCGACAAAGAAGCAAACGAAGGAATCGTGCTGGCTTCTACCAACGATGCCCACACCTTCGGAATCGTTGCCCGCATCAATTGCGAGACCGATTTCGTTGCTAAAAACGCTGAATTTGTTGAACTGGCCAATACTTTCCAGGCTAAAGCTCTTCAGGCTCAGATTATGAGCAAGGAAGAAGCTTTAAAAATGGACATCAACGGCCGCAATCTGGAGGAAAACCTCACAGAATTGATTGGCAAAACCGGCGAAAAGATGGAACTTTCGGGCTACGAAGCCATTGAAGCTCCTGTTGTAGCCGCCTACAACCACATGGGAAACCGCCTCGCTACCCTGGTGGCTTTCAACAAAACTGTTGAAAACGGTCCCGAACTGGCTCGTGAAATTGCTATGCAGGTTGCAGCTATGAACCCCGTTGCCGTTGACGCCAACTCGGTGGATCAGGCTACCATACAACGCGAACTCGAAATTGGCATGGAACAGGCCCGCGCCGAAGGCAAAGCCGAAAACATGCTCGAGAAGATTGCACAGGGAAAGCTCAACAAATTCTTCAAAGACAGCACCCTGCTCAATCAGGAATTTATCCGCGATTCTAAGAAAACTGTTGCCCAATACCTTACAGGTTTCGACAAAGATCTGACCGTGAAAACTTTCAGACGTTTGCAATTGGGTGAATAACCAATTTGTTCAATTAATAAAAAAGCCTTCCCCAACAGGAAGGCTTTTTTTACAACCATAAATTTCAGGTTATAGAAATACGTTAACACTTTTTTACACCAAGTATCGTTGTGAATCATGTATATTTGCCTGTTCCAATCCTAAATCCATACGTTGAACAAATCTAACCTTCCCGGAAAATGAAAAAAAGAAATCTGATCCTCGGAGGCATTCTTCTTGCTTTCGTGGTTGTTGTGTTTTGGCTGTCGGGCAGCGACAGCAAAGAAGAAGCCAGAATAACTTCGGTAGTACAAAAGGGCGAATTCAAAATAACTGTAACCACCACAGGCGAGTTGGAGGCTGAAAATGCTGAAAAAATCAACGGGCCACAAGGGTTGCAACAAGTAGGAATATGGAGGCTTACCATAGAAGACATCATTCCTGACGGCACTCTGGTTGACTCCGGCCAATATGTTGCCAGAATGGATATGACCGAGATTAGCAACAAAATAAAAGACAAAGAGACTGAACTGGAAAAGCTTGAAGTTCAGGTTACCAAATCACGAATTGACACCTCTATAGAGATGCGGGCTGCACGCGATGAGCTTTTGAATTTGAAATACAGTGTTGAAGAAGCAAGAATAGTTCTTGAACAATCGAAATTTGAGCCTCCTGCCACCATCCGTCAATCAGAAATTACCCTTGACAAATCGCAACGCGCCCTCGAACAGGCAAAGAAAAACTACAACCTTAAACTCCAGAAAAACAAAGCATCTATGCAAGACGTCTCTGCGTCGTACGAACAAGCCCGCAGACAACTGGAGAGCCTTGTAGAGGTCAGAAACCAGTTCACAGTGAAAGCTCCCAAGAAAGGGATGCTCATCTACAGACGAAACTGGGACGGGAAAAAAATGGGAGTCGGAGCCCAGATTAGTGGTTGGGACAACGTTGTAGCTACCCTACCCGACCTCTCAAAAATGATCACAAAAACTTATGTAAACGAGATCGACATCTCAAAAGTCAAAGTAAACCAAGAAGTTGAAATAGGGATAGACGCTTTCCCCGACAAGAAACTGACTGGCAAGGTTCGCGAAGTCGCCAACATAGGCGAACAACTTTCGGGTGCCAATGCCAAAGTGTTTGAGGTAGTGATAACCGTGAACGAATTCGACTCCATTCTGCGTCCAGCAATGACTACCAAAAACACAATCATTACCAACGTGTTCGCTGACGTTCTTTTCATTCCTATTGAAGCTGTGCACACCACCGATACAATCACATGGGTTATCAGCGGGAAGAAAAGAAAACAGGTGATCGTGGGCGAAAGCAACGACAACCAGATTGTTGTTAAACAGGGTCTTGAAGAAGGCGAAGAAGTGCTGCTGACAACTCCTGCTAACGCTGAAGAGCTCTCGTTCTACAACCTTAAAGGCGAATTAACCGATCTGAAACCAAAGAAGGAAGCATCTGTTGAGTCGGTTAACTCAAACAATAAATAAGAATAGCTGTGGAAAGGTATTCACAAATTCTTAACATGGCTTTAGAGGCCGTAATCGCCAATAAAGTAAGATCGATGCTGACAGCCCTTGGGATTATTTTCGGGGTAGCAGCAGTTATTTCAATGATGGCCATCGGCAAAGGGGCCCAGAAAGAAATTCTGGATCAAATGAAGCTGGTGGGAGTCAACAACATCATTATCACTCCTGTTGCCAAGAATGACAAAAAATCTGATAACGAATCGGAGCAGGCAGGCAAGCAATTGAAGGAGAAATTCTCGCCAGGACTGTCGATCAAAGATGCTCAGGCCATTATGGAGGTGGTGCCAACCGCTGCTAAAGTGAGTCCTGAAGTGAGTTACGACCTTCCTGTTGTAAACAGTGGCAAAAGCATGAATACCCGATTAACAGGCATTAGCAACGACTTTTTTGAAATCTTCAGCCTGTCCCTTGAAAAAGGTGCCTACTTTTCCGACATCGAGCAATCAGAAGGGAAACCCGTTTGCATAATTGGTTCGGGAATAAAAGCACGGTTGTTTCCACAAGCAGACCCCATTGGGAAATCGGTGAAATGTGGCAACATCTGGCTGACTGTGGTCGGGGTAATTGCCAACGTAGCTGTGAGCGAAAAAAGCAGCGAAAGTCTGGGAATCAACGACTATAATTCAACGGTTTTCACTCCGTTGCGTACAGTTTTCGTGAGGTTTAAAGACCGGTCAGTAGTCACTAAATCAAGTATCGGCGATGGAGAGAGTTTTTTTGGAGGCGACTTTGTGGTTTTCAATTCGGGCGATGAAAAAGTAGCTAGTTACAACCAGCTCGACAAGATTACGGTTCAGGTTAAGGAGAGCCAACAACTCAATGCCTCCTCTGAGCTAATCCGAAAAATCTTATTGCGAAGGCATTCGCAGGTTGAAGACTTTGATGTTAAAGTGCCTGAATTGCTTTTAAAACAGGAGCAACGCACCAAAGACATTTTCAACATCGTACTTGGAGCAATTGCCAGCATCAGCCTGCTTGTTGGAGGCATTGGAATTATGAATATCATGCTCGCCTCGGTGATGGAACGCATCAGAGAAATTGGTGTGAGGATGGCCATAGGTGCCCGCAAACGCGATATCGTCTTACAATTTCTTACTGAAGCCACACTCATCAGCGTCACGGGTGGTTTGATTGGTATTCTGCTGGGGGTTATTCTGGCAAAAATGATTACCCGCTTTGCCGACATCCTAACCATAATCTCCTTTTTCTCCATTTTTGTTTCCTTTGGAGTTTCGGTTGCTGTAGGGGTGTTGTTCGGCTATATGCCAGCCCGAAAAGCTTCTTTGCAGGATCCTGTTACATCGTTGCGTTACGAATAAAATATCAAAGTTTATGAACAAAAAGATCATCATAATACTGGGATTACTTGCCTTAATGCCGCTGTTTGCAACAATTGTTTCGGCACAGGAACCATCCCGGGTAAAACTCACCCTGCACCAGGCCATCGAGATTGCTCAAACGCAATCGCCCGATGCCTTGATAGCCAAGCACAGGTTCAAAGCCAGCTATTGGGAATACCGCAACTTTGAAGCCCAATTTATGCCCATGTTGAGTTTCGATGGAACGCTTCCACAGTGGTCAAGGTCGATTAACAAGTACACGAATGCCGACGGAACAGAAGTGTATGTAGGACAGGAATTTGCCAGATATTTTGGAGCTCTCTCGCTCTCGAAAACCATTGGTTTAACCGGTGGTGAGGTGTTTGTGAGAAGCCGTTTAGAACGGGTTGACAATTTTTCTGACAGTACCAGAACCTCATGGCTGTCAAGCCCTGTCACCATTGGACTGTCGCAACCCCTGTTTTCTCACAACACCTACCGGTGGCAGAAAAAGATCGATCCAATCAAATACGAAGAGGCCAAAAGACGCTATTTGGAAGACAACGAACAGATAGCCATCACCACCACCAACTACTTTTTCAATTTGCTCCTCAGCCAGATAGGGCTCAAGATAGCTCAGGTAAATGAAGCCAGCTACGATACCCTTTACCGCATCGCGCAAGGCAGGTACAACATGGGTACCATTGGCGAAAACGAACTTCTGCAACTTGAATTAAACCTGCTTCGATCGCGCAATGAGGTACAAACCTCCATGCTCGAAGTTGAGAACAACCAGTTCAAACTCAAGTCGTATCTCAGGCTAAAAGGGGAAGAAAACCTCACTCTGATCCCCCCAACTGAAGCCTGGCATGGTGAAGTCGAAACAGCCAAAGCCATCGAACAGGCTCTTTCAAACCGCTCATCGGCAATAGCTTTCGACAGAAGACTTCTGGAAGCCCGCCGCGATGTTTCAAAAGCCAGATCAGACAATCGTTTTTCAGCAACCCTGGATGTTGAATACGGTCTCTCTCAAACCGCGTCAGAGGTAAAAGATGCTTACCGCAACCCACAAGATCAACAACAAATATCCTTGGGACTTCATGTTCCCATACTCGATTGGGGTTTGGCAAAAGGCAGGATTAAGTTGGCAGAATCGAACGAAGAGCTTGTAAAAACAAGCATTGAGCAAGAACGTATTGATTTTGAACAGGAGGTATTCCTTTCGGTTATGCAATTCAACATGCAGCCCACCCAACTTAAAATTGCTGCTAAAAGCGACACAGTAGCCGGACGCAGTTTTCAGGTAGCCAAGGCACGCTACATGATAGGAAAAATCAGCATTACCGACCTTAACATAGCGCAAAACGAAAAAGACCAGGCACGGCGTGGCTTTATAAGTTCATTGCAAAGCTATTGGCTTAACTATTACAGCATCAGGAAACTTACGCTATACGATTTTAAGGAGAAAACAACTTTATTGTTCAATATTTCGAAGTTGTTGTAGCGAACCAAAAAGGCCAATGATTGTTATATCCACCTTGAAGTATCTTATTTTTATATTGAAAAAAAATAGACATGAGCGTATTAGTTGGCAAAAAAGCCCCATTGTTTGAAGCCGATGCCGTTGTTAACGGTGGCGAATTTGTTGAAAAATTCTCGTTGGAGCAGTATATCGGCAAAAAGTATGTGCTGTTCTTTTTTTATCCTCTCGACTTCACCTTCGTGTGTCCTACAGAGATACTGGCCTTTCAGGAGAAACTTGCCGAATTTGAATCACGCAATGTTGCTGTGGTTGGTTGCAGCATCGATTCCAAGTTTTCGCACTGGGCCTGGCTCAACACCGAACTGAAAGACGGTGGAATCAAAGGAGTCAGATTCCCTTTGGTATCCGATCTTAGCAAAACCATTTCTACAAATTTCGACGTTTTAGCCGGCCATTATGAATTCGACGAGGAAGATGAACAAGCCTGGTTTGAAGGCGAAGCTGTGGCTTACCGCGGATTGTTTTTAATCGACAAGCAAGGTATAGTCAGGCATCAGTTAGTGAACGATTTACCTCTTGGCAGAAGTGTTGACGAAGCAATCAGGATGGTTGACGCTCTTCAATATTTCGAAGAAAATGGCGAAGTTTGCCCCGCCAATTGGCACAAAGGGGATAAAGCCATGAAACCGACTCACGACGGTGTTTCAGCCTACCTTGGTTCGAAAGAATAAAGGAAATTAAAATTGTATATCGTGCCGGTGATGGCCCCGACCTGATGCGAAGCAGATTGTAAATCTGCACTCGTGTTTTGGTTAGGTTTGTCACCGGCATTTATTTAGAAATCGATGAAAAAAATTGCTCTCATCTTTGATTTTGACGACACGCTGGCGCACGACAGCACATCGGCCTTTTTGGAAAGCATTGGGGTGGATGTTGATAAGTTTTGGAAAGAAGAAGTTCAGTTGCTCGACCGCGACGATTGGGATCCTATCCCTGCCTACCAGTTTGCTTTAATCCAGCTCTCCAAAAACAGAAAAGAGAACCCAATCACCAGAGAGATGCTCCAGCAATTTGCCCGAAAACTAAAATTCCATCCCGGAGTTACAAAAGTATTCGAGAACCTTCGTCAATATACTGCCTCCAAATACAATGAAATTGGACTGGAATTTTACATTATCTCAAGCGGCATTGGAGAAATTGTACGCAACACACGCATAGCCAAAGAGTTTACCGACATTTGGGCCAGTGAGTTTCATTACGATGAACACGGAGCCATTACCTTTCCAAAAAAAGTAATCTCCTTCACCGATAAAACGAGATACCTGTTTCAGGTTTCAAAAGGTATCATTGGACAGCAATCGCGCAACAACCCCTTTGAAGTTAACCGCCGTGTACCGTATAAAGACTTCAGGATTAAGATGGAACACATGATATTTGTAGGAGATGGTTATACCGATGTTCCATGCTTTTCGCTCATCAGACGTTACAACGGTGTGACCTTTGCTGTTTATGACAAACACCGGCAAGACAGGTGGGGACGTGCCTGGAATTTCATGACAGACGGAAGAGTGTCGGGGGTATTATCGGCCAATTATACGATTGACAGCGACCTCACCCGATCGCTGATGATGGCTATTGATTCAATTGCCGGTAAACTGTTGGCAGAAGGAGAATAAAACAACAGGCTTTTGCACCAAAACAAGAAGAGTATCATCCAAATCGATGATTTATTTATTTCCTTTCACCATAAATCCTGACCTCAATGCTTCCACCTGTGTTGATATAATCTTCACGGGCTCTGCCTGTAAGCCCCTGCATATCGGCCTGATGGCTTAAAGCTGAATAATGACTCGCCTCTTTTCTGATCCGGGCAAGCACCTCAGACGAAAGTTTGTAATTTAACTTTTCTCTCTTTTCGCTGACTACCATGCTCGGTTGGTCGACAGGCTCTGTATTTCCCTCCTTAGATGCGTACCAGACCGACAATTTCTCAACATGCATCCTGTATTGTGCAAACTGAAGGGTGTCGAGTCGAAGGCAGGTTGTGTCAGTTAAGGCAACAACATGCAAATTGTAGCCCTCTCCTGCCCGCTCCAACCATCCTGCACGAAATACCGAATCGGGAAACTCACTGAATAACAGATAGGCGGTTTTCTCTGACTGGTCAACCGTATCCCCCACAACCGGATGAAGCCTTACCAATTCTGGTTGCGACCAGCCAAGAAATGGCCCTAGCATCAGCGCAGCACTCAACAAAAACAATTTCATAACAGAACCCAGGTGAAGAAACTAACTGATTTTCGTTCCGCAAATATAATTAATTTCGTTGTTTTCTGTATTTTCTGACCTTTCAACCGATTGACCACCCACAATGCGTTCCAATTACAAATTGTAAGGAATAAAAAAGCCACCGGCATAAACATCCGGTGGCAAGAGAAAGCAAAACGGGTATTATTCTTTCAGGGCTTTTATCAAAGATGGAAGCACTGTATTCACGTCACCTACGATCCCATAGTCGGCCACTTCAAAAATGGGAGCCTCCTTATCCTTGTTGATGGCTACAATCACCTTTGAACCGTTAATTCCCGCAACATGCTGAATGGCACCACTGATACCACAAGCCACATACAATTCAGGAGCAATCACCTTTCCTGTCTGCCCAACATGCTCATGATGCGAACGCCACCCTTCGTCGGAAACCGGACGCGAGCAAGCCAGCGCGGCACCCAAAACACTTGCTAATTCCTCCAAAGGCTTCCAATTCTCGGGGCCTTTCATTCCCCTGCCTCCCGAAACAACCCTCAAGGCATCTGTGAGCAGCTGTTTTCCATCGCCAGTCTCCTCTGAATCAACAACAATACCTTCATCAGAATTACCATTCAAATGCAACTCAGCAATAACGGGTGAAGAGATTCCGGCTACTGCCTCACCTACTCCCGCATTGAATACCAAGACAACACCCGGCTTTCCGACAAGAGTTGAAGTGAGTACCTTTCCTGAAAAGGCCTTTCGGGTTAGCACCAACGGACTGAAACTCTCAGGAAGAGCACCAACACCCGTTACAATTCCAAACTCGAGCCTTGCAGCTATAAGAGCGGCTAAAGCCTTTGAGTGGGTATCGTTTCCAAACAAGATGAAGGTTTTCCCTTTTTCTTTAAAGAGAGGAAAAAGAGCCTCTATCGAATTATGCAAATCCGAAACGGGAGGCATTCCATCAACAACCATCACTTCATCGGCGCCAAAACCTCCAAGTTGAGCTGCCTTATCAGGGGGCAAACCCTGAGTTATAAGGGTTAACCTTGAGTCCGCTGATTTGGCAAAAGACGAAGCAAAAGCCACCCAGCCAGACTGATGGGGCGTATAAGACCGATTACGACCCTGTATATAAAGTGCTATCGACATGTGATTATCTTTTTAAAAAATAGTTTATAAAACACGAGCCTCTGTTTTCAGAAGAGCAATCAATTCATTTTCGTTCCCTGGCGCCACCATCCTGCAAGCTCCTTTTGGTTTAGGATACGAATAACCAATTGTTGTCAGACCAGCTTCCACTTTTACAGGATCAACCACCTGCAAGGGTTTGGTACGGGCTTGCATGACGCCACGCATTGAAGGGATTCGAGGAACGATGGCAATCCCTTTCTGCACCACCGCGACTAAGGGAGGCTCTACAACCAAAATTTGGCGTGATCCATCCATTTCGCGCGATAGCTTTAGTTTTCCAGCTTCCAGATTAAGGGCCGAAATGCCATTTAGTGTACGGTAACCCAACACCCCCCCGAGCAACATCCCGGTCATGCCACCGTTGTAATCGGAAGATTCAAGTCCAGCCAAAATCAAATCGAACCTTTCTGTTGCAAAGAAAGCAGCCAGAATACGAGCAACCGACAGGCTGTCGGACGGGGCAGTGTTGACACGAACAGCCCTGTCGGCTCCAATAGCCAGTGCTTTTCTTATTACAGGATCTGCAATTGAATCGCCCACATTGACTACCACAACTTCATCAACACCACTTCCAGGCAACTCTTTCAACTCGAGAGCCCTGGTAAGAGCCAACTCGTCCCACGGATTGATCACCCACTGCACTCCGGTGTAATCAATCTGATCAGACTGACTTCCAATTTTTATGCGGGTTGTGGTATCGGGAACATGACTCAGGCAAACTGCTATTTTCATTTTAAAATGTTTTAATTAAAAGTAAATTAATCTTTTAAGACCGAACGACTGATTACAATTTTTTGTATTTCAGAAGTTCCTTCGTAAATCTGGGTTAATTTAGCCTCGCGCATCAGCCGTTCAACATGGTACTCCTTTACATAGCCATAACCGCCATGAATCTGCACCGCTTCGGTTGTTACCTCCATAGCCATATCGGCACAATACTGTTTGGCCATGGCGCTGGCAACTCCATAGGGTAGGTGCTGGTCTTTAAGCCATGCTGCCTTCAAAACCAAAAGACGTCCTGTTTCAATTTTCACAGCCATATCGCTGAGTTTAAATGCTACCGATTGGTGGTTGGCAATCTCAGTACCAAAAGCCTTACGTTGCTTAGCATATTTTACAGCCAGCTCAAATGCACCCGATGCTATTCCCAGGGCTTGGGCAGCAATACCTATTCGCCCACCTTCAAGGGTTTGCATTGCAAACTTGAACCCAAAACCGTCGTCACCGATACGGTTCTCCTTGGGAACCTTAACATCGGTAAACATCACAGAATGAGTATCAGAGCTACGCATGCCCATCTTGTTTTCATGAGGGCCAACAGAAATTCCCGACGCGTGGCGGTCAACAATGAAAGCGTTGATTCCTTTATGACCTTTCTCTGGATGTGTTTGTGCAATAACCAAATAGGTGCCGGCAGTATGACCGCTGGTGATCCAGTTTTTGGTGCCATTTAACAGGTAATAATCACCCATATCAATGGCCGTTGTTCTCTGAGAAGTGGCATCAGATCCGGCTTCAGGCTCAGAAAGAAGAAAGGCTCCTATTTTTTCACCCCGAGCCAGAGGCTTAAGATACTTTTCTTTTTGCTCTTGGTTGCCAAAAGTCTCCAGACCCCAACAGACCAATGAGTTGTTAACCGACATGATAACAGAAACCGATGCGTCAACTTTTGATATTTCCTCCACGGCAAGTACGTAAGAGACAGCATCCATGCCACCCCCATCCCACTCAGGTGAAACCATCATTCCCATAAAACCCAGGTCAGCCAATGCCCTAACATGATTTTCGGGATAAACAGACTTTTCATCACGCTCAATTACATCAGTAAACAGCTCACGTTGAGCATAATCACGGGCTGCCTGCCTGATCATGAGTTGCTCCTCAGAAAAAGAAAACTCCATAGCAAAAAAGATTGGTTGGTAATGACTAAAATTCTTTTGATAAGGTGCAATTCTTTACACCATTGATTTTAACAACCTTTCCAACCCTTTGTTTAAGCCACTGTCAAAATTAGTTGCGACAAATAAAGATAGATAGATATTAAAGAAAATCCAAACTCCGAAAAAGAACTTAATTAGAAGCTAAAAACCTGATAATGGCATCCAATACTAACGATTTAGCTTGTAAATGGGGAATATGACCACATTGCCCGATCATGACAACCTCCACAGGGACCGACACATGACTCTGGATATGATGTGCCTGGGCTTTGGAGCCAAAATGATCGTCAGTTCCCTGAATAAAAAGAATGGGGCAACGAATCTGCTCAAGGTATTGATTCATCTGCCAAACAGAACCCCAAGGGCTTAGCCATGCATCAAGCCAACCATTCACCAGGCTAACCGTACGTTGTCCGTGGTATTTTGAGAGTCGTTCGATAAAACCCTGATCGTGGGTCAGTTTCCGGGTTGAGAGCAATCCGCTGACAGAAACAGGCTCAATAATAACATGAGGGGCCATGGTCACCACCCCCTTAACTTTAAGCGCAGGGTTGATGGCCGCTAAGAGCGCAAGCGTAGCACCGTCGGAGTGGCCAACTAAAACGATCTCTCCTGAGATTCCGGCAGCCAAAAGAACAGCCGGAAGATGCAAATCTGCTTCCTTTTCGAGAAAACCTTCTGAGAAACCACCTGGCAAATCGCCCGAAAGGCCATATCCAGGACGGTCGTATGCAAAAACAGGCAGCCCGGTAACGTGATGCAACAACCCGGGAAAATCCCTCCACATGGCAACGCAACCCAAACCTTCGTGCAGCAAAACAATAACTGGCCGATCGTTGACCCGCGATTCCTCGCCCCACCAGCAGCCATAAATCTGAATGCCCTGCAGCGGATTCAATCTTACTTCCCTGAATGACTGCATAACCCGTTGAGAGAAGAATGATAGTCAGACAAAAGACGTTCGAAAATAACAGACACAGGTTCAACAGACTGTATATGAGCTGCTATCTGCCCGATTTCCAATTCACCCTCTTCCAAATCGCCTTCAAACATTCCTAATTTCGCACGACCTTTTCCTAAAAGCTCACGAAATTGATCAGGTGAACCGCCCGACAACTCCAATTGCCTCACTTTATCGAAAAAGGGATTCCTTAGCAGTCTCACCCCACCTATAGGCTTAAGCGACAACAGGGTGTCACCTTCCGAAGACTCAACAATGCGCTGTTTAAAAGCAAGATGTGCAGATGACTCCTCAGATGCAGCAAACAAAGAACCAATCTGAACCCCTTCAGCACCAAGTGCCATAGCTGCTAACATGGCCCTTCCGGAGCCAATGCCACCGGCAGCAACGAGCGGAACAGACAGTTTCCCCAATAATAGCTGCAACAAAACCAAGGTAGTGGTCTCTTCGGCACCGTTATGTCCTCCGGCCTCAAACCCTTCAGCGATGATCCCATCAACTCCGGCATCCTGACTTTTCAAAGCAAAACGGAGGTTGGAAACAACATGTAGAACCTTGATTCCATGTTGTTTAAAAAGAGACGTGTATTTTGAAGGACTTCCGGCAGAGGTTATTACAACAGGAACCTGATGCTTCAGGATGATGCCCATCATCTCATCAATTTGTGGATACATCAAAGGGAGGTTGACACCGAAAGGATTGCTGGTAGCTGCTTTGCATTTAATCAGGTGTTCTTCAAACACATGTGGATGCATACTTCCGGCTCCAACAATCCCCAATCCTCCTGAGTTGCTAACTGCTGAAGCAAGCCGCCAACCACTACACCACACCATACCTCCCTGAATAATAGGATATTGAATTTTCAATAAAGTACAAATTCGATTCATGTTCATGCAATAATTTCGGGCAAAGATACATCATCGCCGGTTTTCAAACTTCTTTATAGAAAGCAAAAAAGCCAAATCCCCGCATCAGAGCGGGGATTCAGCAAAACTTCAATATTATGAAAATCAAAATCAGTCAAAAAAAAAGGCTGTTCCACTTGTTCTAACCTATTGTCTATGAGGAAAATGAAAAGATATGCCTTGGGGAACATATCGGAAAAATCCGGAACAGCCTCGAGTCAAAAGTACAACTTTTTTTGATTAAAAAAACATTTTTGAAAAAAAAATTAATTTTTCTTGTAAACAATTGCGACAACAGTCACATCGTCGCCGCCCATGTTGATCGACAACCCATATGGTTTTTCCTCATTTACAGAAATTTGAGCGTCGCCTGCACGGTTGGTAAATTGTTCCCAAATCGTAACAGCCTGATGGACGCCTGTAGCGCCTGTGGGGTGGCCCCAGCCTATCAGCCCCCCTGTTGTATTGATAGGGAGTTTTCCATTACGAGCAGAATTGCCTTCAGCGATCCATTCGGCACCTTTTCCATGAGGAGCCAGTCCGATGGCCTCAACCATCAAAACGCCGGCAATTGTAAAGCAATCGTGCAACTCGATGGTTGCCAACTGATCAAGAGCAATTCCAGCTTGTGACAAGGCTTTTGCTACAGCCAGTTTTGTGGCCGACATCACCGTTAGATCTTCGGGAACACTGGTAATATCGCGCTGAACCTGAGCGAAAGAGATCACTTCTACAGCATCTTTTTTATCGATGCCACATTTTTTTAACCCATCTTCCGACAACACAGCGATGCTGCAAGCACCATCACTCACTTTTGAACAATCGAACACATTGAGATGGTCAACAAAGACTTTCCCATTTGGAGGGGTCAGAGCCAATGCATCCAGATCTTTTGCAGAATTGTGAAACTCCTGAGCTGTTGGGCACAATCGGGCATTTTCGATAGCATTTCGGTACCATCTGGCCAACCCTTTTCTAGAGTCTTCGCGACCAAATCGTTCGAAATAAGCCCCAGCGCGGTTGCTAAACTGTCCGGGGAAGAAATAGGCGTGACCTGCTTTGCGGTGTTGATACCATCCAGCACCGGCAAGCACATCGGCGCCATAAATGGCTTTCACCGTGTTTTGAACCTCGACGCCCATAGCCAGCACAGTATCAGCAGTTCCGGCAAGCACACTCCTGATGGCAGCAGTAAGTGCCACCCCACCCGATGCGCAGGCAGCTTCAGTGCGTGTTGCGCTTTTCCCGGCTAATCCGGGATCAACCATGGGGATGAAACCAGCCAGATGCCCTTGCTTGTTGAAGCGGCTGGCCATGAAATTGCCAATCACACTCTCATCAACATTTTTTGCGCCACCTATTTGGCTAAGAGTTCCTTTTGCAGCCTCGGTGATATAGTGTTCCAGACCCGGCCGGGGTTTGGCAGGGTGAAACTCTTTGCGACCGGTTCCGAGTGCTACAGTGTTGAAACCAGCAGCCATATATACTTTCTTGTTCATACTAATGATATTCTTTAAGTTAAGTTAGAAATTGTTTACAGGGCCATGAGAATGAAAGAACCCGGTCATCATCACCGTGTTTACATCGATGGTTGAATTTGCGACCCCGTCAGAAACCAATCCATGAGCTACCTTGGCAGCCCATTGAGCATACTCAAGAGCCAGTTTTGCCCCATTATCAGGCATGGTGCGCAGTGTGGCAAAATGACTGGCCAAATGAGCCTCGCGATCTGCCAGACGCATCACCTGTTTCCAACCAAGCCAACCCTGTGGCAGAGCGCCCAGCCAGCTATCGCATGCAGGTGCAACCTCAGTTAACGGAAGATATTCACCATTTTCAAGATTAATAACAGCTACAGGAGCCCCCTTTTGATATTTGAAAATTCCATCCTTTTGAGAACCATCAGAAAACTGCCCCCCCTTGATGTTCATCGACAAAAGACTATCGACCAAATCGCTTTTAAGTCCACGTCCGGGAATAAAGCGATCCATTACAGAAAGGATGTAGCTGCAAACATCTACGCCCACATAATCGGTGAGTTGAAAGATGCCCATAGGACGAACCAAATAATCGCGTGACACTTTATCGACAATGTAAAGAGCCTGCGCTACAGAGAATTCTGAAGAAAGCCTGGCAACGGTGGAGGAGGCGAACAACAGATCGCGCATGAAATGACCATTTCCAATGAAGCCGGCAACGTCGTTGGATTTAACAACTGTTTTGCGCAGCCTTGATGCAAATTGCAAGCTAAACTCTGTTAACTCGGGCAGGGTGGCAGGAGCACTGATGAGCTCGGCAAGTTTTTGAACCGCAGGCGGGTTGTAGAAGTGAAAACCTATGATACGTCCGCCGAGGCTGGCATTCTGATCCAAATAACTTATGGGAATGGACGAGGTGTTTGTAAGGAACCAGGGTTTCACCGACGAATTAACATCGATCTGTTTAAACAATTTCACTTTTAGGTCGGGGTTTTCGCTCGCAGCTTCAAAAACCAGGTGGGCATCGTAAGCTGATTCAATTCGTGTGGTAAACGAAACCTGATCTACAACATCCTGAACATACTGATCAATAATTTGCTCGTTTTCAATCAGATCAGCCCTATTAGCATAAACCGAACGAAGCCAAACTGTCTTTTTCTCACCATTCTTTTTGGCCTGAACGGCCAAATACTTACGCAACCCTTTAAGAGCTTCAGGACTCAGGTCGATGGCATCAAGCAGAAACGACTTACCCTGATTTTCGGGTAAAGTACTCTGTTCGAACATTTCAAGGGCTGTAAGCAATAAAATGCCGCTGCCCATTTTTCCGGCGGCACCCAGCACCGCCACATGACTTAATTTTTCACTATAACTCATATCAAATAAGGTGTGTTTAGTAATTATTTCCAATTGGGTTTACGTTTCTCAAGGAATGCCGACATCCCTTCGTGAGCCTCAGTATCCCTACCAAACAGGGCTCCAAAAGCATCGCTTTCGAGGATCATAGCCTGTTCATTCTCCATATTGTAAGCCTCTACAGCAACTTTTTTGGCCTGTTTCACCGCTTTTGCCCCCTTTTGAAGCAACATTTTTACCAGCGAGTTGACCCCATCTTCAAAAGCATCAGCAGGAAACACTTTCTGAACCAAACCTATACGCAGTGCGTCGGCCGCGCCAATCATCTCGCCGGTTGTCAGAAGCCAGAGAGCAGAAGGCAAACCAACAATGCGCGCAAGTCTTACCGTGCCGCCAAAACCGGGGATAAGACCTAGGTTTACTTCAGGCTGACCAAACTTTGCTGCTTCAGATGCAATTCTAAAATCGCACGACATGGCCAATTCCAAGCCACCTCCAAGAGCGAAGCCATTCACAGCCGCGATCACCGGGCAGGGTAAATCAGCAATACGCTGAAATGTGCGTTGACCGATGCGCGAAAATTCAGCCCCTTCATGGGGATTGAGATTTTGCATCTGTGCAATATCAGCGCCGGCTACAAATGCTTTGCCTTTACCTTCGACAATCAGAACCCGGAGAGAATCATCTGCTTCTAACAAATCCAAACACTGGTTCATTTCTTCAAAAACACCCATGTTCAAGGCATTGAGAGCCTCCGGGCGATTAACTGAAAGTCGGGCTACGCCGTCCTCCATAAAAAAGCTTATGAGCTTAAACATAATATCGCGTTATTAATTCTACAGAAACAACAAATGTAGCTAACAATCCTGTTCAAACAAGCCAAATTGCTTTTTTTATCGCAAAAATGCAAGCAAAAACCTCCAGAAACAGAAAACGATCAAACACTCAATTACTTTATATTCAATATATTATACCCATAAATTCAACCCAGAAGACAAAAAAACATCTACTTGACAACCATCAATCGAAGGAAAAATGAGCCAGAATAAACAAAATATTATACTTTTGTATGGCTCTCATTAATTGTATATTAAATTATTAAATCGTTACAGAACCGATTAGCCGGGAAATATTTTAACTATCAGTTTATAAGCATATTATAATACTAGTTTGTGAAAAAAGTCATCCTGAACGATATAGCCGCAAGTCTCGGTGTCAGCAAAGCACTTGTTTCGATGGTATTAAACAACCAAGGAGACAAAAACGGGATTAGCAAATTGACACAGGAGAAAGTGTGGCAGAAAGCCAAGGAATTGAATTATGTTCCTAACCACATTGCCAGGGGATTACGTCTGGGCAAAAGCATGACTATTGGATTGATTGTGCCCGATATCGCCAACATTTTCTTTAGCAGAATGGCCAGAATAATTGAAGATATGACCAACAAATCGGGTTACAATCTCATTATCAGCAGTTCGGATGAAAACATAGAACGAGAGTTACACTTAATCAGAAAATTTACCGAACGTCAGGTTGACGGCCTTATACTTGCCACAACCCTCTCCGACAAAAATGAAATCCAACAACTAAGAGACGAAGGTTTTCCATTAGTACTAATTGACAGAAACTTGTCGACGGGTGATGTTGACTATATTGGTGTTGACAACGTGGAAGGCAGTTTTAAAGCCGTCAGGCATCTGATTGACCAGGGTTATAGAAAAATTGCCTTGCTTAAGCCAGGGCCATCGCACCTTAACAATCTTCGCGACAGAGAGGCCGGCTATAGAAAAGCGTTAAAAAAATCAGGTGTAAAAATAATTGAGAATCTTATCAGAGAGATTCCGTTCAACAATCTGGATCAGGAATGCGACAACCAAATTGCCGATTTACTTGACGAAGGAATTGATGCCATTTTCACTACCAACAACCGGCTGGCTATAAAAACATTACAATTTGCAAGGAAGAATAACATCGTGATTCCTGACCAACTGGCACTGGTAACCTTTGATGACCTTGACCTCTTTGAAATGGGACATCCTTCCGTGACTGCTGTTGCACAGCCTGTTGAACAAATGGCAGAATTGGCAGCACAAAGACTGCTTGACAAATTGTTAAGATCTCGCAACGAAAAGAGGGGTGAATCGTTACTCCTTTCAACCTTGTTTATTCCGCGTGATTCATCCATAAAACCTTTATGCGCTGAATCCGAATACCCCAAAAAATATGTTCTTCCAAACTAAGAAAAATATTGTGCTATGAATGCTCATCGTTCGCAAACCCTTGTATATCTGACTCTTCTAATCGTAGCCACATTGTTGCTTTGTAATTGTGTGGAATCGAGGGCAGGAATCATCAATTCGGGCATGACCAGTTTGGCAGAGGCAGGAACTCAATCCCTGGCAACCACAAGCACCTCCTTACAAAGCGGCGATAACCAACCTGCTCATTCGGTAAAACTGGTACATCAACCAGGGACATCAGGTTATCAGGCATTCTGTTGTCCCGACCCCATTGAACAGACTTCTGTCAATGAAAACAAAAAACCTTCGGCAATAAACCAGACGCCTGAAGAGATGCTCCCCATGAACGATGTCACGGTATATCCCAATCCGGCATCGGATTATTTAGTGATTAAAAACGCTCACGGGGCCAACCTTTATCTATTCACCTGCATGGGTAAACAGATCTATTTCAGCACTATAAATCACGAAGACCCGATCAACATAAGTTCTGTTCCCTGTGGTTGTTACACTCTCAAAATTGAGAAAGAGAACAGATTCAGAAGCATGAAACTGCACGTAAGAAGATAGACACCTTATGCTGGCAGGTCGGTTGGCATAGCAACGTCACTGGCAAAATCCTGGTTGCTCCCCTGTCGAGCAGCAAAGTGATGAGAGTCGCCCCATTCGTCCCATCCTATCTCGTTTCCAGCCATATGAATCCGAGCCTCGAGGCAAGAGCGGCATTGCTCGGCCTCTTCGTC
Organism: Bacteroidales bacterium; assembly: GCA_028689615.1. Taxonomy (GTDB): domain Bacteria; phylum Bacteroidota; class Bacteroidia; order Bacteroidales; family TTA-H9; genus GWE2-42-24. The sequence goes on along the minus strand of JAQVCV010000017.1, from coordinate 12,942 downwards.
GATACAAGGCTTATCTTCATACAACTTGTAGTTTTCTCGATATTTAAGCGGGGTAAGGTTAGGCATGATAACGTTGGAACCAACCATGATTGCTTTCTCACGCCCTTGAGGATCGATGGATTGCATGGCTGTTGTAGCAGCAATATTGATATCCTTCATCATAAGCCGAAGCAGCGCCACCATCTTCAACGACAAATCGAAGCGCTCTGTCCTGGGCAACAAACTGCCGGTGTATTGATAGAGAGGAGTATCGGCATGTTCAATAAAAGGGCCGAGGCCTGCCATATCGATATCCAACTCTTTTAAAAAGAGCAAATCGGAAGCAAGGCTCTCCACGGTCTGGAAAGGCAAACCAACCATCACACCCGATCCAACCTGGTATCCCACTTTGCGTAGCAACTTCAGAGCCCCAATTCTCACATCGAAGTCGTGAATATTGTCCTGAGGGTGAAGTTTAGAATAAAGCTGGCGGTCTGAAGTTTCGATTCTGAGAAGATAGCGGTGAGCCCCGGCGGCAAACCAACGCCTGTAAGTCTCTTCCGATTGTTCTCCCATCGACAGAGTGATACCGAGTTTTCCATTCGATAAAGATTTTATAAGGGCGAGAAGCTTCTCAATCTTATCAACAAATTTGGCATCAGTTCTCTCGCCTGATTGAATCACCATGCTAGCGAACCTGTTGTCGAGAGCAAATTGTGCTGCTTCCAGAACCTCCTCATCGGTTAATTGGTACCGGTCCACTTTGTGGTTTCCCCGCCTGACCCCACAATAGTAGCAATTCTTGCTACAAATATTGGAATACTCCACCAGACCCCGAAAGAAAACCTTGTTACCAACATATTCTTTCTTCACGGCTGCCGCAGCGGCAAAAAGAGCTTTCCGATCGTCGCCGGCAGAATTGAGAAGTTCCACCAAATCAGCATGATTAAATCTATGAGGGGTTGTTAACATCGAAAGATCAATTCCCATGAGTTTCAATTTTGGGCAAAATTAGCGAAAGGAAACCGACAGGCAAGGAAAATTCAACCTGATAACCGATCACTTTTAACTGAAATGATCCAAAATTTCCGATTTTGGATTATCTTTAACAAATAAAACCAACCATCGAAGCATCATGAATAAAACAAACATTAAAGCACTGCTTGTTGACGATGACGTATCGGCACAATTACTTCTAAACCAAATTATTGACAAGCTCAACACAGGCATCAGCCTATGCGCTGTAGCCGCCACAGTAGCAGAGGCTGTAGAAGCCATCGACACCCATGAACCCGATCTGGTATTTTTGGATATTTCGTTGCCCGATGGCGAAGGATTCGATGTACTGGAGCAAGTAACCTTTCATGGGTTTGAGGTAATTTTCACGACCAGCCACGACGAATTCGCGCTGAAAGCCTTCGAGGTATCCGCCATTCAATACCTTATCAAGCCAGTAAAAACCCGTGATCTCGACAAAGCACTTCAGCGGTTTACGGCCATGCGGGGAAGCATTAACGTGCAAAACCATGAAGCGCAACGCTATACACAACACCGTATCCTGGTACCCGATGCAGAGGGTATCCACATTTTGCGCTGCGATCAGATTGTAAGATGTGAAGCCTCTGACACTTACACCATCTTCTGGATGCATAACGGCCGAAAGCTGGTGGCATCACGCCCGTTGGGTTCGTTTGAAAGGCTGCTCAACGATCAGTTTTTTTGCAGAATACACAGCAAACACCTTGTCAACCTGGCCTATATCAAGCTTTATCTGCGAGGCAAGGGAGGTTCGGTTGTGTTGGAAGATGGGACAGAGCTTGAGGTTTCGGTTAGAAAGAAAAACGATTTGATGCTGGCTATTCATAACTTTGCACGATCGTTATAATGCTGTTTGCTTATGTTTAAAATACTTTCGGCAACACAAATACGCGAAGCCGATACTTTCACCATTGAACATGAACCAATTGCTTCGGCCGACTTGATGGAGAGAGCGGCGAAACAATGCTCGGTTTGGTTGCGTTACAACCTTCCCCCCAACAGCCCTGTGCTGATTGTTTGTGGCAAAGGCAACAACGGAGGTGATGGTCTGGTTGTTGCGCGGCACCTGTTCCGCGATGGCTACCAGGTGAGCGTGGTTGTTGCCGGTGCGAAGGAAACCCCGGCCACGGCAGATCATATGGTTAACCTCGAAAGATTGAAAGCACTGAAATATTGCCCCGTTACTTTTGCCGAAAACCTGAACGACCTTCCGGAAATAAACGGAGCAACAGTTGTGATTGACGCATTGATCGGGAGTGGACTGAGCCGGGCTGTAACAGGCTATTACGCAGAATTAATCAATCACCTGAACCAGCATGCTGTAACGCGTCTGGCCATCGATATACCAAGCGGATTGCAATCAGACAGGGTGGCAAACAACAACACTGATACCATCTTCAAGGCACACCATACCCTCACTTTTCTACCCCCAAAAAGAAGTTTGCTGGCTCCGGAGCATGAACAATTTACGGGCACGATACACTATTTTGACATTGGACTGCATCCCGACTCTATCAAACTTTCGTCGAGCAATACCTTTTTAGTAACCCGTCACGATATATCAGAATGGCTTCAACCCCGATCGTTTTTCGGGCATAAAGGGAATTACGGCCACGCCCTCATTATCGCAGGATCGCGGGGGATGACCGGAGCCGGGCTTCTCACCTCCAAAGCAGCACTGGCAGCAGGAGCAGGGCTTGTAACTACACACCTGCCTGAAGAAGCAGTGTCACAGATGAATGCATTTTGTCCGGAGATCATGTGTCACCCATACCAAAAAGACAACCAGCACAAACTTCCCGATTTGCAAAACTTCAAGGCTGTTGGTATTGGCCCTGGCATTTCAACACACGAAGAGGCCGCATTAACCCTTAAAACGCTAATTAACAACAGCCATTGTCCATTGGTTGTTGACGCAGATGCTTTAAACATCCTATCGCTGCACACCACCTGGCTGGCCTACCTACCGCAAAACAGCATCCTCACGCCCCATCCAAAAGAGTTTTCCCGGTTGGCAGGGGTATCAGACAACAGTTTTGAAATGATTGAAAAGCAGAGAAGTTTATCAGTCAAGCACCAGTTGATCATTGTTTTAAAGGGGGCTAACACAACAACCAGCACACCCGATGGTAACCTCTATTTCAACCATACCGGAAATCCAGGGATGGCAACAGCGGGCAGTGGAGATGTGCTTACAGGAATAATTACCGGACTTATAGCACAAGGTTACCCCCCTCATATCGCAACGCTTTGTGGCGTTTGGCTTCACGGAATGGCTGGTGATCTGGCTCTTGAACATCAAACCGAAGAGACCCTGTGTGCCCGTCATCTCATCGACTATCTACCCAAAGCCTACTCATTATCAAAACATTGAACACCCATCACCCCCTTTTCGAGTGCCAGATGCGAAAATCTCGCAAAAAAAAGAGAAAAAAGATTGTTGATAAACTAAAAATGACTACCTTTGCACTCCCTTTAAAAACGGAAAAACTTATAAGCTGTTACACATGGCAAATCATAAATCGGCATTAAAAAGAATTCGCGCCAACGAAAAGAAAAGACTCAGAAATCGTTATTACGCACGTACCATGCGTAATGCAGTTAGAAAATTCCGCTCACTGACAGACAAGACCGAAGCTGTTGGTCAACTTCCCAAAGTGGTTTCGTTGCTTGATAAGCTGGCAAAAAAAGCCATTATTCACAAGAACAAGGCATCGAATCTGAAATCAAAGCTTATGAAGAAGGTGAATGCCATGTAGGGCATCATCTTTGAAATAAAAATACTTTTTTCAACGCTCTGACAAACAACTGTTAGAGCGTTTTGATAAAGACAATCCAACCCGTTTGCCTGTTCGACACGCAAACGGGTTCGGTTATTTGTTTACTTTCGTTGCCTGAATTATTCTTTGCAACGATGGACACAACAAGCAAATACACACCAATCAAACTATGGGCTGAAGACGACAGGCCCAGAGAAAAACTGTTGACAAAAGGGCGTCAGGCACTGAGCGATGCCGAGCTTCTGGCTATCCTGATTTCGACCGGATCGAAAAACGAATCGGCTGTAGATCTGTCCAAACGAATTCTGAAGAGTGCCAACGACAACTTGCTGACCCTTTCCCGTTTTTCGGTGGCCGAACTCAAAAAACTTAAAGGAATTGGCGAAGCCAAAGCCATCACCATCATTGCTGCTTTGGAACTGGGCAGAAGGCGGGGCTCAGAGCCACTGTCGAGAACTCACATCACTTGCAGCAGAGATTCCTACAAAGCATTTCATGTGTTGAACGACCTCGATACGGAGCAATTCTGGGTATTGCTTCTAAATCGCGCCAATCGCTTGGTACACAGGCAACAAGTAAGCCTTGGAGGGAGTACAGGCACGGTCGTTGAGGTGAAACAAATCATCAAATTTGCTCTTGACTGGCGTGCTAACAGCATCGTATTAGGGCACAACCACCCATCAGGCAACATCAATCCCAGCGAACCCGATAAAAACATTACCCAAAAGATCAAGCAAGCAGCTTTATTATTTGACATCCAAGTTCTTGATCACATAATCGTTGGCGAAAACGCTTACTTTAGTTTTGCCGATGAGGGAGAGCTTTAACCAGCCTCAAATCCCATTTCGGGTAAGCCACCGTCCGCGGTTGCGTACAGCATACCAACCAAACCAGCCTCCGATCAGCAGAGAAGCACCAATTCCCATCGGATAGGCCAGCGACGGGTTTAGGCCAAATCCGGAAGGTACCAGCAGGATGTAAGTAAACACCACGGCGGTCATAAACAATGCCGGCACCAGAACCAAATAAAACTGTTTGCCGGCTTGCCACAAATAAACTACTATAGTCCAAAGAACTATGGTTGCAAGTGTTTGGTTGGCCCATCCGAAATACCTCCAGATGATCTCAAATTTCAACTGAGTGAGCACCAATCCAGCCACAAAGAGAGGGATGCTTACTATCAACCTGTTTCGCATCGAAAACTGTTTGAATTTCAGAAAATCGGCAACAATAAGTCTGGCACTTCTGAAAGCAGTATCGCCCGAGGTGATGGGTGCAGCTACCACACCCAACAAAGCAAGAATGCCTCCGAGTTTTCCTAAAAGCGAATTGCTGATCTCGCTAACAACAGAGGCAGGTGTTTTCGCGGCAATCACGCCGTTGAGGGCATCCACACCACCATAAAAACTCATACCGGCGGCGGCCCAAATCATGGCAACGAGCCCCTCGGTAACCATAGCTCCGTAAAACACCCTGCGGCCCAACTTTTCATTTGTGATGCAACGAGCCATCATGGGAGCCTGTGTAGAATGAAAACCGCTTATAGCACCGCAGGCAATAGTTATAAAAAGCATAGGGAATATCGACGATTTTGCTGCATCAAACTTCATGTTATGAAAGCCATTGGGCAGCAATTCCGGCATGGCGGATATTTTGCCTGTAGCAAACAATCCGGCAATAACACCCACTGCCATAAACAGCAGGGCAACACCAAAAAAAGGATAAATTCGTCCGATTATTTTATCGACAGGTAGCAGGGTAGCCAACACGTAATACACCACGATGATACAGGCCCAGAAAGTGAGGTTAAACCATGAAGCATCACCTTGGGTAATCCCGGCAAGAATTTCGGCAGGGCCTGTAATAAAAACAGCCCCGACAAAAACCATAAGAATTACAGTAAATCCTCTCATAAACTGCTTCATCCCGTTCCCGAGATAAATGCCAACCACTTCACCAATGCTGCTTCCCTGATGGCGAACCGACAGCATCCCGCTGAAATAGTCGTGAACAGCACCGGCAAAAATAGTCCCAAAAACGATCCACAAAAATGCCACAGGACCATAAACGGCACCCATCACGGCACCAAATATCGGCCCCAACCCGGCAATATTCAAAAACTGTATCAAAAATATTTTATGCCACTTTAAAGGGACAAAATCTACTCCATCAGCTTGCGTGACAGCAGGGGTCGGGCGACGGTCATCGGCACCAAATACACGCTCAATAACCGACCCATAAACAAGATAACCCACTACAAGTAAAGCAACTCCAATAAAAAAGGTAATCATTTCAAAACAAATAAATGAGATACTAGCAACCAGACAAAGGTAGAAACTGAAGCCCAAATACTGTTCTCCAGACTGCAAAAAATAACGCAATACCCTACCATAGAACAAGATACCAACAAGCCATGAAAATCGGCATAGAATCAAAAGTAAAGAAATACAGAAGAGGCCCCTATCTTTGCACAGCAATTTAAAACTTTTAACTATGCTCAATTTCACATCGGTTGACCTGATTCAAGCCATGTTGGCACCGGGGATCATGATTTCGGCATGCGGACTGCTCCTGCTGGGAACCAACAACAAATACAGCCTTGTTGTTAACAGAATCAGGGTATTGGAAGAAGAGAAAAGACGTTTGGTTTCGCAAAAACGCACACAAACTCTCAATGAAGAACAATCGAAACGCCTTAACAGCATCCAGATGCAGGTTGAACGGTTTGCCTATAGAGTGAAACTTGTTAGAAACACGGTCTTTTTCTACACTCTGGGTGTAGCTTTCTTTATTTTGGCCTCCCTCTCAATCGGGGGTGACTTTTTCCTTAAAGACCTCGAATTGCAATCTCTTTCGGTAACACTGTTTCTCATGGGGATGGTTTCGGTGCTGATTGGGGTTTCCCATGCTGCACGTGAGGTGTGGAAAGGCTATGAAATAGTGAAAATTGAGATTGTAGAGAGCGAAATATGAGACCCGACTTACGGCTTGACAACGGACTGATTCTGACCATGAACGATCGATTTGAGGTGGTTGATCGTGGTTTTGTTGAGATTTGCGGGAGCAACATCACTGCCGTTGGCAGGATGACAGAAATCAGCAACCGCCCCCAACCTCATGAGGTGCTCGACATCAGCAACCATCTCGTTATGCCCGGTTTGATCAATTGCCACACCCATGCAGCCATGACCCTTATCAGGGGAATGGCCGACGACATGCCGCTCGACACCTGGCTCCGCGATTTTATATGGCCTGCTGAAGCCCGTTTTGTGACCGCCGAAAATGTTTTCACGGGAACCCAACTGGCTATCGCCGAGATGTTCAGGTCGGGCACCACTTTGTTTGCCGACATGTATTTCTTTGAGGAGGAAGTTGCCCGTGCCTGCATTGAAGCGGGGATGAAAGTATTGACAGGCGAAGCGGTTATGGATTTCCCTTCGCCCAGCCACCCTACCCCGGAAAGCACTCTGAAACATACCGAAAGTATGGCAACCCAATACCGCAATCACCCGCTGGTAAGGGTTGCCTTTGCCCCTCATTCCATTTACGCGTGCAGCAAACCGTTGCTGCAAAGCATAGCCAAAGAAAGCCGCCGGCTTAACCTCCCGGTACACATCCACCTGTCGGAAACCGATGAAGAAGTAACGAACAGCTTATCGGGCAACGGCCTTCGCCCCCTTCCCTATCTGTTGCAAACCGGAATTAGCGAGCGACTGATTGCCGCGCACATGATTCACACCGATCAAAAGGAAATAGAACTGGCAGCTACCCTCGACATGGGAATTGCCCACAACCCATCGAGCAACATGAAACTGGCCTCAGGCTGGGCCCCCATCGATACCTACACCCGAAGCAAGATCAAATGCGGACTTGGAACTGATGGTGCAGCCTCAAACAACAACCTCAACCTGTTCAACGAAATGCGAGGCACCGCTCTGGTAACCAAGCTGCTTTGTAAAGATCCTGCTGCCATGCCCGCCCGTAAAGTAGTAGAAATGGCCACCATTGGAGGTGCCCGGGTTTTGGGAGTGGATAACATTACAGGCAGCATCGAGGCGGGAAAGGCTGCTGACATTTTGGTGGCACGGCTCGACCAACCCCACCTCACACCCCTCTACAACATCTGGTCGCATGTGGTTTATGCCATGCACTCGTCGGATGTAGAGACCCTTTTTGTGAATGGCCGAATGGTGATGCACAAGCGTGTACTGCAAACACTTGACATGGCAACCATCCTGGCCAAAGCAAGCAAACTCAACAAAAAAATCCAGATAGATCTTTTTGATTCCAAATGACAATTCCCAACCTCCATACCACTAAGGCTTTGACACTGAAAAAAAACAAAGAAATAAGCATCGTTACCCTTGGGTGTTCCAAAAACACTGTTGACTCTGAATCGTTACTCCGACAATTTGAGGCGGCAGGATTTAAGGCAGAACACGCCGAAGAAGCAACGACATCGCGCCAGGTAGTTATCAACACCTGTGGTTTTATAGGCGATGCCAAGCAAGAATCCATCGACACCATCCTCAGGTTTGCTGAAGCCCGAAAATCGGGAAAGATTGACAGACTGATCGTGATGGGCTGCCTGGCTCAGCGTTATCAAGCTGAATTGGCAGCAGAAATCCCCGAAGTTGACGGATGGTTTGGGGTGAACGATCAACCCAAGATTGTTGAATCGGCAGGATTGCTCTACCGCGACGAGTTGCTTGGAGAAAGAGTTCTCAGCACCCCCCCTCATTACGCCTACCTTAAGATAGCCGAGGGCTGCGACCGTCAATGCTCCTTTTGCGCCATCCCTTTGATCAGAGGCAAACACGTGTCGCGCACCCTAGAATCGTTGATGGAGGAAGCAGCCAAACTATCAGCGCGGGGAGTGAAAGAGATCATGCTCATTTCGCAAGATCTCACTTACTATGGAGTTGACCTTTACAAAAAACAAATGTTGACCGAATTGGTAAGGCAACTTTCCGACAGCCGCCTTTTCCGGTGGATCAGGCTCCACTACCTTTTCCCGACCTCTTTTCCCGATGACTTGCTCCCCTTGATGCGCGAACGCGACAACATTTGCAATTACATCGACATCCCGTTGCAGCACATCAACAGTCGGATTTTGAAATCGATGCGTCGGGGAGTAAATGCAACCCAGACACAACAACTCATCGACCGGTTCAGAACCGAATTACCCGACGCGGCCATCCGCACAAGTTTTATTGTTGGTTACCCTGGAGAAACGCAGGAAGAGATGGAAGAATTACTCAATTTCATCAGCTACAACAGATTTGACCGGGTTGGCGTGTTCACTTACAGTCACGAGGAAGAGACCCACGCTTTCCAACTACCCGACGATGTGCCCGAGGACGAAAAAACCGAACGGGCTGCCAACCTCATGAAATTGCAGGAGCAAATTGCTTTTGAACTTAACCAAAAACTGGAAGGAAAATCGTTGGAAGTTATGATCGACCGTCTGGAAGGCGATTACTGGATTGGCCGTACGCAGTACGACTCGCCCGAGGTTGACAACGAAGTGCTGGTTGACATGAACATACATCCAAATCTGAAACCCGGAGAGTTGTATAGGATGACCATTGACAGCGTGGACCAATTTGACCTGTTTGCAACACCTATTTCTGATGATCCGATATAAATCTATTAACATCTTAAACTTGAGATAATGATGAATAAAAACCAAATTCTTTCAACGTTAATTGTTGTGTTATCGTTGATTTCAGGAATCGCGGCAAAAGCCCAGCATTCCGACACCCTTACCAACCAAACCGACGCTAAAGGATTGAAGCAGGGCTACTGGGAAGAAGCCCAAAACAGAGTCGTAGCGAAAGGATTCTATGTTGACAACAAACGCGATGGCACCTGGACCAACTACCATCCCGGGGGTGTTGTGAGCGAAGTGACCAGTTACAGGATGGGGGTAAAAGACGGTCAACATCTGGTAATTGACAAACGAGGTTTTCTTCAGGCCGATGAAACCTTCCGCAACGACCAGCTCCATGGCCTGTCAACCAACTACATGAACGGAACCCGTAAAATCAGCGAAATCTATTACCGCAACGGGGTAGAAGACGGTGTGAAAAAGATGTATTACGACAACGGGAAACTCCAGGAACAATCGTTCTACAAACAAGGGAAGCGCGACGGGCTGAGCTCGTGGTTCGACCAGAGCGGGAGGGTAATTGCTGCCTATGAATACAAAGAAGGCAACTTCAATGGGGAGCACAAAACCTTTTATTCCAACGGTCAGATATCAAAAAAACAAACCTACATAAACGGGGTGCAGGAAGGAGTTTACGAAGAGTTTTACGAAAACGGTCAGCTTAAGATCAGCGGCCAGATGACTGCCGGAAAAAGAGAAGGCAAATGGACCGAATACGACGAAAACGGGAAAGCAAATACCGTGAAGTACAAGAACGGAGAGAAAAAATAACAAGTTTTTATGTTCTCCTTTCCCGATAGTTGAGGTTGGAAGATGGTGGCTCAAACTGTCGGATAACACGCTAACCGTTATCGGGTTGGATTGACCTTTAAAAAAAACAAGCACCGCCCGAAAAATGGCCCCGATTGATTTACCTTTGTGTTCTAATTTGCATGAATATGAATGGAAAAATCAAATCGGGGCTGTTTTGTAAAGCATTAGGGCTTGTTTTACTCTCTTTAACCCTGTCAGAAACCAAAGGTCAATCGTGGGGATGTACCGATCCGATGGCCTCGAACTACGATTCTGAAGCCTTCTACAACAACGGTTCATGCTCCTTCAATCCAACCCTGGTATCGCCCGCCTCATCGGTATTGCTGAATCCGGTGATTCACGAGACATCGGGGTTGGTGCTTTGGAATGGAATGCTGTGGACCCACAACGACAACTCCGACCAAAACCTGTATGCACTTGACACAGTAACAGGAGCTATCGTACAAACAGTTACCCTGACCGGCGCCACCAACACCGATTGGGAAGAACTGGCACAAGACGAATCGTATCTGTATGTAGGCGATTTTGGAAACAATGCCAACGGAAACCGAACCGATCTGCACATTCTGAAAGTCCTTAAAAGCTCCATTCTTAGTGGAACTCCTATCATCGAAACCCTTGCATTTTCCTATTCCGATCAAACCAATTTCGCACCTGCCGGGCCTAACAACACCGACTTCGATTGCGAAGCGATGGTAATAACCGCCGACTCCATATTCCTTTTCACCAAACAATGGGTTTCAAAACAAACTACCCGCTACGCCCTTACTAAATCACCAGGAACCCAAACGGCATACCCCCGCGAAACCCTCAACATCGGAGGCCTTGTAACCGGAGCCTCTTTCAACCTTGCGGCCGGACTCACATCCCTGATTGGCTATACCGACCTGGGCAGCCCCTTCATCACACTGCTTTACGACCAGCCTAACCAACATTTTTTTTTCAGTGGCAGCATCAGAAAAATAACCCTCAATTTACCTGGACACCAAACAGAAGCCATTGCAACATCAACAGGTTTGCAATTTTTTATCTCGAATGAAGCAGTGGTCGTTCCCCCTTTCGTGAATATTCCGCAACAATTGCATAAAACAGACCTTACGGCATTGACATCCACCAACATCAATCCACCTGTGGTCAACTGGACCGGAGCTACCAGCAACGACTGGTTCACGGCCAGCAACTGGACACCGGCTGCCGTTCCGTTAAACTACCAGAAAGTTATAGTTGGACCTGCTCCAAATCCGGTACTGGTAACCAGCAGCATGGGCCAGCAAGCTATTTGTCGCGATTTACTGGTGGAAGAAACCGGTCAGGTTGTTGTTGGATCGGGCAACGCGCTTCTTGTAAGGAGGAATCTTCAACATGAACCTTAGCACTTAGCCCGAAACCTCAGCCGGTATAATTGGCAAATGCTGCATGCATGGAAAACATGCAAGCCACCAGGTCGTAAAAAAACCGTACCTTTGTGCCCGATTTCACCCCCGAACCATTCCCATCTTTTTTCGAGTCAGGCATCGTTCAGTGGAATTATCCACCTTAAAACTCTTTATGTCATTTCAATCGCTTAACCTTATCGAACCTCTACTCAGGTCGCTGCAACAAGAAGGTTACAACACTCCCACCCCCATCCAGCAACAAGCCATACCCATTATTCTTCAGGGCGACGATTTGTTGGGTTGCGCCCAGACGGGTACCGGCAAGACCGCCGCGTTTACCCTCCCCATTTTACAGCTGCTTGGCGAACGCCCCATGCACGACCGGCGAAAAGGCATCCGCTGCCTGATTGTAACCCCGACCCGCGAACTGGCCATCCAGATAGGCGAAAGCATCGAAGCCTACGGGCGGTTTATGCCCCTGAAAAGCACAGTGATTTTTGGCGGTGTGAACCAGAATCCCCAGGCCGATGCCGTGAGACGGGGTGTTGATATTCTGGTGGCCACCCCCGGCCGCTTGCTCGACCTTGCCGACCAGGGCATCGTGAACCTTCGCAACATCGAAATCTTCGTGCTCGACGAGGCCGACCGGATGCTCGACATGGGCTTCATACACGACGTGAAACGGATCATTGCCCTGCTGCCACGACAACGCCAGTCGCTGTTCTTCTCAGCCACCATGCCCCCCGAGATCGTTAAGTTAGCAGGCACCATCCTTCAACAACCGGTGAAAGTGGAGATCACCCCGTCGGCTACCACCGTTGAGATCATTTCACAGCAGGTGTTCATGGTTGACAAAGAGAACAAAACGACCCTGCTGCTCCACCTGCTGAAAAACCCGGCGATGAACCAGGTACTTATTTTCACCCGCACCAAGCATGGTGCCGACAGGCTGGCCAAAGCCCTGACAAAAAGCCATATCGTGGCCGAAGCCATTCACGGTAACAAGTCGCAGAACGCCCGCCAGCGTGCTCTCAACAATTTTAAAAACATGGAGACCCGCGTGTTGGTAGCCACCGACATCGCCGCCCGTGGAATCGACATAGAAGAGATGCAGTGGGTGGTGAACTACGAGTTGCCCGAGGTGCCCGAAACCTATGTGCACCGAATCGGCCGCACGGGCAGAGCCGGCGCCGATGGCACCGCCTTCTCGTTTTGCGATGCACTCGAAAAACCCCTGCTGCGCGACATCGAGAAACTCATCGGGCAACGAATACCCACAACCGAC
>JAQVCV010000126.1 GCA_028689615.1 Bacteroidales bacterium | reverse complement strand
GCCACGCGTGGGTTTGGTTGGCTAAGGACGGCACGGTGTAGCGGGCGGGTTCGCCCGAAGCCGAGCAGGCATGGGTGGGGCCGGTGGGTTGGGAGGGGGTGAGGGGGGCGTAGTGGGTGCAGTCTTTTAGCTCAAACAACCAGATATCCTTATCTACTGTAATGCCACCATAGGGTGTGCAGTCCACGTCGTAGGAAGGGCCGTAATTAGTATTACACGCTATGACAAAGTTGTAATCACTTTTTTTTACCGCGCCAAATTCTATCATTTCACTTCCTGCGCCACCAAAACAATGCTGGGATAGCAATTCTCCTTCGTTATTTAATCTAGCAACCCATATATCATCATCGTACTCACTCATTGAATGGTTACCAGTTACATCTCCATTATTTGACCTGGTACTTCCAATTACAATAAATCCAGCATTACTAGTTTGAAACAAATTAAGTGCATCTTCCGACCTGGAACCTCCCAGGCATTTTTGCCAGATAATGTTTCCATGAAAATCTATTTTAACAACCCATATATCACTTTCGGAGCCGCCAAGATGATTGTACCCCTCATGCCAACCGGAAATATCACCATCATTCGAGTGCACACAAGCACTAAAAACATATCCATCACTTACCTCAATTAAGGCTATTATTCCGTCATGATCACTTCCTCCATAGCTTTTTTGCCACTGAATATTGAGATTTGAATCGAGTTTAAATATCATCCCATCTGACCAACCATATGTATGTGGAAAACAGGAAATATTTCCAATGCCCCCTTCAAGAATTATGGAAGTGCTTGCAATCAGATACCCACCATCAGAAGTTGCCAAGATAGCCTGGCCTTTGTCTATCCAATCCGTGCCGATTGTATAATCCCATTCCAGCTCGCCCTCGCTGCTGAGCTTTACCGCCCAGGTATCGGCCCAGCCATAGCGGACACTAACATCACCATCACTAGAGTAAGTATGACCGATCACCACAATCCCTCCATCCAAAGTTGCATCTCCGGTAGACAAAGACTCGCCCTGGGTACCTCCAACTATCTTGTCCCAAAGAATATTACCGGAACTGTCAATTTTGACAATCCAGTAGTCAGGTGAACCGGGATAAGGGTCATAGCTAATATCTCCGTCAGAAGACCAAGAGATACCCAATAAGTAAAAATTATTATCAGTTGTAGGTATTATTCTGCTAAAACCTTCCGAATCTGATCCTCCATAAGTTTTTTCCCAAAGAAGATTACCGGTACTGTCAACTCTGATAAGCCAACCATCACCATTTCCGTAGGAAACAGATACATCCCCGTCATTCGAACCTGTACCTCCTGCAATTAAATATCCGCTAGGCAGGGAAACTATATCATAAGCTCCATCAAGCTTACTCCCTCCAAAACAATTCTGCCATATCAACTGATATTCCTGAGAATACATCATAATACAACTGAATAACAGGACAAGTAATACAATTATCTTTTTCATACCACAAGTAAAATAGGGGGATAACACATTGTCATCCCCCTTGTTTGTTTTATTTACTAATCACTATTTTACCAGATTTTGTAAGTCCATTTGCTTCAATGGTATATAAATACACCCCATTGCTAATCTTGCGTGTATCCCATACTTTTTGTCCATGTGGATCTGAGACAATCAACGTTTCGATGGTTTTCCCGTTTACATCCGATATTTTTATCACACCTTTCGAATTGTTAACCGGCAATGTATAATTGAACGCTGTCCATTCACCGGCAGGATTGGGATTTACTTCCACTTCAGGTCCGAAAATATTGCTAAAAGCGGCGTAATTGACATTACCACTGCTTTTATAACTTGTGGAATCACTGTTAATACAATTGCAAAAATGGTATCCGTAAGCAAATTCAAGTATTCCTTTAGCCTGAGTACCCGCCGTTCCTGCGCTGTTTTCAGCAACGAATTCAAGATGGGCTACCTCTGTACTGTCAAGGTCGAATATTGTCCTTCCTTGCTGTACAAGATTAATTTGCAAATTTAGCATGTCACTATAGTAATTGTGTTCGGTCAGTTCATCGCCTGTGTAATTGTAAAGAGAAGGCATTAAAGCGGCCAGCGAAAGGGCATTGGTAAAATTACCTTCGCTCATATACGAAGCAATAATCTGCTCATCTGCTCTTTTGCCTCCGATATTGTCAAGCCAGTTACGAAGCTCGTTGTTGTCAGTAACCGAATCGTTGAGCAAGCTTCTTACAATGTCATAAGCGGCTCGGGTCTTCAATTGGTTGTAATGGGCCATTTGCTGCCTCAAAACCGTTTTATAGGTTGAACCGGCGGCTACCTGCTTCAGAATGTCTATCATATATTGTGGTAAAGGATTCTCTTTATCTTCAAGATATTTGATAAGCTCATCCTTTTTCAGTTCATCAGGGTTGGCTGCCAAAATCTCGAATATGACATTATCAGGCAAAACATCGGTTTTGTCTGCCATTGCTTTGAGAACATCCAACGAAAGATGTGGAGATTTCCCCAACAACTCTGCCCTCAGTTCCCACATATCGCCCGGCCAAGCCGTTTCAATATCCGATATTGTTGCATCTGTATTGCCACCATCTTTCAGGTTTTCATACAGCGTTTTAACGTTATTGTAATCGGATAAACCGGTTGCAAATTCCATTTCAACCTGTTGCTTTTCTTCAGGAGTCATCACCAAGTCTTGGTCTGAACCACTACCGCCACCACTTCCGCCGTAATGGGACAGGCATTGATTTTGAATGCCGACTACAGGTTCAAGGGTTACACGGTAAACCGCATCAGGGTAGTAAGGTGTGTTTGTGTTTCCGGCAGTAGGCGCGTAATAGTAGTAACCAATCCAATAGTCCCCAGCATTGTAAAAATTGGAATTGGCATTTTCAGTAAAAGTGTTGCCAGCCGGTATCAGGGTTGAACCAATCGGGTCTTGAATACCTCCTTTGGGTGGATCTTGTGTGTTTTTCACAACGTGAAAATCCCTCCAGTTGCCGGTATTTTGGTTGCAGTAGTAGGCGAGGCCATTTTCCTGTATATCTCCATAATTCTTCCCCACCGCATAATTCCCATAGCTCAAACCGGTAAAGGTGTTTTTATACACTTGGTCGGTGGCCTGGGTTTCGGCAATACGGATCCCGGTATAAACACCCGATGGTGCCCCACTGGCTTT
>JAQVCV010000080.1 GCA_028689615.1 Bacteroidales bacterium | reverse complement strand
ACGGCACAGCCAACTCCCGGCAACAACTCCAACGGAAACGCCGTGGGAGGCAACCCCATTGGAGGAGGAGCAGCTCCGGCAGGCAGCGGCATAGCCCTGCTGCTGGGACTGGCTGCCGGCTATGGTGGGAAAAAAGTGTACGACACACGGAAAACCCTGCTCGGGTAGAACACTTCTGGTTTGATTTATACATGAGGGAGCGACCGGAAGGTTGCTCCCTTCATTTTATCGAAAGAATACCGGAGATCGTGTTTTTTTATGCATCGAAAAAGGCTTTGGCATTAATCTATATCGCATTCTCTGGCATTTCGCCCCTTTAGAGGATTCAATTCCCGGACAAAAATCGCCAATTTAGCCTCGTGATGCTTTGACAAAAAAATCAGTATTTTTGCAGCAAATGTTTGAGCCATGAAAAAACTTGCCATCGGTGTTGACGATTTTAAACGACTAAGGGAATCCAATGCCTATTTTGTTGATAAATCGCTATTTATTGAGGAAGTTATGGAGGATGCGTCAGAAGTATTGCTCTTTCCCCGCCCGCGGAGGTTTGGCAAAACCCTTAACATGAGCATGCTGCACTATTTTTTTACGAATAAAAACGTGGAAGAAAACAGGCAGCTTTTTCAGGGTCTGGACATCACTCAAAGTCCGGTTTTTGAGCAGTACCAGGGACAGTACCCGGTTATTTCGCTGAGTCTTAAATCGTGCAAAGGCGATAATTTTGAAAAGATTTTCTATTCCATCAGAGCGGTCATCGCGAAGGAATTCAAAACACATGAAAGCGTACTTGAAACGGGTAAGCTTTACCAGGTTGAGCTGCAAAAATTCAACAGCATCATCGAAGAAAAAGCCGATGAATCCCTTTTGAGTGAATCCATATTGCTGCTGTCCGAATTATTGCATCGTTACTATCAACAAAAAGTTTTTATCCTCATTGACGAATACGACACGCCCGTTCACGAGGCCTTCCTGAACGGTTTTTATACCCAAGCCATCAACTTCCTTCGCACCCTCCTGGGCAATACGCTGAAAGGCAACCAACACCTGCAAAAAGGCATTTTAACCGGCATCCTGCGTGTATCCAAAGAATCGATGTTCAGCGATCTGAACAATGTGAAAGTTTATTCGGTACTATCCGAAAAATACAATACCAGGTTTGGTTTTACGCAAGAAGAGGTAGATAAGTTGTTGGACGATTTTGCTTTGAGTAAATCATCCAAACAGGTAAAAGACTGGTACAATGGCTACTTCTTTGGCAACGCAGAGATTTACAACCCATGGTCAATATTGGGATTTGTTGATTCTAATGGTAGATTTCTGCCTTACTGGCTTAGCACCAGCGCCAATACATTGGTGCACAACCTGATAAAAGACTCGGACAACACGGTCAAAAAAGGGATCGAAGACGCGCTTAATAACATCCCGGTTTTTACACCTATTAATGAGAATATCTCTTTTGAGGATTTGGAGAGTAGTCAGGAAACAATTATGTCATTTCTGGTTCAGACAGGCTATTTAAAAGCCCTTTACCTTGAAATGCAGAACAGCAGGAGGGTTTACCAGGTCTCTATTCCAAACCAGGAACTCAGGCTCATTTATGTTGACACCATCAACAAATGGTTTGAAAAAAGCATCGGCAGCAAAGAATTGGACGAAATGCTCAACGCTTTAATTGCCAACGACATCAGGACTTTCGAGCGAATACTCTCGAAATTCGTGCTCGAAACACTTTCGTATTTTAATGCAGGCCGCAAAACCAAAGAGGTTGAGCGGGTGTTTCAGGCATTTTTGCTTGGGATGCTCATTCGTTTGACTGACCGCTACGAGGTGTATTCCGAAAAAGAATCGGGTTACGGACGGTTTGATGTGAGTGTAATACCAAAGGACAAGAGCAAGCAGGCCATCATCATGGAGCTTAAATCCATTGATACTTTCAACAACGAAACCAAAGACCAGACCCTCGAAGCAGCCCTGAAACAAATCGAAGACCGCCGCTACGAAGCCGCAATCCGCCAGCAAGGCTGCACCAACATCATGAAAGTAGCAGTAACTTTTGATGGAAAACGGGTGTGGGTGAAAACATCGGCGTGATTTTGGTTTCCTCTAAAAAATCTATTTTACAATAGAATATCTATAAGGGGCGTTGTACCGATACTTATACCAAACCGGCTTAAATTTATACACATGACAAGAGCCGGAGGTATGCCGTGGTTGCCCCGCTGGTTGCGACTTTTCTACAAGCCCAACCTCACGGTACTTTACCGGTTCAATGCTTCGCAATTTCACCAACAAGCCGTTTGACACCCATGAATGACTCTCGCAGAGACCAACGCTATACCAACGCCATACCAAGGCTATGCATAAGAGGCTTAACGCATTGGCGCACAATACGGTGACCCCCCCGTTGCACCGGAACATAGCCTAACCAATTGATGAACTACAATCTATGAAACGATTTTCGATCACACAGCAAGCAAATAAAGGTTTTTTCAGAGGCCAATGGTTGATTTTTGAGCTTTTTTGAGCAGAGCCACGCGGGACGACTACCTGCCAACCGACTTCGAACTTATTGCAGCTAAGAAAATGGCAATGACACACAGTTGATATACCGAATCCACTTGATTTTGCGAAAATAACTTGCGTCTGGTGGCTCGGTATTAACCGCCTCTAAGCTCAAATGCTTCGCATTTTCACTAAGACGCGGTATAATTCAGAGTGTGACTGATTTGCATAGAAAAAAGAGAGTATGGTTTCTGTGGCTTCTGAAAGCCAGGCTATCGTGCAGGCGCACAATACTTGCCCCGCAGCCAACATTCATCTTCATGGTTTTCTATGTATTAACCACAGGAAAAAAATTACCGGATAAAAAATACCAACCGTTTTTTAGCAGCACCAATCACCCCAACCCTGCCCTGAGCTATACGACCTGCAAAAAAACAGGGTGCCGCACGAATAGATTCCTCTTGTTTTCTTATATTTGCTTCGTCATTGTCGTTTCAAAGTTTTAGTCGGGTGCTTTATATTCACCAAGCAGACTGACTCATAACGAGTTACCTCTGTTCAAAAAAATACTGACGAAACGGTTTTGGCAACGACTGCTCCTGAAAGAAAACGATCAGATTATGAATGCCACACCGACCCAAATCCCCGAAACCTCCCAACACCGCTTCACCGTGCTTTTGGCTGACGATGAACCCCAGAACCTCAAAGATTTGGTTGACATCCTTTTTCAGGAAAACTACGAAATCCTGCTTGCCTCCAACGGGACATCTGCTGTGGAGTTAGCCGCAAAGCACCATCCGGAAGCAATTGTCATGGACTGGGACATGCCCGAAAAAAATGGGTTGGAAGCTATAAAAATGCTTCGGGCATCACCAGCCACCATGTTGATCCCCATAATCATGGCCACCGGAAAAATGTTGACCACCACCGATCTGACGCAGGCCCTCGAAGCCGGAGCCAACGACTACATACGCAAGCCATTCGACAACGTAGAAATCATTGCCCGGGTGAAAGCGATGATTCATTTACATCAACAATACCTGACCCGGATGGAGCTACAGGCACGAATGGCTCAGAAAGAGATGGAACAAATCAACCAGCAATTACAGGTGAACACCCAATCGATGGCAGCCATGAAAATGCGCATAGTGAACAATGCTGAGAACCATCACCATTTTATCAAAGGGCTGAAAGAACTTTTACCACACACCAACAAATACGGAGAAGAAAAAATTGCAAGACTCATTTCAGAAATAAAAACCCGAACCCTCACCATCAACTGGACAGAATTCGACTACCTGTTTGCCCAGGTGCACCAATCGTTTTACACAACTCTAAACCAACGTTTCCCTGATATCAGTCAGGCCGACCGCAAATTGTGCGGACTCATGAAACTCAACCTAAGCACCAAGGAGGTGGCCAGTGTACTTAACGTGTCACTTGAAACCATCAAAAAAACAAAATTCAGGTTAAAAAAGAAATTTGGTCTTCAGGCTGGCGACTCGCTGACAAGATTCATCCAAGAAATCAATTAACCACTATGAAACTGACAAAGCACCTCCCCCATTTCATTCTCCTTGCCCTGGCTCTCATCATCACTATCCTGATCAGCCAGGTGGTTCCAGAAAAGCAATTTGCTTCATACACGCTTGAACTTGATTCGATTTGGCAAAAGAATGCCAGCGACCAGGAATACGTTGTTGATTTAAACAACGATTCTGTGCCTGAATTTCTGACCCATCACAACATCAATCAAACCGGCCACTCCATCGAATACCGGTACAAAGACAAATTGCACACTGCTCATATTTTTTATAAAGACGATTTCTGCATCAGTAAGTTTTTGCATTTCAGCGATGTAAACCATGATGGGAATAAAGAGATTGTATTTATTACCGTAATTGACAAAATTGCCTGGTTGAATGTACTTGTTTACAATCAGAATCTCGATCAATACCAACAGGCAAAGAAAATTGAAATTGGTCAGGCCAGATATTACAACCACAAGCCCGATGTAATTAACAACTTCATTACTACCGATCAATCAACAATATACTTTGATCTCACGCCGGGCTATTCCGTAGCAAACCGGTATATTTATAAATATGATCTGACCAACGACAGTTTGACGTCATCTGATAAAGGCAGTTTTGTAATAAAAAAAACAGGATTGATCAACATCAAGGGTGAAAACTATTTATTAGCAAGGGACATACTGGCGACCGGCAACACCATGACAACCTACGAGTACGAAAGTATGGAGAAATCAACCCATAAGGATACTATCGAGATGTTCAAAACTTATAAACCACTTAAATACCTGGTTTATGATTATGGTGACTTTTCATCCTACATCCTGCTTTTCAACGATAAACTCAAATTTGCATTCGAGCCCATCGAGTTTTATGGTTGGACAAATTTCACCAAATCAGAATTTATCACCATCAACCACGTTCCCCACATCATAGCGCTAACCAATACAGACATAGGGAAAATCAGCAACAAAGTGATTACCCTCTGCGATTTACAAGGCAAGATAGTAAAGCAAATACCACTTCCCCATAGTTTCACCGAAATGTACACCGACAACAATTCCATCGTCTTCAGGGATAAGGGAAATATGTTTGTGTATTCCATCAACCTTGATTCAACAAAGCAGATACAGAATATTGCCCACAGTGCGGGTTTTTTCGACATCGATGGCGATGAAAAAAGTGAGTTTATTGCCTTCAGGGATCATGAATTGTTGGTATTTTCCCCCGATTTTGATCTCAAGGCCCGATTTGCAATTAGTCAGGAATTTGCACCCTACCCGCAGGAATACGGCCTCCACACCATCAGGGTTGGCAAAAGGCTAGGTTTCTATTACAATACCAACCTGTTTTATTATCTGTTTAGCTACAGGCAAAACCCCCTCGCCATTTTCAAATACCCATTTTACATTTTGGTATTTTTGATTTGGGCAGGACTGTTATTCCTGATCTTACGATTAAATTCCAGAAGACTCGAAAAAGAAAAGCAACATCTTGAAAAGATTGTATTGGAGCGCACCTCGGAATTACAAACAAAAAACCAGAAACTGACCGAACAAAAAGAAGAAATCCAAGTACAGGCCGAGGAAATTGCCCAACAATACCACAAACTGGAAAGACTTGACCAGTTCAAACGCATCCTAATCAGCACATTGGTACACGATTTGAAAAATCCGTTAAGCCAGATCATTGCCAAAACACCCGACAAACAAATCAAACACATATCGGCTAAAATGCTCGGACTGGTATCCAACCTTCTCGATGTTGAAAAACACGAGCACACAGCTATAAGTCTCAACAAAGAAGTCACGCCTCTCGACCAGCTCATCAACAACGTTGTTGCAGAACAAGAGATCAGCCTCCAGGAGAGAAACATCACAGTAAACTACGCCTCCGACAGCCCAAACGTAGTAGCCGATCCTGCACTTTTGTCGCGCGTGATCGAAAACCTTCTAACCAATGCCATCCGCCATACGCCCCTCAATGCAACCATTACCCTTAGCGCGTTAACACAACCCGATGGAACAGTGAACATTGCTGTATCGAACCCTGGGTCGCATATCGAACCCAAAATGCTTCAAACCATCTTCGACAAATACGTGCAAGACCCCAAATCCACTCCTTCATCGGGTTACCGATCCACCGGACTTGGGCTCACGTTCTGCCGTATGGTGGCAGAGGCTCATGGACATACGATAAAGGCCGCAAACACCCCCGATGGGGTAACCTTCAGCTTCACCCTCGACGGGAGCAACACGTTACAAGAGGTAACACAGACCTCCACGCAATCGGGCAACATCGAATTGGCAGGTGACGAACGACTGTTGCTGCAACCCTGGCTCATTCAACTGCAATCACTCGAAGCTTACATGATTAGCGACATACGCCGCGTAGCCGCAGCCATGCCCAACCACACACAACGCCTGGAATTGTTTAAACAACAGCTTCTCGATGCCGCCTACACCTCTAATTACGAACAATTTAGAAAACTGGTAATGGGCGGGGAGTGGGAAGTGGATAGCGAGTAGTGAGTAGTGGTTAGTGGGAAGTGAGTAGTGAGTAGTGAGTAGTGGTTAGTGATCAGTGGGAAGTGGTTAGTGATTAGTGCGAAGGGAAGTTGCTGCTGTTGAAGTGCCTCCGCCCTCGCAACCACGGTGCGCCGCAAGAATAAGGGAGAGTTGGGAGATGGGGCGGCGAAGCCGCCCGTCATTGTGAGGCCGAAGCAACCTCCACATTACGCTGACCCTGTCCAAGCGCTGGCGTCATTGCGAGGCCGAAGGCCGAAGAACGTCATTGCGAGGCCGAAGGCCGAAGCAACCTCCTCTTTACGCTGACCCTATCCAAACGCTGGCGTCATTGCGAGACCGAAGGCCGAAGAACGTCATTGCTAGGCCGAAGGCCGAAGCAACCTCAACATTACGCTGGCCCCTGTCCAAGTGCTGGCGTCATTGCGAAGCCGAAGGTCGAAGAACGTCATTGCGAGGCCGAAGGCCGAAGCAACCTCCACATTATGCTGACCCCTATCCAAGCGCCTGAAACATCAAATCCTTAAACCAATCCCAGCCCCATTTTGATACACTTTCCAATTTTTGAACACAACATTTGCTAAAAACGCCTCAAAAGCTGCGACCAATGATCACGTAAAAATTCGCCAATCTCTGTAAATAGCTTATTTAGTGCAAGTAAACAAATTTTCAATTTGTCCCCTTTTTGCCCCCCTAAGAAACTTGGTGCCCGATTTTTCGCCCTTTATTTTTGTAGCAATTCTTTTTATTTGTTTAATCTAATTATAAAATCATGAAAAAATCGATACTAAAAAAATGGACGCTCTTGCTTGCCTTACTGTTTGTAGGGTGGATTGCGATGGCACAAACGGTTGTGTTCGACAACACCAACAATCTGACCGAAACGCTTTTACTACCTTCTTCGAGTACCTCACTTGCTACAGGATCGAAAGGTATTACATTCACTACAGGTGACAACGCTGTAAATCTAAACAGCGTTTCATTCGGAATTTATGGAAATGTTGCGGGAACGGCAACTATAGGGCTTAAACTTTACCAAGGAACAGGATTAGGTGGCACACTTTTGCAAACGATAGCGGCAACCTCTTACTCAATTGAAACTATAGCCAATGGAGGAACGAAAATAACTTGGAGTATTTCTCCAACGTGGTCGCTCGACGCAAATACCCAATATTCTATTATGGTATTTTACACTTCCGCTACGCAAACTCCACGAATTGCAGAAACCGGACTATCGCAGAGTTCTTGGGTTGAAAGCGGACTGACGTTCAATCAATGTACTGCCGGATATAGTTCTACATCAGTAAAATACTATGTTCAGATGTCTGCTGAATCTTCATCAGCCCCTCCCATGCAACTCGTGTTTACCACCACCGCCGACAACCAAAACATTGAGCTGCCACTCAATGGCACCGTAAACTGTACCGTGGACTGGGGCGATGGCTCGGCTACCGAAGACTTTACCACAACCGGTTTGAAACCGCACACGTTTGCTACTGCCGGAACTTATACTGTTAGCATAAGCGGCGGTTTAACTCATTTTGGCAAAACTAATGAAAGTACCTGGCCAGGCGCCGCCTATCTAACCGAAGTTCCTAGTTTTGGCAATATCGGTTTAACCAGTTTACAAAGTGCTTTTTACGACGCTGATAATTTAACAAGCGTTCCAGCAGAGCTTCCTGCAACGGTTACCGATTTGAGTCATTCATTCCATGCCATTTCCCAAACCGCTATTACAAATCTTAGCTCATGGGATGTAAGCAATGTGACTACTATGCAAGATATGTTTCATGGAGCAAATGCATTTAATCAGGATATTAGCGGATGGGATGTCAGTAATGTAGAAAACATGGAAGGCATGTTTGATAAAGCGGAGCTGTTTAATGCAAACATAGGCACTTGGAATGTGAGTTCAGTCTCCAATATGGCAGGTATGTTTCAAGGAGCAGAAGCTTTTAATCAGGACATTGGAAACTGGAATGTTTCAAATGTTACGAATATGGCATTTATGTTTGGACCTGATGATGGATCTGTATCGAATTTTAATCAGGACATCAGTACAAAAATCGTAAATGCAGGGCAACCTGATCAATATACCGCATGGGATGTGAGCGGAGTGACGAATATGATGGCGATGTTTGGGGCAAATCAAAGCTTTAATCAGGATATTAGCAACTGGGATGTTGGTAGTGTACAATTTATGACGTATATGTTTTATTATGCAACTGCATTCGACCAAAACATAGGAAACTGGGACATCACCTCAGTAACCGATATGAGCGATATGTTTACTGATGGCGGTCTTTCGACAGCCAATTACGATGCAATCCTCACAGGCTGGGCAGGGAAAACCCTTCAGGAAGATGTAGTATTCAGCGCCGGTGCCACCAAATATTCAGCCGGAGCCCCAGCCTCCGCACGGCAGTATATAATTTCAGAATACAACTGGACAATCACCGATGGCGGAGAGGCTGTTGTTTTCACATGGTGGGGATCTCTTAGCAAAGACTGGACCAACTCCCAGAACTGGAATCAGGGTTCCGTCCCTACCCTCTCTGACCTTGTGGTGATACCCAATTATGGCAGCGCTTTTACGAACTACCCGATAATTTACTCATCGAAGCAGGCCTCATGCGCCTCTCTCACCGTGAACTCAGGCGCCAGCCTTACCATAGAATCGGGAGGCTCGCTCATTACCAATTCGGCTACCGGAACTGTAACTGTAAAAAGAATGCTCTCCGGACTAAACCAATATCACCTCCTCTCCTCGCCTGTCAACAACGCCGATCTGGCAACCATTTTCGATGAGGGTTATCAGATGGAAATCTATATGCGCCGCTTCGATGAACCTTCAGGCAACTGGGTGAATCTCGAAATTCCAGCTAACTTATCTAACGGCACAGGCTACAGCTACGTCAGGCAATCAAAAGCAATAGGCACTACAGCCACTTTCACCGGATCGCTCATCACTTCCGATCTGACACCCTCGCTGACTAACAACGGAACCGGAGGAATCGATTATGCCGGGTGGAACCTGCTGGGAAACCCCTACACCTCAGCAGTTCAATGGGGCACAGGAACCTGGAATCTAAACAATGTTGACGGTGCCGTGTATGTTTACAGCAACGGTGTATATAAATCTTACGCAGGCGGAGCTGGTACCCTCACCAACGGCATCATCCCCGCACAACAGGGGTTCTTCGTGAAAGCCAACGGGGCTTCACCATCCATCACCATTCCGACTGACGCAAGGGTGCACAACTCGCAATCGTTTTACAAGAACTCCGTTCCCAACGTGCTGCGCATCGATGTGGCCGGCAACATGAACGAATATGTTGACGGCACTTTCATTCGCTTCACCCCCGAAGCCACTCCGCTGTTCGACAGCAGGTTTGATGCCTACAAACTCAACAACGATCCCGCCGCTCCCATGATTTATACCCATGCCGACGATGCCACCCTGAGCATCAACTCCCTGCCAGCCATCGAAGAGTGCAGCGAAGTTGCCGTGAGCTTCACAGCAGGCGTTGATGGCCGCTACACCATCACCGCTTCGGGCATGGAGACCTTTGCCAACGGCAACATCACCCTCACCGACCTGCTGACCAACGCCACACAAAACCTGGCGCAAAACCCGGTTTACTCCTTCGATGCCACCACCACCGACCAGCCCAACCGCTTCAAAGTGAGCTTCGCAACCGTGGGAATTGACGAGAACCCGCTGCAAAACATCGGCGTGTATGCCGCCAACGGACAGATTGTTCTGCAACTGCCTCAGGTCACAAAGGCCACGGTAACCATCACCAACCTGGCAGGTCAGTTGGTTGCCCGGCACAACATCAACGCTTCGGGAGTTGCAACACTCGATGCCCCAGCCACAACAGGTGTTTTCATGGTTACAATCACCACCGGAGCAGCAACCATCACCCGCAAAGTAATTGTGAAATAATAACAAAAAATTACAATATAAAATAGAATTATCATGAAAAAGAACATCGCCAAACTGATGGTAGCCGGGCTGATAGCCCTGGCACCCGCCCTTTTAACGGCACAGCCAACTCCCGGCAACAACTCCAACGGAAACGCCGTGGGAGGCAACCCCATTGGAGGAGGAGCAGCTCCGGCAGGCAGCGGCATAGCCCTGCTGCTGGGACTGGCAGCCGGATATGGCGCCAAACGCGTTTACGAAACCAGAAAAAAACTGGCGGAGTAGATTTTTTATAGCTTTTTAGAATGAAGAGCCGTCAGCGATGACGGCTTTTTTTGTTATGATATGAAAAGTGGGAGCCGGAGGTTGCTTTGGTCGTCGGGCATCTTCTTTTAGTGATCAGTGAGTAGTGATCAGTGATCAGTGAGTAGTGATCAGTGAGTAGTGATCAGTGATCAGTGATCAGTGAGTAGTGAGTAGTGAGTAGTGAGTAGTGAGTAGTGATTAGTGCGAAGGGAAGTTGCTGCTGTTGAAGTGCCTCCGCTCTCGCAACCACGGTGCGCCGCAAGAATGAAGGAAAGTTAGAAGGTGGGACGGCGTAGCCGCCCGTCATTGCGAGGCCGAAGCAACCTCCTCTTTACGCTGGCCCTGCCCACGCGCTGGCGTCATTGCGAGGCCGAAGGCCGAAGCAACCTCCACTTTACGCTGGCCCTGTCCAAGCGCCTGAAACCTCAAATCCTTAAACCAATCCCAGCCCCATTCTGATACACTTTCCAATTTCTGAACACAACACTTGCTAAAAACGCCTCAAAAGCTGCGACCAATGATTACATAAAAATTCGCCAATCTCTGTAAATAGCTTATTTAGTGCAAGTAAACAAATTTTCAATTTGTCCCCTTTTTGCCCCCCTAAAAAACTTGACGAACACAAAATGTGAGAATAATTTTGCATATGTGTATATCATTAAAACGAGAATATTTAACTACTTGTTTCACATTTTATTAACTCCGTTTCGATCAATAAATATAAATCAAAGGGGCATTACATTAAAAAAATGAACCAAAAAACAATAAGCCGATATCAAAATACGCATGAAAAAGAAATTAAAATGCAATAGCATGAAAACACCCTGCGATACGAACATAATGAACATTTAAATTAAACCATATATTATGAAAACTAAACTTACATTTTTATTAACAACTTTGTTGCTGATTGTATCATCAACAACAAACGCTCAAAGCTGGCAGCTT
Organism: Bacteroidales bacterium; assembly: GCA_028689615.1. Lineage (GTDB taxonomy): Bacteria > Bacteroidota > Bacteroidia > Bacteroidales > TTA-H9 > GWE2-42-24. The sequence goes on along the minus strand of JAQVCV010000080.1, from coordinate 3,086 downwards.
GTAGGAAGCTATTTCAGCCAGTTTGGTGCATTATCAACTTCTGCCACCATAGATCAATCGGGAACTATTGTAACCGTTTTCCAGGCGAGTAATAAACCACAAGCGAGTAGGTTCAGTGGTGTCAATTGGGTTAGCATGGGTTCTTCTTACCAAATTTCACAATCCACACCCAAATCAACCTGTTCGGCAGTAGATGCATCAGGCACCGTGTATGCAGCCTATATCAACCAATCGGACGGGCACCGCGTAGAGGTAAAAAAGTTTGACAATGAACTTAACGACTGGGTTTTTGCGGGATCAGAAACATTTTCCGGATCAGGCAACGACTACACATCGCTGGCATTCGATCAGAACGGCGTACTTCACCTTGCCTACATGGATGGCACAAACAGCAACAAACTAATTGTAAAAAAACTGACTACCGATTGGGAAACCGTCGGAAACGCAGGAATATCAGCAGGAGCAGCCTATTACATCGACTTAGCAATTGATGAATCGAACAACCTTTTTGTAGCCTACACTGATGCTGCAAACGGCAATAAAGCCAGTGTAATGAAATACAACGGAACAACGTGGGATCAGGTTGGTACAGCAGGATTCTCGGAAGGCGAAGTTAACTCAACCACAATCGCACTCGATGCATCAGGCATGCCTTATGTTGCTTACACAGATGTTCAAAACGGTTCTAAAGCTACTGTAATGAAATATGACGGGGCAAACTGGACATCGATAGGTACTGCCATTTCGGAAGGAACTTCAAACTATCCCATGATAGTTATCAGCCCCGAAAACATACCACACCTGACCTTTACCGATCAGTTTTATTCTTATGCAGTAATCATAAAAAAATACAGCGGTGGATCGTGGACAGACCTTACATCACCCGATTTAGGTTCCTGCTATTCGCCCTTTATTACGTTTGATGCAGCAGGACAATTATTTGCAGCATACACAAAGAACTCTTATGCAATTATGAAATGCTACACAGGATGCAACAACCCTGTTGATGGAGGCACGGTAGGATCAGACCAGGGGTTAATAGCCGGGGATATACCGGAACCATTCACAAGCATCACCAATCCAACAGGTTATTCGGGTGTAATTCAATACAAATGGCAAAAAAGCAGCACAAGTAATTCTGCAGGTTTTTCTGATATAAGCGGGGCTACAAATTCATTCTATGCTGAAACATCGGCTCCTTCGCAAACCACATGGTACAAGAGACTCAGCAAAGTAACATGTGAGTCAAGCTGGCTTGAATCAAATACCATACAAGTATCAGTGATATCGCCTAGTTGGGAACTTGTGGGAAGCAGAGGATTTACCAACGTTAAAACCGAATACAACGCCATAGCCGTCGATAACAATGGAACACCTTATGTTGCTTTTATAAGGTCTAACAAAATATGGGTAATGAAATACGTCGGAACGACGTGGGAATATGTTGGATGCACCTTAGCAACAAGTGTTGTATCGTCTAGCGGGGCTTTTGTTTCATTAGCAATAAATGCCTCCAACATTCCATATCTTGCCTACCAATCTACCAGTGGCAATTATAGGGCAAATGTACTGAAATTCAATGGCACAACATGGGAGCAAGTTGGATCGGCCAATTTTACACCAGGCAAAGCTTATGAACTTTCTTTGGCAATAGATAATACTGACACACCTCACTTAGCTTTTCAAGACCAGAACGTAACCGGCTCCAAAGCTTCGGTAATGAAGTACAACGGCTCTTCATGGGTCAATGTGGGTTCTTCGGGTTTTTCGGCAGGGTTGGCTTCATCTCTCTCGCTTGCTTTCGATAATACAAACCAACCGTGGGTAGCTTATAAAGATGGTTCAATATCGAGCAAAGTAACAGTACAGAAATACAACGGAACAAGCTGGGGGCTTGTTGGTACAGCTGGCTTTTCGTACAACACTTCTACCTATATATCCTTAAAAATTAACTCATCAGGAACACCTTATGTTGGCTTTATTCAAACCTCGAAACCCTCAGTAATGACTTATAACGGAACCAGTTGGGTTTACACAGGCGGCTCTTCCAATCCTACCTACCTTGTTTCTTCAGGAACATCTTCTTACACCTCCCTGGCTATTGACCCTGATGGGGTACCCTACCTAGTGTTTAAGGATGGAAGCAATGGCGGAAAAGCTACAGTAAAAAAATATCCTGGAACCAACACAGCTTCCTATAGCAATGTTGGATCAGCAGGTTTCACAGAAGGCAGTGTTTATAATACCTGCATAACCATTGATGCGTCAGGAACTCCTTATGTGTTCTATCAAGATTATAATTACTCCGAGGGTTCCTATGGTACTGTAATGAAATACGGCCTACCCTGCACCAACCCAACCAACGGCGGCGTGATAGCTCAGTCACAAACCATTTACATTGGAACACAGCCCAATCCTTTAACAAGCATTGCTTTACCATCGGGCCATACAGGCGAGTTGGAGTATAAATGGCAGCAATCAACCGAAGGCAACTCAACGGGTTTTAGCGACATTGCATCTTCAAACAGCGCAACTTTTGCACCAGGTACACTTAGTACCACAACCTGGTATAAACGATTAGCCAAGGCAACCTGTGCCAGCGATTGGACTGGAGCCGTGGAATCCAATGTTGTTGAAATCACAACAATCCCAATGCCTTTAACCTACACCTGGAACGGCTCCTCCAACTCCGACTGGAACACCGCTGCAAACTGGGATCTGAATGCCGTGCCCACTGCCGACGACGAAGTGGTGATAGCCAACGCCGGCACTGCACCGGTAATCACCTCTTCAAATCAAATCACCTGCGCCTCTCTCACCGTGAACTCAGGCGCCAGCCTTACCATAGAATCGGGAGGCTCGCTCATCACCAACTCGGCTGACGGAACTGTAACAGTAAAAAGAATGCTCTCCGGTTTAAACCAATACCACTTCCTCTCCTCACCCGTCAACAACGCCGATCTGGCAACCATTTTCGATGAGGGATATCAGATGGAAATCTATCTGCGCCGCTTCGACGAACCCACAGGCAACTGGGTGAATCTCGAAATTCCAGCTTACTTATCTAACGGCACAGGCTACAGCTA
>JAQVCV010000079.1:1923-15315 GCA_028689615.1 Bacteroidales bacterium | reverse complement strand
GGTTATAATGTCGAGACTGATCTGAAAGCTGCAGAAGGTACATTGTTAAGCAGCACTATTGTTCCGATGGCATTTGCCTTCTGTAAGACTGAAGCATGGAGTGCCGGTGGAATTTTTGATTTGTTTGATAAACCAATTCGCACGAACACCACAGGCCGCGCCTATGAGCTTGGATTTCAGCATCGGTTCAAGGCTGGTCTGTTCAGAACTGCTTACAAATATTCTGCTGCCCTCTATCACTGCCCTGTTGGATAATTGAGATTTCCGGCTCTGCAATTGCAGGGCCGGTTTTTAACCTTACAATGATTACAAAATTCAGAAGCAAAATATTCCAAGCCATGCGTAATCAGCTTAGCCAAAAGCTGACATGGTCGAAGATTGTTGACCTTCAAAAAGGGCAAATTGATTTTAACAACACAACCGCTATTCCTGTGCCGGCCGTGCTTATTCATTTGGGTTCAATCAAATGGAGCGATTACAAACGGGGTATGCAGGCAGGTGAAATTATAGTTAGTGTTTTTGCATATTTTATGATTGGCAATCTGTTCGACGGTGCTGCTTCTGAATCAGAGTCGTTATCGATCCTTGACTTTACCGACGATATTGTTGATGTGTTAAGCCATTTTGCTGAACGCGATACGTTCCAACCACTCGTAAGAGTCGCTGAGGAAACATTTACTAAAAACAAATACCTGGTAGTTCGCCTAGACTTCGCGACAGTGGTATTTCAGAGGTTAGAACAAACTCTTACTCCACTGCCACCAGCACGCAATATTGACCCCTCAATAGGTAATACTAACGAATAATGGAAGCTTTATATTCAACAATTTTAATTGCTATAGGAGCATTTCTTACCAAGTTGGTGGAATATGTTTTTCAGCGACGTAAAGCCAGAGCAGATGATCGTCAGGCCGAAGTGAATCTGGTTGATTCATCTGTCGAAAATTTGTTAAAATCAATTAACCTGTTGACCGATCAGAACAATTCGCTTGTAACCGATCTGTCTAATATCAGGAAACAAAACAACGATTTACTGAATTCTCTAGAGAAAGCGACACGAGAAAACGCGAAACTTAATGATCGTATTCTGGCTCTGGAGAAAAAACTGACAACGCTTAATTCACAATATAACCGTGTTATGAAAGCGATCGAATCAAATTCGACAGCCAACATGGAAGAACTTGCCAACATAATCACTCAAATAGTGAAAGAAGCTAGATAACATTCAAATTCATTAATTCAAAATGGCTAAGACTAATAAAAAAAATGCTGACACCTCTGTTGAGGCTACCGCTAAAAGGCTCCTTGAAATGGGACACAAGGCGGTTTATACCGTCGGCGACGGACAGTTCTTTTCTGATCCGGAATATGCTAACCCGCATGCAAAAAAGACGGGTAAAACCCTTCTGACTTTCACCGCCGAGACTTTTCAGAAACAGGAGTCTGAGGCTCCCGTTGAAGAGGCTGTCAAAAAAGCTGCTGAGGCTTATGACGCACTTGTGAAAGATAACAAGAACATCACCCCCGATGAGCTGGTTGCTGCCCTGGGTAAGGCCGGCTTCGATCAGGCTGTCATTGACCAGGTCATCACTTTAAAATCGAAGTAACATGGCCAGTTTACCCAATGTTTATATTACAGTAAATCGCCAGGGCCTCGGATACGTCGTATCGACCGATGACGGAATCTGTGGGCTTGGCTTGACAGGTGTGGCTGTTGTCGATAAGCTTGAGCTTAATAAAGCGTATGCGGTTTACACCATGTCTGATGTTGGTGATTTGGGTATCACTAAAGATGGATCAAATTCAGCAGCATATCGGCAGATTAAGGCATTTTACGACATAGCCGGAGAGGGTCAAAAGCTTTGGTTTTGTGTAAGCGCCGCCGGAACCGAACTGGATACAATGTATGATCATACAGATGATTCATCATTTATCAAAATCATACATAATGCATCAGGTGGTGAGGTATCAGCTTATGCAGCAGTTTGGACACCTGCTCCGGCATATGTGCCAACTATTTTAGATGGTGTTGATGCAGTTGTTTATGGGGCAATGAATAATGCACAAATTGCCGCAACCTACCTTCAGGGCATAATAGCTCCGGCTGTTTTCGTTGTGCCTGGATTGGGTTACACTGGTGTTGCCTCAAGCCTGGCGGCACTTAACTCAAAATCGCTGCCACAGGTGGCAGGGTTGCTCGCTGCAATTGATGAAGATGGCAATCCGGCAATCGGAACTGTCTTGGGCAAAATAGCACGCGACCCTGTGCAAAGGAAAATATCGCGTGTTAAATCAGGAGCCCTTCCCTTAACAGTTGGTTTTATGACTGACGGAACTGATGTTTCAACAATTGAGGGCGAGGTTGCCACTGCATTTGGCAAGGGCTGGATAGTGTTCAGAAAATTTCCGACTCTTAGGGGAATATACTTTGCAGGCGATCCCACATCAACACTTGAGACAGACGATCTAAAATTCATCTGTAACAACAGAGTGATAAACAAAGCGATCAGGATCGTTTATAAAACTTACGTCGAGGAAGTTGATGACGAGGTAATCATTAATGCCGACGGTACGCTGGATGCCGGTGTGATAGCTTACCTTCAGGGTAAGATTAACAACGCGGTAAATACTAATATGAAGGGAGAAATCTCCAGTTTCAAATCGAGTATTGCTGCGGCTCAAAATGTAATCACACAGGGCGGAACTGATATTGACCTGACTATTGTGCCGGTGGGCTATAACTCGAACATCAATATCACTCTTGGATTCAAAAACCCCGCATTATAATGGCAGACTTTTTAAAAAACACTGAAGAATACTCCTGGGCCGACATTAAAGTTGTGATGATGGGCAGGGAAGTTACAGGCCTCAAGGCTGTAAAATATGGTGCTAAAAGGCAGAAAGAGCCAGGCTATGCTGCCGGATCTAAACCACGATTCATGGGAAGGGGCAACTATTCCTACTCTGTTGAAATTACTGTACTGCAATCGGAAGTGGAAGCAATTATTGAGTCAGCCGGAGGCGATCCGTTGGATGTTCCCCCGTTCGATATCGTTGTTGCTTACATTCCGGAGGTTGGCCTTCCTATGCGAACAGATGTAATTAAGTATGCCGAATTTGCAGAATGGGAAAAGGCGTCCAAACAGGGCGATATGTTTCATGAAGTTACCATGCCCGGCGTATGCCTGGCTATCGAACTTAATACAGTGCCTAACTAATGTCAAAACAAATTAAACAAACAGGAACTCCCCTGCCCGCACCTGCCGGGCAGGAAGTTGCCTATATCGGCCAGGCTACGGTCGATCAAATAGCAAAGTGGAAAGAGCTGCATAAAGACGTTTATGTGATCACTGTTGAAAACCACGTCTGTTATGTGCGTGCTTTTGATCGTAAGACGATGAGCTATGCCTTGAGTCAGTTGTCTTTCTCGGTTGATATAAACCAGAAGAATAAAATTGATATGAATATGGGCCGTCTTTTCTCGATCGGTGATGCTGGCCTTACGAACCTATGGTTAGGCGGATCGGCTGAAATCAAAACCGATACCCGTCTCTATGCCGCTGCTGCAATGGCCGTCGGTGAATTATTTGATTTTGCTGAGGCTACAATAAAAAAGCTCTGAGCGAGGCATCCGGGCGTGCAGGTAATGACTGGATAGGCGTCATGGAGACCCAACTTGAATATTACCTGCACATTACTGATGCCTCGCTGCTTTCAGATCAGGAATTTGTACGTAAAGTTTCCCTTTTAAATCACATCAGAAATTTAGAGACCTCGCACGATGAGTGAACGAACAGTTAGTTATCTTATCAAGTTTGCCGACCGCTTTTCCCCGGTTCTACAGAAAATGCAGGGTGCAATCAGCACCAGCATCGACAGGGCTGCGAAAATGCAGAAGCAGGTTGATAAGATACCTAACTCTATTAATGCTCTACGGGCCAGGCTGGACAGGTATTCTGAGTCGCGTGACAAAGCCTTCCGGATTGATCATATTGCCAGATACAATGAGATGATACGGAAGACTCAGCGCGAACTAAGCCGCCTCGAGAACTATCCGCGAAAAAGTTTTATCAGCCGGTTGTTCAGTATTGATGACCGGTTTAAATCTATTGCCAGAACGGCAGTTGCTGCTTTTTCGATTGGGGCAATAACCTCGTTTGGAGGCAAAATCGTGATGGCGACCGGCCAGGTTGAGCAATACAAGCTCACTCTCGAGAACATGTTAGGCTCAAAAGCGCTTGCCGATCAGAGAATGAATGAATACTCGAAGATTGCGGCAAAAACACCTTTTGAAATTCAGGATGTCGTAGAGCTTGGCAATGGACTTCAGGCGCTTGGAAAATATTCTAAAAGCAATATTTTATTGCTTGGAGACCTGGCTGCTGCCGCCGGGAAGCCTCTTGATCAGGTGCGAATGGCTTACTCCAAACTGGCCACCGGACAGAAGGGTGAAGCTGTTAACCTGTTCAGGGACCTTTTGATATCGACAAATGACTGGGTGAAGGCGACAGGCAAAGGAGTTTCAAAAAATGGTGAGCTCATGGCCACCACAGAAGAAATGCTGGCCGTACTGCCTAAGATCATGAAAGATAAAGGCTTTTACGGCATGATGGATAAGCAGAGCCAGGGCATCCTGGGTAAGATCAGTAACCTGAAGGATACCTGGTTTCAGACGCTTGTACAGATTGGTGATTCCATTCGGCCATTGATCGACTGGGTTATCAACGGGCTTGGTAAAGCAGCTTCCGGATTCCAGGGGATGGTAACCTGGATCACGAGAAACAAAGAGGTTATCGGAGCACTGAGCAAAGTCGTGTTAACAGCGACAGTATTTTTTGGCGGACTGAAGATGACAATTTTAGCCGTTAAAAATGCCACGATGTTAGCCAAACTTGCTCAAGGAGCATATGCAATGGTGATCGGATTAACAACAGGTAAGGTTGAGTTACTTACTTCAGCAATGAAGATTTTCGGCGTTACATCAAAGGCCGCCCTCATTGGTTCCGGAATCGGTATATTAATTACCCTTGTTGCTACCGCTGCAGCCGCTTTTTATCTGTTTAAGAAAAGAACTGAAGATTCGACTGTAGCTCTCCGGAAAGCCAAAGAGATGGCGATGGAGAGCTATGCTCAGGAGAAGGTTGGCCTCGATGTGCTATTCAGGGCAATGGAGAAAACGAACCCAAAGAGTAGAGAGCGTGCCGAGATCGTCAAAAAGCTGAAGGAACAATACCCTGACCTGAATAAAGAACTCGAAAAGGAACTCTTAACGACCAACAACCTTGCTACTGCTTATGAGGCATTGAATAAACAGATTCTCCGGAAGGCCGAAAACGAGGCCATGTCTGAGGTTAATAAGGAGAAAGCAAAACAAAAGGTCCAAAATCTTCAACGAATTGATGAACTTGATGCCGAGCTTAAACAAAAAAAATGGCTGGCAGAACAACGTAAAAAAGCTGAGGCCGGCGGAACCGGCGCTACGATCCCCGGGACCGGCGGCATGGGTGCTGTGATAGATCAGCAGTCAATTAATCGTCTGAATGATGAAAAAGAAAAGCTGCAGGCTCAAAACAGAAACATTGACGCACAGATGAAAAGCCTTGCCGACCGGCTGGCCACGTCAATGGTTGAAGAGATCTCGTCAAAGCAAAACGGAGGGTCAAAGCAAACAGAGGGACAAAAGCAGGCTGGCTTACCGGCAAACCAGGATTATTTTGAAAGCATCAGCCCTGTAAACAGAGACTGGCAGCCAAATAATGCCTGGGACCCTGTTCCTGGCTTTAATTCAGGAGCCGGTAAAGGTGTAAATAATAACAGCAATAACTCGCCGGCTGTTACCCCTTCAGACCTATCCGGCTCGATCGGTTCCGGAGGCTCCGGAGCCGGGAAGACAGCTAATATCAATATCAGTCTCGGAACCCTGGTCAATACGATCACGATCAATGTTGCCGATGCTAAGCAGGGCGCTGCTGAAATACGCGATATTCTAATGTCCGAGCTCAAACAGTTATTGAATTCGGCAAACAAATTAGCTTTAGACTAATGGCACTTACAAAATATGATATTGGCGATCTCTTCCAGCTTGTATGGAATTATCGCGCCCTTCCTTACCCAATGCTCCTTTTGCCGGATGGACGGCTGCTTGATCCTAAAAAGCTGCCTAAATATGATCCTATTCTAATCCCGGCCCGAAAAGAGACCTCCGAACTGGGAGTTCCTTTTTATAGTGTAAATAACGTCGGCATGGAGATATTCATGCCGGTATGGCTAAATGGCCTGCAGTTAGAGAATACTGTTGTCAGTATGTCTCTTAAAAAAATCATTGTTGAAACACCTTTGACCGGGCGCTCTGGATCAGTGAAAGAAATGATCAGTACCGCCGATTGGGAGATTGATATCAAAGGGATTATTGTTTCAAACTCCAATGACTACCCTGACGCTGAGGTGAAAGAATTGAAGGACCTCATTGATCTGAATGAAGCCCTGGAAATTCAAAATGTACTTACAGCAATCTGTTTATCAGAAGGGCAGAAAGTGATTGTAGATGAATTTCGCTTGCTGGATAACAGAGGCGTCGATAATGCACAGCCTTTCGAGATCAGGTTAACGAGTGACATACCTTTTGAACTTATTATAGAATGAACGTTACCCCGACATATCGCTTTACTGTAACCCCTGCGGATGGCTCTAAGAGCTCTTATTTTACATCCTGTTTCGGCGGTGAATCGGAGCGTAGTATCAATGCAATTTCCCACAAAGCAACGCTTAAAATACCTGCTTCATGCGTTCTTCGTGCCGGTGCAGTAGTTAGTCAATCCCAACAGACTGCAAAAAAATTCACCAGGGGCGATAAGATCAAAATGGAGATCGGCTATGATGGCCGTATGAATACTGTTTTCGACGGGTTTATTAAACGTGTCAATCTGACTACACCTACCGAATTGGAGTGTGAGGGATATGAATTTCAACTTCGCCATTCGCTAGGTTCTAAAACGTTCAAAACTGTTTCCTTAAAGGAGTTGCTTTCGTTTGCTATTTCCGGTACTGATATTACACTGAGCAGTCTTATTCCCTCAATGTCGTTCAGTAATTTTGTCATCAAACAAAACGAGGACGCACTCGACGTTCTTCAACGCTTGACCGACAAATACGGACTGACTGTTTACTTGAATGAAAAGGAATTGTACGCCGGCCTTGCTTACATACCTGATTTGGGAAGCGTAAAGTACAAAATAGGCTTTAATACGATCAAGGACAATCAGCTCAAATACCGCAATGCTGATGATGTAAAACTCAAGGTGAAAGCCATCTGGGTGAAGGACGATAACAGCCGGGTTGAGGCAACTGTAGGTGATGATTCGGGTAGTCTTCGTACACTATTCTTTTTTGATGTAAGCTCCCTTGATGATCTTAAAAAACTGGCCAGCCAGGAAATTCAAAAATATAAATATTCTGGATGGGAAGGCAAAATAACAACCTGGTGTGAGCCTTTTGCGATCCCGGGCATGAAGGCTGTTATTATAGACCCACAATATTCTGAGCGTGCCGGGACCTATTATATAATAGGTGTAAAATACACATTTGGGATTGGTGGAATCAGGTTAATCGTCGAAATCGGCATCAAGTTATGACACAGGAAGAAAGACGAATTATTGAAGCCCTGGCCGGTTTAGGTAAGAATGCCCCTGTTTTTCTTGCCGAAGTAACAGACAATCATCCTGACGAGTCCTTCATTGACGTGAAAGACTTTGTTGGTGATACATATAATAATGTGCGCAAAAAGGCTGATATTGTATCAGATACCGGTGTGATCATCACGCCGGCGTTAGGTAGCACTGTCGCCATCATGAAGATGGCAGAAGGGGGTTTTTTCGTTTTTTCATGGTCGAAAATTGAATCAGTGAAATGGTATGTTGGCGATTCATTGCTTAATATTGACAAAACTGGTCTGCATATCCAATTATCAGGCAAGTGTAAATTGTCCAATTCTGGCCAGGACCTAAAGTCGATCATGGATGAACTCATTGAAGCTATCAAAGCTATCACGGTCACTACATCTACAGGGCCATCCGGGCCCCCTATAAACTCACAGACATTTGTTACTATTGCTCAAAAAATCAACAATTTATTTGAATAATGGATAAAAACATTTTAAAAAGCTCAATTAAACAAGCATTCCTGGATCAAAGAAACAAAACCGACAATCCGGAGGCCGCTATTGATGATCTGGCCGGTAAAATTGCTGACGCTGTTGATGTTTTTATAAAAGGATTGGTAATTTCTTACACATCCGGCCTGGTTGCCGGGCCATATCCCGTTACAGGAACTTTTAACTATTCTTTAAGCTGATGTCTGAACAAACTGATTTTCTGTTGGATGAAACCGGAGACCTGGCTAACCAAGATGGTGACCTGGTTGTCGGAGATGCTTCAATTCAGCTTCAGAAAGACCTGATCCAGGCCGGTGAAGGTGAGTATAAGCAGAACCCGACTACAGGCATCGGAATTTACACATTCATTGATGATGAAGGTCCCGAAAACCTTTTGAAAAAGATACGTTCCCAGCTTGCAGGTGACAATTGCAATGTAAAGAAGTCAATCGTAACAAATTGGGGAACAGAAAAAGCAGATTTACAAATTGACGCTGAATATAAATGAGAAAGATTACAGCCCTCACTAATCAAACACTTTACGATATTGCTCTCGAGCATATAGGCACTATTGAGGGTGTCACCATGCTTATTGAGCTCAACCCCGGGAAACGGCTTGACACCCCTCTTGTCACCGGAGAAACTATATTCATACCCGATGAGGCAACGGTTCCGGCAGTCGTCTCATATTACCTAAAAAACAATATTCACCCAATCAGCAGCCTCGCTGATCAGTCTCCGGAAGCTGTTCTGCCGATTATTGAAACCGGCACCTGGCTGACGATTGAGGGGGATATTATTGTTTCGTTACTTCATACCTCATTGCAATTTGTATGGAATGAAGATCGTGACAGATATGAGGCTGAAATATCAACCGAAGGTAGTGCCGCTCAACTAATCGCTGATGCCCTGTTTTTAATCCAGACGGTAGCTGAATTATCCTGTGAGGTGCTGGTGAATTCGGCCTGGAATGAGGTCGCTGTCGAAACCGTAAACGGTGCCATGTCATTTACAGCTTCAAATGTTGAAGCGATCTGCCTTTTTGCTGCTGCCGATCCTGGCCAGGTAACAATGACAATTAAAATACAATGAGAAAAGTATCAGCTATATACGATGAGTTGAATGTTATCAAAAGCAGCATGACTGAACTGAACAGTTATGTTACTGATGTTACCGGGTCGCCGGTTGATGACTCGACACAATTCATAATCGATGCTAAGTCAACCAGCAAGATTGCCCGCTGGCGGTTATGGTTATGGATCGTCGCCTTCGCCATATGGATTTTAGAAGCCAAGATTGAGGAGAATAAATCTGATATCACCGATATGATCGACTCGCAAAAAGTGATGTTCCTAAAGTGGTTTGAATCCCATACGCGGGAATGGCAATTCGGCTACTCACTTGTTTGGTTAGATGACCACTGGGGTTATGCTACTACGGACAATGACGCTAAACTTGCTGTTTTTGTAGCAGCTTCAGAAATTGAAGAAGACGACGTCCTGAAGATATCGCTCAAAATTCTAAAAAGCGAAAAGGTTCCTCTGACCGAGACTGAACTAACATCATTGGTTGCATTCTGGGCGAAGGAAAAACCCGCCGGGCTTAAAATGACGTTTATATCCATTGATCCAAACCCTCTTAACATCCAGGCTGTCGTAGTTCGCGATAGAAATGTTCTAAACGAAGATAATACTCTCATCAGGGATGCAAGTATTAACCCTCTCCAGGATGCACTTGACGCCTTTACTGACTCGATCGAGTTCGATGGTAAGATCCGTCGAACCGATATTGAAGCAGCCGCGAAGACCGCTGAGGGTATTATTGATTTTTACATAACATTCCTTTGGATTAACCAGACAGCAGGAGTGAGTTGGACACAGGTTGACATGGAAGTGATCCCTGCATCCGGATTTGCGTATATCGACTGGGATGAATCGGATTTCACTTATATAGATGAATAAGTCATGAATCACCCGGAATCATTATTCAAACTTCAGCGTTTTTGCACTCCATTTCACTTGAGAGTGCCTCGTTTTTTAGCCCTTGTCAGAGTCCCTATTGCCTCGCTTCAGATATTACTTTATTCATACGAATTTTGGGCCTGGTTGAAGAGGGTAGAGGCTAAAACAACCCCACAGATCAATAGTCTTGAGAGATTTCTTCAGATCAAATATGGCGATCCTGGTATAAGGATCATCGACATCGACACCGAGGAAGAAATGATGTACCCGACTGCATCTAACCCTGACCCTGATCTGATCCTGCCTTCTGCAGGAATCATTCTTTATCCGACTGCTACCATTAACGCCAATGCCTTTGTGGTTGATATACCTGCCGGTTTTCCTGAAGCTTATTTGTTAAGCGTAAGATCAACGGTTCAGAAATTTAAACTGCCATCTATCAGATTTGCAATTAATATCAATTAGTTATGAAAAGAATTATTCTTAAACCACAGGGGCAACCAATGCGCCCTGATGATTTTTCAAGAACCGAGACAGAAGTGTTTGAAGCAATCTTCAGCGTCATTGCCGGATTATGTGATAATCAAACAGTTGCAATAATTACCGGTTTAACTGTGACCAATAATGGCAATGGAACTTTCTCTGTATCTGAAGGAACAATTTTCGACGGAACTGAATTATGTCGAGTTAGTTCGTTTACTTATACTTATAATGCTTTAAAATTTGTCGCCCTTACACTCAGTATAACAACAGAAGACAGACGTCGATTAGGAGATCAAAGCTATTCTGACACGGTCTCTAACAGACAATATGTAATGTCCTATGTGACAGATTTGCCAATTAATTCTTTTCGACTTGATAGCTTGAGCAGGTTGTCAAATCTGTTGTATATAAGCCCGAATCCTGTTGATTTCACTATGACATATAGCGGTTATACGGCATTCAATTCAGGCTATCTTGGAGCCGATGGAGCTCAAGGAATCTATGTTATGAGCAATTCGTATGGCTACAAAATGATTATGTCAGCATTTACAACTGCGATCGTAAACGGCACATTATGTACATTGCCATCTGGGCATAGACCTACTATTAAGATTATTGGCTCTTTTAGAGCAGGAACCACATGGGGAGCACTAATCATCAACACAGATGGCTCCGTTGAAGTTAAGGGAGCTGCTACAGCCGAGGGTCAAGTTAATTACATACAGTTTCAAATAAACCTAAACGGGAATTTTCCTCCTATAACTTTCAGCCAGGCTAGATAAAAAAAGGCCTCAGCCTCAGCGAAGTTGTCCAGACTTCGCCACAAAGGTGAATACGCACCACGACTAAGGCCAATGCCTTCTAGTGCGTATTCACCTATTTATTTTGGACAAACAAATTTACAAAATTTTACATTAATGAAACCTCCTTTTTCCTACTATGGCGGCAAACAGAAACTTGCTAACATGATTGTCAAACTTATACCTGATCACAGACTTTTTTGTGAACCATTCGTCGGCGGTGCTGCAGTGTTTTTTAACAAACCCAAAGCAATTAGCGAAGTTGAGGTACTAAACGATACCAATGCTGAAATTATTAATTTCTATCGTATTGTTCAGTTGGACTTTGTTAGTTTAGAAAAAGAGATAAGGATTAGCCTTCATAGCCGTCGCTTGTTCGATGACGCACGTGTAATTTATAATAACCCTCACATGTTTACCGAAGTTAAACGAGCGTGGGCCCTTTGGGTTTTGGCCACACAGGGGTTTGCTGGTATCCTAGACGGCAGTTGGGGTTATGATAAAATTAAAAGAACTACTAGTCAAAAGATTCAAAATAAGCGTGAGGCTTTTACTGAAGAACTCGCTTATCGTTTACAGGATGTGCAAATTGAATGTACTGATGCTTTGAGGATTATAAGATCAAGAGATAACAAGGATGCCTTTTTCTATGTTGATCCCCCGTATTTCAATTCAAATTGTGCACATTATGAAGGCTACACAGAGCTCATGTTTAAAGAGTTGTTGTTTACACTTTCGGGAATCGAAGGAAAATTTCTTCTAAGTAGCTATCCGAGTGATGTGCTTTCAAATTTTGTTGAAAAATTTGGTTGGCATCAACTATCGCAAGAAATGGGCGTCAGTGTGAATAAGGGTATGTCGAAAAAACGAAAAATCGAAGTGATGACGTCAAATTATAAAATTTAATTTTTATACATTTGGTGTTGAAACTGTTTACATTTGGCTTTGCAAAATTTACGAGAGCTCCCATCAAGACACCAACAATTAACACGCCCATCACTTTTTTACGGTTCGGGACAACAGACCCGGCATTCGAATTCATAGAACAAAAAAAATTAATCGTTTAAACTAAAAGCAATTGGTTTTGTCCAAAATAGTGTATCTTCGTTTCGGTTTTTAACGAGTTCAACATTCATGCAGCTTATTGGTTCAAGGATCAAGATTCGGTTCTTTTTACTGAAGGGTATCGTTTTAACGTTTCTCCTTCAGGCTGTGTTGTTGTCCAGTTGTTCCTCACCAAACGGTCAGGCAGAGAACAAAACTGTAGCTTTGGCCGATTCCTTGATCGAAAACAAATCCTTTCCCCTTGCTGATGATCTTGTTGGTTATTTCACCGTAGAATACTCCACCAGCCATCCGAAAAAAGAGCACGAAGTTAAGAATTATGCTGCACTGGCTCTTTTTTATCATTTCCGTTCGCTTTCCGACAGCAAAAAAGCGCTGGCGGTTGGGTCGTTTTTGTTGTCTAATGCCCAGGTTTTGAGCGATAAATACAGAGCAGGATTGTACAACGATCTTGGAATTTGCTATGCGATGGGACAAAAGTACGATTCGGCTACTACGTGCATCAAACTGGCAGTGCCACTGCTGCAAAAGCTTCACGACAGTGCAACCCTGGCCCGTTCGTTGAATTCGCTTGGGAACATTCATCTCATGCTAAAAAAACTGCCCGAGGCTTTGGATTATTACAACCAATCGCTTGCAATCAACAGCAAGGTGCAAAGCTTGTCGGGAATGGCTCTCAATCTGTTGAATATTGCCATCGTGCTTGAAGATACCCACCGCCCCGACTCCGCTAAAAAGGTACTTCAACAAGCTCTGCCTCTGGCTTCGAAAGCAGGTAGAAAAAGAATCGTGGCAGATGTAGCCAATAATTTGGGTTCTATTTATTTTGTTGAAAAAATGTACGACTCGGCAGCCTGGTACTACACCCTTGCTGCTGAGCAAAAGCAGGACAGCGATCCCTATTCATCGCTCTCCATTTCCATTAACAGGGCCA
>JAQVCV010000079.1:0-1913 GCA_028689615.1 Bacteroidales bacterium | reverse complement strand
CAATGCCTACACTGGTCGCCTTCAGTTGGGAATAGATTCGCTGGAGCAGGCTGTGAGTCGTGCGCAAAAACGTGGTTTTGGTTCGCTTATGGGTGAGGCTGCCCATATAACCTCAGCAATCTACGAGAAATCAGGACGCTTGCCCGAAGCTCTTCGTTATGAACGAATTGCGTGTGCTGTCAAAGACAGCATTGCTGCCAAAGCCAAGGAGGAGGTTTTAACCGACAACATCAATGCTGCCGATCTGTCTGAGAATGAATATCAACGACAATTTAACGACCAATTGGAGTTGCAGAAAGCCAGGCAGCTGCGAAATCTTCTGTTGTTTGGTATTGCTTTCACAGTTTTGTTTTCGCTGTTTATGATAGCTGTTTACAAGAAGCAGCGACGCGTAAGCAATCAATTGCAAATTGCTACTGCCGATTTGGAAGAAGCCAATGCAAACCTCAGAATGATCAGCGAGATAGGCCAGGATATCATAACGCATACCGATCACTCTGAAGTGGTTGAGCATTTATACTTGCACCTGGCCAACCTGCTCCCTGTGGATGTGCTTGCCATTGGAGTTTACAACCACGATTCCGGATTGCTCGAATTTAGAAACACCATCGAGGAGCAGCAAACCCTTCCGCTGTTCTCTTACCATCTTTCGGAATCCAACAGCCTGGCAACTCTTTGCTTCAACGAACAGCGACGTATCGTGGTAGGCAATCTTCAATGGGAGGCTCCTTCCATATTCGGCAAAGAGGTTCTTCTTGAGGCAAAAGCGGGTCGCCTGGCTACCTCGTTGGTTTATTTACCTCTGACCGTCAACCACAACAGAATCGGAGTTTTTACGGTTCAGTCGTTCCAGCCCGAAGTGTTCCTCCCTCACCATGTTTCAACCCTCGAAAGCATAGGGGTTTATCTGGCAATTGCCCTGCAGAATACCATCCATTTCGAATCGGTGGTATCGCAACGCGATCAGCTCAACCAGGCTCTTAACCAGCTCCAGGTCAGCGAAGCACAACTTCGTGAAACCAATGCCTCAAAAGATAAACTGTTTAGTATTATAGCACACGATTTGCGCAACCCTTTCAGTACCATTCTGGGTTTCAGCGACGTGCTTACCAAAGACTGGAAAAACTTTGACGAAGCCACCAAACAGACTTTCATCAAGAGCATCAGTCTGGCCTCGCTTAGCACCTACCGGTTGGTGGAGAACCTCCTCATGTGGTCGAGAACTCAGACCGGAGGACTGGTTTTCAATCCCGAAAACATCGATATGGGCAACGTGGTTTTGGAGGCTGTAAAGGCCGTTTCGAGCATGGCCGAAAACAAACAGATACACATTGTTAACGCTATTCCATACAACACAACGCTGGTTGCCGACGAAAACATGTTGCAAACGGTGCTTCGCAATCTGCTCAACAATGCCATCAAGTTCAGTCACAGGGCTGGCGTGGTTGAAGTGGGGGCCTCGTTCTCTTCTGACCATTGTGAAGTGTGGGTTGCTGATCAGGGTATTGGTATTGATCCGGAAGATGCTGCCCGGCTTTTTAAAATTGATCAATCCATCAAGCGCAACGGCACGCTTAACGAAACCGGATCGGGACTGGGCTTGCTGCTGTGCTATGAACTGATTTCAAGGCATCGGGGTAAAATTTGGGTTGAAAGCGAACCCGATAAAGGGAGTCGCTTTGCGTTTTCAATCCCTTTAGATATTCAAAAGACAAAAAAAGAATGAACAATCAATTAGTTCCCGGAACCCGCATCGATCACGACCGCTACGGGATAGGTGTGGTAAGCCTGGTAAACCTTGCCACTGTTGAGGTGATTTTTGAACGTGGCGGCAGAATGGAGCTTGCCCAATCAAACCTGCAAGCCAAAATTCTCAACCAGCCAGATCAAATGCCACCTTCCATTCAGGTTGA
>JAQVCV010000125.1 GCA_028689615.1 Bacteroidales bacterium | reverse complement strand
TTGATGAAATCATTGATGGCCTAGTGCATCATTATCAAGCCGAGGCGTTGAAAGAAGCGCGCTGATCGTTACGAATTTTTGATGTTTCGCAGAAAAGACGTCCTCAGTGAATGGGAAAGGATTTTTTCAGCTCGAGGACTCGATTCTCCCCGATTGTCTGCTCAAGTTCTTTTAGCCCATATACTACGTTTAGACCGTCTCGCCCTCCTTTTGGATCTGAATGTCCCTGTCCAGGAATCCGATCTTACAAAATTCCAAGTATTAGCCAAACGCAGGGAGGCCGGAGAGCCAGTTGCTTATTTAACAGGGCATAAAGAATTTTATGGCCTTGATTTACTGGTTACTCCCGACGTGCTTATTCCTCGACCGGAAACGGAATTACTTATCGATTTTGTTCGAAATTATTGTGTATCACGGCAAAATTGTTCAATCCTCGATATTGGGACGGGAAGTGGTGCCGTGGCCATTGCGTGTGCATCCTGCTTGCCTTCCGCGCGCGTTGTTGGTGTTGACATTTCCAATGCCGCTTTGAAAATAGCAAAGATTAATGCCATGCGCCATGGATTGCAGGGGAAGATTGATTTTGTACTGGGTGATTTGGTACAGCCTCTTCAGTTGTCATCATTTCGCGTTTTGCTCGCGAATTTGCCGTATGTGCCCTTGAAGTCATATCGGAATTTAAGTCCAGAAGTTCGAAATTTTGAGCCTCATCTTGCTTTATTTGCCGGTATGGATGGCCTCGACTGCTACAACCGTTTGGCCGCGATGATCAATGTGGGTGTTGATTCTGGTACGGAGTTATTTTGCGAAATCGATCCCAGTCAAAAAAATGCTGTGCAAAAATTGTTTGGGCTTAAAGCTAGACAGATTGATGTATTAAAAGACTTCTCAGGCCTTGAGCGATTTGTTCATGTTGTTTTTTAACAAAAGATCGCTGTTGTTTTGAGGCCACAGACTGTCGAAAATAAAATTGAGTAATAATATTTATTTAATTTCGGTATGTTGCGAGTCTTTGTATGGGTGGCCTTTTTTTTGCTTTTCTTTAAGACATGAAACAAAAAACCCTACAATCAGAGGTTCGCTGTTCAGGCATTGGCCTGCATAGTGGGGCAAAAATCGAGATGGTGGTCAAGCCCGCGCCTGCGGACACTGGTATTGTCTTTGTCCTTGTAGGGAGCGAATCATTTCGCGAAATCAAACTTGATCCTAAGAGTGTTACGGCAACGGGCTTGGCAACCACCCTGGGTTACGGTGATGCCCACGTTTCGACAGTTGAGCATCTGTTGGCCACGATGGTGGGCTTGGAAATTGATAACGCCATTATTGAAGTGCATGGCGGTGAAATACCAATTTTAGATGGCAGTGCCGCTGTGTTTGTGCATTTATTTCGATCTGTTGGTTTACGTGAATTGCACCGTCCGAAACGAATCGCGAAAATTAAGCGCCACTTGGTATTTGAAGATGGTGAAAAGCGCATAACAGTAAGCCCTTATCCAGGGCTAAAAATCGATTATACAATTTCATTTTCCCATCCTCAAATAGGCCGTCAGCAGTTTTTTTATGAGTCGTCCCCAAAACATTTCATTGAAAAAATCAGTCGCGCAAGGACTTTTGGCTTTTTGCGGGATGTCGAGCTGTTGCAAAAGCGTGGATTAGCCCGGGGTGGTTCATTGGAGAATGCTGTTGTTTTTGATGAATATAGGGTTGTAAATCCAGAGGGTTTGCGCTTTTCTGACGAGATGGTCCGGCATAAAATATTAGATTTTATGGGTGACATTGCGGTCTATTCTGCTCGCTTATGGGGACATTTTGAGGTGAGCTGCTCGGGGCATGATTTTAATAACAAATTTATGCGTTTTTTAGATGGCCATGCTGCGGAGTATATTGACGTGATTGATTTATCCAGCCGTCCGCAATCCGTGCAGCATAAAACTCCCTCCTTTGGCGGCATTCCGGTGTGGGCGTAACGAGTCCAAGAGATTCGTAATAAGTTTAAAAAAAAACTTGCCAAAGCTTGGGAATGCCCATAAAGCAAACCTTCTTTCGGGCTGGTGTAGCTCAATTGGTAGAGCAGCTGATTTGTAATCAGCAGGTTGCGGGTTCAAGTCCCATCACCAGCTCCAAGACGTGGAGGGGTTCCCGAGTGGCCAAAGGGAACAGACTGTAAATCTGTCGTCGAACGACTTCGGAGGTTCGAATCCTCCCCCCTCCACCAATAAGTAGGAGACAGTGCGAAACTGTTGTTTGACTACGAGAATGCATTGCGGGAGTAGCTCAATGGCTAGAGCATCAGCCTTCCAAGCTGAGGGTTGCGGGTTCGAGTCCCGTTTCCCGCTCCAAAAGTATCTTGTCGTCATTCCTGCCTTTATCGCGCCGCACTGCCCCACATAATAGATTTTGGATAATCTAGATTGAAATGATTAGGATATAATATCAGGGGGTAAAGCATGGCCAAGCAAAAATTTGAAAGAAAGAAGCCGCACGTTAATATTGGAACCATCGGTCACATTGACCATGGTAAGACCACATTGACAGCTGCGATTACTAAGATTGCCAGCCTGAAAGGCGGCGGGTCGTTTGTTGCTTTTGATGAAATTGATAAGGCGCCCGAGGAAAAAGAGCGTGGTATTACGATTGCCACGGCGCATGTCGAATATGAGACCGCCAAGCGGCATTATGCCCATGTCGACTGCCCTGGCCACGCTGATTACATCAAAAACATGATTACCGGCGCGGCTCAGATGGATGGTGCTATTATTGTCGTGGCCGCTACGGATGGCCCCATGCCGCAAACCCGCGAGCATATTCTGCTTGCGCGCCAGGTGGGTGTTCCTTGCCTTGTGGTTTTTCTCAATAAAGTTGACTTGGTGGATGACGAGGAGCTGATCGAGCTTGTTGAGATGGAAGTCCGTGAACTTCTGTCAAAGTATGAATTCCCTGGTGATGACGTCCCGGTCATTCGGGGTTCCGCGCTAAAGGCCCTTGAGTCTGATTCCGCCGACGCAGCTGACGCCAAGTGTATTCTTGATCTCCTTGATGCTTGCGATTCCTATATTCCAGATCCTGTTCGCGAGACGGATAAGCCTTTCCTGATGCCCATCGAAGACGTTTTTTCGATCTCTGGCCGTGGAACTGTCGTGACCGGGCGAGTTGAGCGGGGCGTAATTAAGGTTGGCGAAGAAGTTGAAATTGTCGGTATTAGTGACACCCGCAAGACGACGTGCACTGGCGTGGAGATGTTCCGAAAGTTGCTTGATGAAGGTAAGGATGGCGATAATATCGGCGCTTTGCTCCGAGGCGTGAAGCGTGAG
>JAQVCV010000124.1 GCA_028689615.1 Bacteroidales bacterium | reverse complement strand
CTGCGGAGCACAATAAGACTGCTTCCCACGGTTGTATCGCGACAAAGAGCAAAGTCGCGGGTAGTCATTGTGGTATTTGCAGTATTGATGGTAAGCGGTTGTACCGAACGGCCAATGTCTTTCACCACTCCAAGGTCGCGATAATTTCCTTCGGTACCGATATTACGGCTTCCCCTCCAGAGATACCAGTTTCCTGTGGCCACATCGGCTTTACCAATACCCTCAATCCATGAGTCTCCCCACGATGTACCTTCGATGGTTCCTCCGCCCCCACCCGAGTAATATGTTTCGTTGCTGATAGGATTCAGAGCCACAGTACTTCCTTCGTAACCACGCCAGTTTCCCCAGCGTCCGTAACGATAAGTCTGAGCATCAATATCCTGAGTATTTCCAACAATGGTCTGATCGCCAAATTCGTTTACACGGGCGCGATAGAACAGAATCTGTCCCATATTGCCTGATATATTCATCCAATCGCCACCGTTTATCTTCGGATCGACCATAAGCATACCTCCGTCTGAACCACGGAAAATTCGTCCCGAAGGCGTTGACACCATCATGTGATTGTCGGCATTATGACGCGAACAACTTACTTCATTTAATTCACCATTAGGATCAAAACCTTTCATACGGATTCCCCATGCATATTCGCTGAAGGTTTTTCCGCCATCGACACTCTTTGCTGAACTCATAGAGCAACCATAAAGTTTTGTAGGATCCTTAAAGTTTACAGCAAAACCACCAAGCCAGCCACCGGGAGCTTCGTTGCCAAAGACAGGTCCTGTTCCAATGCCAGCCACAGAATTACGGAGTGTAATCCATGTCAGACCTTTGTCGCTTGAGTAAAATACTGCCGATTGAAGAGGAGAACCTTTTTGTCCGAGAGCCACCCATATTTTGTTCGGATCGTTTGGATGCACCTCTATCATCATTGGTCCATCGGATGTGGGAACAGGAAATGAAGTTCCTTCACTGAGCAGCTGTGTTTTAGTTTGATTGTACACCTTGAAACTCATTCGTTCTAGATTAAACTTACCATTTACATAAGCCATACCATCGGTAGAACGAAGGATACCGCGCGAAGTGGTGATATATATTGTATTTCTGTCAACAGGATCGAAAGCAAATTCCTGAAGCCATGCCACCTTTGAACCATCGCTCTGAGTATCCTTTTGCTCATTGGTCAGTACAACTTCGCGCCATGTAACACCTTTATTATCGCTCACCCAGAGTTTTCCGGCCCAGCCAGTATAGGTATTACGTTCCACACCAATAAATTTCATATTTCCCTGTGCATCCTTAAACCCGTATCCGCGTTTAAAGCCTTTGTGAGTGGCATTGGGTACGCGAGTCCAGCTCTGTCCTCCATCGAAAGTTTCGTATACAGGATTTCCATTACTCATAAAAGCAAAATAGTGATTCCAGTCGTCGGGATCGACGGGAATACAGTAACCGTTTGATTGCGAACGGTGAAAACGATCGGGTATGCGATCGGTCACCGGATCCCAGGTTCGTCCGCCATCGGCAGTACGCCAGATACCATCGCCATCGGGAATGGCCATCAGTTTATTTGAATCGGTGGGATGTGTCACTATCCAGTGAATACGACCTCCGGAAGGTAGCACAGGATTGTGACGGAAATAACCCTTGTTACGCACTCCCTTCATCCTATCGTTGGGTGTGTAAAAAAGGCGCGGCTGATAATCCTCTGCTTCGGCACGAAATGCTTTATTGATTTTTTTGTTGAGCGAAGCGTTAAACTCAGGCTCACTTAAACGTTTGATAGTATCGTTTGGAGCCAGCATATACCAATAAGGTCTCCATTCTTTGGTATAAGCACCGTAGGAAGCAGTTCCACGAACTTTAGCCCTGTTTTTAGCTACATAGTCGTCGGTAATTGCAAAAATTTGTTTAGTAGTCCAGCCTTCTCTGGCCAGTTTCAGATATGTGCCATCCTCAATAAGATTACCGGGATATACTTTTGTAAAAGCAGAGTCGGACACAGAGCTCCGTAAGCGGTTTGCCTTTTCTCGTTGCTTTTGATCTTTCGCTGTTTTCTGAGCTGACAAATTTAATGGTTGCATTAAAACCATCAGCACAACAAAGAAAATTGATTTTTTCATGGAAACTATAATTATTTTTTATTTACAGATAATCAACTGATTAAAACAAATTATTTTGTTTTAATTGTTGATTTGTTATTCACTTTATAACTCAATATAAATTCAGTTTTTGAGTTGTACGGCCTGTCGAACCGGTCACTGAAACGATATAAGTTCCTACAGGAATTTTGTCAACTTTTAAATTGCAAACATTTTCGTTTGAATAAGATGTAATTACAATCTGACCTTTCTGGTTCAGCAATGTAATATTTGTTTTTCCTTCGAGCCCTTCAATACGTAGCATATTGTTGTTCAGCAAAGTAACTTTTACTGAGTTTATATTATTAGTTTCAATGCCCGTTTGTGACACTACCTGAATGTTTTGCTGCACATCAGGAGCAGCAGCATATTCAGTATTTCCTTTTTCGGATGCTGTAATCACAACTGAACCCACAGCTTTAATTTTCAAAACATTACCTTCAACAGAAGCAACTTCTGGATTCGAACTCGCAAAAGTCACCGGGAGACCCGAAAGTGCGGTTGCCTGCAGTTGTATCTCAGTCTGATCGACGTTAAGTTCCCCGGGAAGAGAATTAAAAGTAATTCTGTTTGCTTTCAGACTTTTAAAGAAGCGGGAAGCAGGACTTTGCGAACCATTGAAAAGATTTGGCTTGGCATCTTCGTCCCATGCAAATTTCACCGACAGAGGTTCAGTAATGGTAACCTCACTTACAAGAATATCATTTTCACTGATTATTGCAGTTGCATTTTTATAGATATTATCGGAACCGGCAATTTTAAACTCGTTGAGTACAGTGCCCGATTTTATATTGAAACCGGAGTTGTTATGAAATGACACGCGCAATGCATTGCCTTCACTTCTCATTTCTTTGAATGTAGCCGCTTTGGGAACAATATTTTTAGCATACACATAACCAAGCGCAGCATTTCCCAATCGAATACCAACACTTGCTTTTTCATTAGGATGAATGTCGGTATAATTACTAATATCGGTGATAGTAACTCCGTGTACTCCGGGCAATTCTGCTGCCTTTTGCTGTTGTGCTATAAACTGAGGCAATGCTTCACGTGAACCACCCAGATTTGAATAGTTTTTACTGTATTGAAAATTGGCAAGTTCTACAAACAACACAGGTAAATCGCTGATTCCCCATACATTTATCCATGCATTTATGGTCGCTTTGAATTTATTTCCGTATTTTGGAATAGCAACC
>JAQVCV010000123.1 GCA_028689615.1 Bacteroidales bacterium | reverse complement strand
GTCAGGCCGCTTTGGGGGGTGTAGAGCACGTTGTTGCGCGTGGTGCGGGCGTTGGTGAGGGGCACCTCGGCGGCAATGGCTTCAAGGTTTTTGGCATTGAGCTGGTTGTAGAGTTGGGTAAGACCCGCCACGGTTAACTCGGGTTCGTTGGGGGCATACTCAGCGATGGTGGCGAGGAGCTTGATGAGCTTGTCGAAGTTGTCGAGACGGCTGTCGAAGCTCATGTGAGACGATGAGATCTCTTTGGCCGGTTTCCCTTCGGCTGCGGCGGCCTCTTTTTGCTCATCGGTCATTTTAGGAGTTGCCCTGCGGCCCTGGAGTTTGCGGATGATCGAGAGGGCCGATTCGACGAGAGCCTTAGGGGCGCCGGAGACTTTAAGGGCGTTGTGTACCCTGGTGGTAAGCTTGCTCAGGGGCTCGAACACCAGCTCGCGGCTCTTCACAGCGTTTTTGGCGGCAGCTTCGGCCGTGTTGCAGGCCACGATAGCCGATTTGGCATTGCCCAGCAAGGTGTTGAGAGCCGGTAGCTTAAGGCTCTCGTTGGAGGGATTGTAGGCTTCGCCCAGGCCGGAGATGTTGGTAACGAGTTTCTCGAAGTTGGCCACATTCTTGGCATGGCCGGTTTCATTGATGGTTGACATAAAGTTTAAAATTTAGAGTTTGAGAATGTTAGGTTAACGGAAGTTAACCAGAGTTATTTCGATTTGCATTAGTTTTTTTCAGGGGGGAAGGATGGAGGTGGGGTGTTAAATTGGGGTTTAGAGGGTTTTGGGAGGGGGAACATCCATGTATCTGCAAGTGCCTATACATTCTTTTTGAGAGAGCCCGCAGGGGCGTCTCAGAACAAGAAGGCTGCTATTTGAAAACAACTTGAGAAGCATAGATTGAGGTATTTCTGATGCAAAGAAACAAAAATTTTTGGAGATGGCGGTTGGAACGGGGCTGACCGGCAGATGGATGCAATACCGATTCCTTGACAATTCTGAAAGCTGTGATTTGCAGTAAGTGTACTCGTTTTGGGTTGCACAGGAGCCTTCGCCAGTTGCCGTTGCACCAACCTGTGCTGTAGCTGCCACAACCACCCTGGCACGGTAGCGATGCTTGAAGCAAGCAACCACAAGCCGTCAGGAGGGGAGGAATTGGACTCTGCTTCTGCTGCATCTGCGGTGAAAAACAGGATACAGCAAAAAACTTTCTTCTTAGTGTTTGCCTTACACTCCTAAAAATATCTATCTTCGCACGATAAAATTTTTTAAGCTATGTATAGAAAAACTTCAATACTTGTTGCTTTCGTTCTTTTGGTACTGGGCGCCACCGCACAGACCATTCATTCACCCAATGGGCGGCTCAGCCTTACTTTCAGCCTCACGGCTGCTGGCGAGCCCACGTGGGCACTCTCTATTGGCCACAAGCCGGTGATTCTGCCATCGACCCTCGACATCAAGGCAAAAGACAAACCCCCATTTGGCAAGGGTTGCGCTATCAAAGCCATCGACACCACGCTGGTTGACGAAACCTGGAAACCTGTGTGGGGCGAGGTGAACCAAATTCGCAACCACTACCGCCAGCTCGCGGTCACCCTGCAACAGCCCGCTGTTGCCAACCGCTGGTACAAGCTGGTATTCCGTTTGTTCGACGACGGCGTAGGGTTTCGCTACGAGTTTCCCGAGCAACCTGCCATTCAATACGTAACCCTTAGCGACGAGTACACCCGGTTTCAACTTACCGGCAACCACATGGCTTTTTGGATTCCCGGCGATTACGAAACCAACGAGTATGCCTACAACCATACGCGGCTAAGCGACGTGGATGCCGAGATCGGGAAAAACGTGACCGAGATTGGAACCCGCACCGTCATCGGGAAAGATTACGTGCAAAGCCCGTTGATGCTCAAAACCGACGACGGGCTCTACATCAACATTTTTGAAGCCGCGTTGGTGAACTACCCCGCCATGCACCTCCACATCAACAAGCAAACGTTCTGCCTCACGTCGCAACTGGTTCCTGATCCCATAGGCAACAAAGCCTACCTTCAGGCCACCTTCTCAACGCCCTGGCGCACGGTGCTTGTGAGCGATAAAGCCACCGACATTCTTGCCTCCAAAACCATCCTCAACCTCAACGAACCCTCGAAAATAGACGATCCATCGTGGATCAAACCCATGAAATTCGTGGGAATCTGGTGGGATATGCACGTGGGAACCCGCTCGTGGAACTACGCCGACGTGAACAACGTGAAGCTGGGCCTGACCAACTGGAACGAACTCACACCCAACGGCCGCCACGGCGCCACCACTGCCTACACCAAACGTTACATCGACTTTGCCGCTGCCAACGGCCTCGATGGCGTGCTTGTAGAAGGATGGAACGTGGGTTGGGAAGACTGGGCAGGGTTTCACAAAGAAGAGGTTTTCGACTTCGTGACCCCTTATCCCGATTACGATGTAGCCGAATTGCAACGCTACGCCGCCGCGAAGGGGGTGAAAATCATCATGCACCACGAAACCTCCTCTTCGGTTACCAACTACGAGCGACGTATGGACAGTGCCTACCGTTTCATGAAACACTTTGGCTACGATGCTGTGAAATCGGGCTATGTGGGCCGCATCATCCCTCGCGGGGAATTTCACGACGGACAATGGATGGTGAACCACTACCTGCGGGCCGTAACCAAGGCGGCAGGCTACAAAATCATGGTTGATGCCCACGAACCGGTTCGCCCCACCGGACTGCACCGCACCTGGCCAAACCTGCTGGCCTGCGAAGCTGCCCGTGGCAACGAGTTCAATGCCTGGAGCCCTGGTAATCCGCCCGAACACGAAACAATTCTCCCCTTCACACGCCTGATGGGTGGCCCTATGGACTACACCCCCGGAATTTTCAGCATGAAGATGGAACGCTACATGCCTGAGCGTACCAACTACATGGTGCACACAACTTTATGCAAACAACTGGCTCTTTATCTTACCATGTACAGTCCGCTCCAGATGGCTGCCGATTTAATAGAAAATTATGAGGCCCGCCCCGACGCCTTCCAATTCATCCGCGATGTGGCAGTTGATTGGGACAACAGTTGGTATTTGGAAGCCGAACCCGGCGATTTCATCACAGTTGCCAGGAAAGCAAAAGGGAAAGAAGAATGGTTTGTGGGAGCCATCACCGACGAAAACAGTCGAATTGCCAACGCTTCGTTAAACTTTCTGCCCGAAGGCAAGTATGTGGCCACCCTCTATACCGATGCCCCCGGTGCCGACTGGAAAGCCAATCCGGAGGCCTACACCATAAGCAAGGTGCTGGTTGACAGCCGCACAACCCTCAAAATGAAGCTTGCTGCCGGTGGTGGTGCCGCTGTTTCAATTCGTCGTGC
>JAQVCV010000016.1 GCA_028689615.1 Bacteroidales bacterium | reverse complement strand
CCCCCTCTCCCCTTCTCCCTTCCGATAGCTATCGGAACCCCAGCTCCCCCTCTCGCCCGTCGCCCCCTCACCCCTCGCCCCTCGCCTCTAATCATGCTTAATCAGCAGGCTTCCCGGGGGTGGAGCCGGGTGGCTGGTGAAGTGCATGGCGTCAGCAGCGGAGCAACCCTGGGCTGTGGTAACGGTTACGGAATAGGTTCCGGTTGACATCACTACCAGAGTAGAACTGGTGGCCCCGGTGTTCCACTGGTAGGTGTAGCCTGCGCCGCTTCCGGCATCGAGCAACTCCGATTCGCCTGCGCATCGTATCAAATCGGGTCCCAGATCAACCTGTGGGCGTGGATTGACGGTAAGCACATCGGTGCGGGTGCTGTCGCAGCCTGTTAGCAGACTGAAGCCGCCGCTCACAAAGGTGCCGCTGGTTTTGCGCCAAGCCCCGGCAAGCCACAGGCTGTCGCCCTGGCACAGCGTATGGGTGTATTGCTCAGCCCAGGTTCGATACATCAAAAAACTCACCGGTACAATTTCCTGGCTTAATGCATACCACCAGGTATTAACTGTATATCCATCGCCATAGTCGAACCGGTGGCAACTGGTATCGACCGAGATGCAACCATCGAAATTCTGATTTCCCTGCGCCTCATAAAGGAGGGTATCAACCCAATAGAGCGGCAGTTTGTTTCCGACAGGCCTCACCAGTTCAACATCCAAACCTCCAAGGTTCTCCACGTCATACATTGGGAAGTTAGTCAATCCATTTGATGCGGTTCCCGTAATGGTTATGGGTGTTCCGTTGGGGACTGTCAGCCCGTTGCCATCAATACCATCCCAATAAAATAAGTTGGTGCCGGTGCTGAGTGGCTTGACAAGCGTGACATCGCCTGATTGAAAACCCGGTGGCGAATTGATGTTGATAAGCAAGTCAGCAACACAGGGCGAACCGGCTACGGCCTGTAGGGTTACTGTTCCGCTGCAACCAGGGGTAGCAGTGAAGGAGCTCACCCCGGCAACCCACCCCGTTGGATACGACACAGGATCGGGCTCGTTGAGAAAAATCTTATACTGACCGTAAATGGAATAATGGGGACGCGAGCAGCGATCGAGAGCCAGATCGCCCGTGTTGGTGCAACCAGTTGCATTACAACACACGGCAAACACCAAGGGCTGAAGCGAATCGAACCGCATGCAGGTTACCAGTTGATCGTCGGAATAGGCATACAAAGCCCCTTTAAAAATATTGAATTGTGCCTGCACATTAAACATCCATCTTTTCGACCATACACGACCGGGGATGGCCGTGTGCCCAGCACTGGAAACTGTGATGTCGTAGTATTGCAATCGCATTGTATTGTTGCCGGGTGGGCTAAACTCGATATAATAATCACCGCTCATGGCTGCCGTGTGCGACAGAGAATTGTATCCTCCTGCTGCCAGTGTTGCAGGGCCGGCATACGCTTCTAAGTAATTGCGGATGTAGCCCTGTTGGTTGGGCAATACTGTTCCGCCGACTACCGCTGCCCCTGTGGGGTCATAGAGTGTATAGGTGTACGATGAAGCCTTCGACCCCGAATAAACAGCAAAGCCATACCAAATTACTTCACCTGGCGATTCAATATGAATACAGAGTCGTCCCTCGTCGCCTGATGCGGCAGTAGCAAAAGGCGGGTAATTCATGTGATAATAGATTGGGTAAAGAAAGGTAAGATACAGGGTATCGGCTGCAACGGGGCAGGTTTCACGGGTGCCTTCTGCACGTATCAAGCCCGGGATAAGAAGAAGTAACAACAAGAGGTAGCGCATGAGCTGGGAGGGGGAAATGGGGAGTGGATAGTGGATAGTGGATAGTGGATAGTGGACAGTGGGGAGTGGACAATGGTCAGGGGTTAGTTCCGAAAGCCCCGATCGCTATCGGGGGAAGTGGCTCGTGGGGAGGGAAGTGGACAGTAGCTCGCGTCAGCCACTACTCACTACCCACTACTCACTGCTCACTACTCACTAATCACTATCTTCCACACCCTTCGCTCGCCCTTGCATTCCACCCTGAGTATGTAAGTTCCGGGGGCCAGGGATTCCACCCCGAGGATGTTAGCGGCTGTGAGATTCGCGAAGCTAAGCACCGGCCGGCCGCTGATGTCGCACAGGTGGGCGGTGGCGGTGGCATCGCCTAGGCGGGTGATGTCGAGGTGGAGGTTTTGCTTCACGGGGTTGGGATATACCGTTACCTCGCTCAGCAGTTCAACCTCATTGGTGGGTTTGAACTCCGGCAGGAGGGTAGTGTCAGCCACCGATTGTTTAACCTCTTTCACCTGAAAACGGGCGATGCGGTTGCCCGAGGCGTCGTAGGTGAAGCCAACGGTTTGAGAATAACCGGTCGAGGCGATTGCAAGGGTTACAATTAATGCTAAAAATTTTGTCATAGGATTGTCCTTTCCATATTCGATTTAAAACAAATTCATTCTTTTGATTGTAAAACTGTGAAATCTATAGATATTATTGAATATATTTTCTTGTAGAGCCCCGGTTTCCCGAGGCTTTGTTGCTTTTATAATGCTTTAAATGCTTCGTAGGTTCCTTTTAAAGTACCTAACACATATTCACCTAACAATCCTTTACTTTTGAGCCAATCAATTGTTGAACTGTCTTTTAAAAGTTGTTCAGACAATTGCCGTTTCATTTCAGTATTTACTTCTGTACGTTGGTCTATTCTTGAATAATACCCCCATTTGTAAAGAATGTTTTCTGGTTCTCTTTGTGCTGCTTTCTCCAACATCGTAGTAGCTTCCTTTAAACTATTCATCCCAAAGTACCATTCAGCTATATATATCATTATTCCCGAAAAAAATAAGAACTCTGTATTATTTAAAAATTTCAAACTCGCATCACTAAATATTTGCTTAATCTTTTGAGCAATAAAATCATGTTCTTCTTGAGTATATTGTCCATCAACTAAAAAATCAAGAAGAATAAAAATTATTCTTGAATAAACATCAAGCTCTTTTTTATCTTCTTTCTCAAGGAATTGAATAGCACCTTTCCAATCATTCTTTTGCTCAAATTCCGTTATCACTTTATCCCATACCATAAGCTTAAGATTTAAGGGATGAATATTGAATTCATAATTGGGGAACCTTGATTAAAATATCCACGAATAGTGAAATTTAAACCGCCTACATTTACAGGTGTGTTAAATATTCCTTGTGCAGTTGGAACAATTCTACCATTGGCATTTTGTAAAGTTGCCCTGATTAAATTTTCATTCCAACCCATTTGAGTAGATAGTTGATTTAGCCAAGGTTTTGGTTGAAGATTGTTTGCGAAAATGTGTGTTCCTTTCTGTTTCATTGTAAAAGAAACAGCATCTTCCAAGCTTGATTCCGCAAATTGAGATAAAACCTTCGTACCCGTCTTAGCGGCAATACTAAAAACCTTTCCAACATTTTCACACTCCTGCCTAAATTCTATTTTTAAACCTGCCCAGTTTTCAATTTCATTCTGCCCAATTTCGACCCCTATCAAAATTACATTTTCAACAGAACTACCCGTTTTTGCAATATCATTACGTAGTACTTGACCGTATTCATTTGCAAAAATTGTTTGATTTGCAAATAGAAAAAACAGTATTGCAAATATACCTACGATGTAATGTTTTATGTTTTGCCAGTTAATCATAAGCCTATTTCTACATTAAATCTGTCATTTCAAAATAGTTGCTTCTTGATTTAGTTACATCTTCAAAATAATATAACTTTCCTTCCTCTATTTTATCAAGATATATTAGGTCTTTTAATGTACCTATTTCAGTAATATTTAAAGTTGTTAGATTTATTTTACAGAGCTTAAATCCTGATTTAAAAAATTTCTTAATGTAAATAGGGATAAACAACATATTTTCAAAAACAATTAAAGGGCTTCCAAACTTATACTCAGAAGCAATTGTTTTCTTATTAATTTTTATATTCCCTATAACAGGGCCACCCTGACATATTTCAATCAAATTGGAATATTCAATTAAAAAATCACCAATTTCTTGTCTTTCAGAAAAATCTATAGGAGTATTAAAGTTTATCATTAATGAATTAGTTTTGAACTTTGATTAATAACGCTTTTCGAATCAATTATAAACTGGAATGAGCCACCAGGATACCTCCATCCTTGTGGACCAACTATTCCAAATTTCATTGGAGTTCCTTTAGGTATAACCCCTTTCGTGTATTGTGTTAATGGATTCCATGATGGTTTTATAGCAGCAAAAGTTCTATTTGCAAATTTACTCGTACCAATTCTTGCTCCCCAAAAATCGGGTCTCGTTAAACTCATATTGCCAAATCTTTGCACTGGAATATTGAAAGGTGCTTTAACTGTAAAGCCTTTAAACAAGAAGCCATCAGCTGTAGTTACTGACTTAGCGGCAACATCATCAACAACAGTTACCGATTCACGAGCAATCGTCCTAGATGTTGCTGCTCTTATTCCCCCTGCCAGGCCTGTCGCTAAATCAATAATCCAGTTTGCATCTACCAAAGGCATAAGGTTTTCCCGCCCGGTCAATGGGTCAATCTCAGAGGTTTGGCTAGGAGGCAGTACATCAACACATTCTCCTGTTTTCTGGTCATACACAGCAGTCGATCCATCAAGCAAACCGCCTTGGTATCTATACAAATCCTTTCCAACAAGATTTCCCACGTCATTTAAATACTCATAAACATATTTAGTCCCGTCCCATGTTGCAATATATCCATCGTCATTCCAATTAGGGTCGGTCTGTCTATCGGTATTACACCTTGTTTCCGCCCCAGAATTCGCACTTCCCAAATCGTTGCTTCCATCAAAATTGTTGCTGAGGCCAGAAGCATCAACATCGGGTCCCTCGGCAAAGAAACCTGTGGGATCGGTATAGAGCAGGGGGTTGTTGAGGCAATAGCTGTAGCGGTTGAAGCTGAGGCTGAACTCCGGAGCCTGTATAAACGGGTCGGCGGAAAGGAAGTGGCCTACCAGCGGGTCGTACACGCGGCCTTTCATATCAATAAGCCCGAAGTTGGCTAAGTGCTCGTGCATGGTGTAGCCGCGGGTATAAAGAGCTTGTGGCATGGTGCCGATGTAAGGCTGCCAGGTGGTGGGATTGCGGCGGCGGCCCCAGGCATCATAGCTCAGTTCCTGAGCATAGGTACCATCAGGGTTCAGGATACCTATTATGCTTCCGGCATAGTCTTTCACCAGAAAGTGCAATGTACTGTCAGTATTACCGTTCCTGGTGAAGATGGCCACTACCCCCTCGGGCGAGGCAATGTAATCCATAGTCTTCACCATGCTGCCGGTAGTGACCTTCTCTGAAAAACCCTGGTAAAGCGTGGTGGTGGTTTCCTGGGTCTGGTTGTTGGTTATGGCCTGTAGCAGTTTTTGCCCTGCATCGTCGTACAATACTTTCAGCGAAAGGGAGCCTTCGGTCAACTCCTGGATTTTGTCGAACGAGGTGTAGGTTTGAACAACCTGATCAACTGCTGGAAAGACACCAGGGGCGGCCTGAATCCTGGTTACTGCCTGCGGGCCGGCATTGCCTTCGCCGTAGGTATAGGAACCTACATCGCTGCGGCTTATAAAGGTTCCCAAACCTCCATAAGTCACATGGGCAGTATTTGTACCATTTAAGTAGGTATCATCCAATTGGTTGAGCTGTGTGTAATGAAAGGTTTCTTCAAGACCACGCAAACTATCTGTTCTGCGCACCATATTTCCAACCATATTCCAGGAATACCCCCCCTCATAGATTTTTGAAGAATTCAATCGCCTGATCACACTATTTTTAATCAGTCTGTTTGTTAATGGGTTATATTCTCTGGCATAATTGAATAACGAACCTAATGCTGCTCCACAAACGCTCCCAAATGAATTTTGCGATTGCAACTCCCAGATAGTACCATAGCAAATATTGGATATTTTCGATGTAAACCCATTGACGTCGTAGTGATTCAAAACTGTAAAACCGGAAGGATAAGTAGTTTTCGTCAGCCTTCCAAAGAGGCCATACGAATAAGTGAATGAAAGAGTATCGTTGTCCATTCCCTGGGTACTTCTTACCAGCCTGCACTGAGAATCGTATCTGTTTTTCTTTAAAAGAAAACCATACTCTCCGCCAGTTGGAAAAAACTGAGAATAATCCAACAATCCAATTCCATTTTGTGGATTATCGTAATACCATCTTGCTACGCCCTCAGGGGAAGAAGAAACAGTTGGTCTGCCAAGTTTGTCGTAACTGGTATTCGTGTTTTGATTTCTGGAGTTGGTTACTCTGGTCATCTCACCAAATGGGCTGTAAAGAAAAGTTTTTGTTCCAATGTGTGGATCCTGAAGGGTATCAACTTTTCCTAATTCATTGTAACTATAACGAATAGCGTCTGTTTGATTGCTGTTCAAAACGATTCTCTCCGGCTTACCGTCAGCGGTGTAACTATAGGCTACCTCTTCTGTATTGTTATCGGTTACCTTTATTAGCCAACCAGCCTCATCGAACTCTTTTCTGGAAATAGTCCCATTATAATCTTGTGTAGTATAAATTCGCTGGTAAGAGGTTGTTTCCATTGTTGCTCCATTGGGTTGGATAATTTTTGAAGCCTCGCGCTTGCTGTTATAAGTATAGTTTGTCCAATACAATTCAATCGAATTTTCAATAGGCCATCCATTTCCGTTATCAGCAAAGTACGGATTCGATTCCCTTAGAAGCAATCCTGCTGTGGGGGCAGAATAGGAATACTCAAAGTCTTTACAGATTACTTTAGAATTGGCTCCTACTGAACATTCTCTCAAAGCTTGTTTTCTTTTGTTATAGAAAACCTTTTTTAGGGGTCCACCGGATGTTTTTTCCCAAGAATAGTACAGAGCATCTGAAGGAGCTTCTCTAATTGATTCGTCAACCCATCGTGTAACAAACACAGAATTACGTCCATCAGGGAAGGTAGTTTTCTCTAACACCCTAAACGGATCGTAGAAAAAACAGGTTTTCAACCCATTAGCATCAATAGTTGATGTAAGATTTCCCGTAACTACGTCGTACAGATAGGAAGTTTGGTGATTCAAGGCATTCCGTGTTCGAACTAAAAAGCGACCGTCATTACTGTAGATTGTGCTATCGGTTCGACTGGGAAAGCCACTGCAAGCTTTAACCGAAGATTTTATATTACCAAATGCATCATAAGTATAACTAACGACCGATTGAAACAGAGTCCCCGCATTTAGAGTAATTGCTTGTACTTTTGCAGAATTTGGATAATATTGGAAATTAGTTACCCGCTTCACATCACTAGTGCCTGTAAGTATGTGTTTTACAGAGTCATAATCTTGGAGTCCTAGTATCATTACGTCATTATTGAGTATATGATGGTACCCAATGGCATGTTGTTCGAAATGGCTGAAGGTGGTTTGGTCAATTGAGTAAGAAGAAATTACTTTGTGGGCAAATCCGTATGAATCGAATTCTTCATAGGCAATCCTCTTTGTATTGAACAGATAGCCCGTTTCAGTGAAATTCTTTTCAATTAACTGGGTCAAATCTGACCTGTACCGCCATGCCTTTCCTGTGCCTGTCTGAGTAAAGTCATACCGTCTTTCTTTAATTGTCGAGTTGGTATAATTTCCATTCACTTTTATTGAATGAACTGTTTTTGAGTTAACAGCAGAATAAAAAGGCCTTACAACAGTATTATAATCAGTAACTGCTGTGCCTTCAGCCAAATTCTGAATAGAGACCGTATTAAACCCTAAGAATCCTTTCCCTAAAGAATGTACCCATCCGGTTTCATACAGAACTTTACTATCAAATTGGTTGCCTCCGTAATTTCTTCTAATCTTCGAAACAACATTTCTGGCAGAAAAATCAGGGCGCAGAGGAAAAGTATCAGAACTATAAGCTACAGGAGGAAGGTTATCGAAAGTAAATGGTTTATAGGTAAGCTGTATAGAGTCACCAAAACTATTAACAATAGTGGTTAATCCTCTGTTGGCAGTATTCTTTGTGTAATCAGTAATTACAAACTCCTGTCCTGGATCGTTTAAATGATTGCCTGTAACGGTAAACATGGTGTGATTGTTTAAACCTGTAAAGTTTCCAAAACAACTCGATGGCTTAGAAAAGGCATAGTTGTAATCACAAGTATCAATGTGCTGAATAAAATCAACTACCTTGTAACGCAGAGTATTCATTCCCGTAAGGTTTAAAAAAACATCCCTCCTATAATACTTATAATACGCGTTGTAAGGCATGATTATTAATTCATCCGACTTATAAACCAGGGACAAATCAGTGCAACCATCCTCATTAAAGTCGGCGGTACTTATTCCAAAGTTGGTCCAGTTGCTACCTGCTCCAGGCAAATTATAAGGGCCATTTTCAATGAAAGCTCCAGTACCATTGCTTAATAAAAAATCAAGCTGACAAGTTGTCCCACTTTTGAATAAACGAACTATATCAGTCTTGCTATCCCCGTTAAAATCGCCTGAAAGCAAATTCTCGTATAGATCATCGTCGGAAATCGATTCAAACCTGTCAAGTAAAATCATATCATTGGCGTTATTCAGTTTAATTAAGTAACTGTATTCTGCTGAAGGAATACCTGGATCACCCGGGCAATACAAAACAGATGCCTTACCATCCCCATAATAATCACCCACGAGTATCCGATTAGACGAATTACTTGCATCCAGATGACCCAAATTTAAATTATTGATTGAGACGATTGTAGAGAAAGTAGAAGTAGCCGGATCCTGCAACAGGAATTGAACTTTCATTCCATTCTGGTTCTCATTGATAAA
The DNA here is from genome assembly GCA_028689615.1 of Bacteroidales bacterium. Lineage (GTDB taxonomy): Bacteria > Bacteroidota > Bacteroidia > Bacteroidales > TTA-H9 > GWE2-42-24. The sequence continues at coordinate 59,690 of JAQVCV010000016.1, read as the reverse complement.
AAAGGCTAAATCCAGCGCTCCATCCCCAGAGAAATCAGCACAAATTACCTCAAAAGGGTCGTTAATAGCCGGAAAATAGGCAGGAAAACAATTCTCTCCTTCTACGTATTGATTTAAAGAATTTAGGTGACCAATAAAGCCTCCGGTATTCTGACTGTTAAACTTATATATTTGCAGAAATTCTGTTATATTATCGCCATTGAAATCACCAGACACGCAATGGTTAAGCTGAGCAACAGTATAAGTCAAATCGATTGTTGAAAGCAACATAAAACCAGTATTCAAACTCCCATTTTCCGAATTAACGGTGGTAGTATTTCTATATATTTGTAGTGCTTTTTCATATCCACTCCCCCCGGCGCCTCTCACATATTTAATAGCTAAATCAGTGTGTCCATTATTATCAATATTAATCGGATCAACAACAACTCCATTCTTATTGCTCAAATCCTGAGAACACTTATATAGCTTGTCAGAGGTTTCGTATTCGTTATATCTGAATTTGATTGGATTGGTTTGTAATCCATTTGGGCCTCTTCTATAAATCAAGGAGAGTTGTGGATGGTTAACGAACTCTACCTGCGAGCAGGTATAATACAACTTGTAACCTTCCAATAGCGAATTGCACTGAACATTTGAAATGGAAATGCTATCCAAAAGCTTTGTTATGCGGCTATAATTTGACACATTGGATATGTACCGGAAATATTTCTTTGGTGGGTTATACCAATAGGTATAATGAAATTCAACTTTGAAAGTAGCTGATATGTTTTGACTTAAATTGGAGGTGTATTGAATGTCGATAGGATAAAATCCACCATCAATCATATCGTTGCTATATGAATAGGTATAACTATTCCCATCTATATTCTCCACTTTTTGAATGTACCAGGCTATTGGTGAGGAATTGGATTGCAGGTAGTATCTGGAGTTTTCATTCTGTCCATACAATATTTTAGTACCATCAGGGTGAAATACCGTAAAGCCTAATGACAAATTATTTGGGTTAATAGCCACAACCATTGTCTGATTATCATCCTCAAACTTAAGTTTACCTGAAGCCTCATCCACCCATTTTAACAATTTACCATCTAATACCAGCGGATCGCCTTGGTTGAGCTGCACCGCTTGCACATAACCGTCATAGGAATATGTACTTGGAACTATTTCTATGCAAGAAATACCACCTATGGACCACCCTTCACCCATAATTCCCAATGAACCAGTGCTATTATAATTTAAACTAAGTGTTGGCTGGCAACCATTAATACCTTGAGGCAAATCTAAAGGAACCGAATAAGTTGCCGCACCCGAGGGGGCAACACCAAAGTTACCTTCAAACAAATGCACAATGCCTTTATCATTGAGTTCAGGCCCTCCTGTGGTTCCTGTAGTTGGAGGGAAAAGCAAATTAGGATCAATATGTGCCCTTAAAGAATTGCCATTCGATGCACAATAGCGAAATCCATTTTCAAATCGAACAAAATCTCTTGCTTTATACTCAACATTCTCAGAAACAAGTTGATTAAGTATAAATGACGGGGCTACATTAACTTGCTGTGCGATGCCCGAAAATGCACCAAACCATATACATAGGATATAAATTGCCTTTTTCATAATTGGAAAAAATCAAAGGTTGATACTTGTGGGTGGCAAAATCATACCATTTTTAAGCTATTGCATATCAACAAGTTTCAATAACTTATCGATTGTCTTCTGCTGTTCATCAAGAATGCTTTGCTGGCTTTCTATGGTTCTCTGCTGTGTCATTAAATATAGTGTCAGTTCCTCTACCTTTTTGAGCAGTGTGGCCTGCATTTCTCCAATGCCTACCCCATCGCTTTCTACTTCCCTGGCTGATGGAACTCCAGGTAAATGCCCGTTTGTTGCCACAAATCTCTCAACTTCCGACAGGGATAACAGGTCATAATGGGGAGAGAACACATAATCGGGCCAGGAGGTGATCTCTACGTTAAGCTCTTTACATCCAATTACTCCATTGACTGCCAAGGTGTATGAACCTGTTTGTCGAGTTTTGATGCCCACTGTGCCGTTGTTCAGCAGGTACAAGCCTTCCTGGAAACTCGAACCGTTGGAGGAATGCTTGAAGAGAATATCTCCAGTGGTCTGAAACTCCATAGACGAAGAAGCCCCAGCAACTATTGGATTGCCCGTTGAAGGGTTGTAATTATAACTGATAGCTTTCCGGTTTGCACCATCGTGAAAGGTTAAAAGTGACCCAACTTGAAACTTTTCAACTACAGGATGGTTTCCGATAACCACACCAGGGGCTGAAGTATATATATAATTATTATCATTTTGATGCCAAAGATTAGCAGATGGAAACAACGTCAGAGGATTTTCCCATGAAGCCTTCCCACTAGCATTGGAAACCATTAAATACCCGTTGCCTGCACCAGTAGGAACTATTAAACTCTCTGTTTCTATCACGCCAGCACTTAAGGATAGACAAGCTACTCCTTTAGACTTAAAAACACCATTATGACCAATTTCAGCCACAGGGAGCTTAGTGGTAATAAACTGCCCACCCTTGGCGGGATTCTCAATCTGAGTGGTCGCGTAAAAACGAAAACTACTGAAAAGACCTGAGTTGTCGAAAACTACGTTTTTGTTTGATGCAGGTGTGAATTTAAATAGCAACGAATCACTCCCGGTAACATTCATGGGGACTAAATCATTAACTAATTCAACACTTGTTGTTTTGCCATTTATTGTTCTTGATGTGGCAGAAAAGGCAAGCGGAGTATTGGATGTTGCTCTAAGATCCAATAACGAATTAGGCTCAAAGCCAGTATAATAGGGGAAACCAAGCCGTGCATTGCTGGGATTCATTGCTGGAATCGCTGTTTCAAATAGCATAGAATTAGTAGATGATGCCACAGTCCCATTCCATTTAACGATTCTTAGGGTGGTAGCTTGTTGGGAAGAACTGTTTTTGGGTAAAATCATTGCTGAAAGAATAAGCAATAAAAAAACTGTAATCTTTACGATTGAATTAATGCATTTCATGATTGGGTTTTTAAAAAAAATGTTGGGGCGAAGTTAAAAAGAAAGTTGAAACTAACAAAATTTTGTATATTTGCCTGTTAAAAAATTCAAGACATATGAATATGAGTCGTTTTAATTCGGTTTCTATCAAACTGCTTTTGCTCTTAGTTTGTTGCACACTAACATCTCATCGATTATTTGCCCAAACCCCCATCCCTTTCTCCGAAACCTGGGAATCGGGCAGTTTTGAAACCAACGGGTGGACTGTTCACTCCGCGAACAATGGCTTCTGCGAGTTGGTCAACACTGCTAACCAAGGCTATGTAGCTGAAATAGGGTTTAACGGTTCTGGTAGTTTAAATGATACTGTTTATTTCGAAACCCCTTTGATTGATGCCCGAACTGCAACAAAAGGAGTGCTCTTACTCGATTTCGACTTTGAATTGATTAATCCGGAACAGGGTCAATGTCCTCAATTCAAATTATATATTAAAAAAGGTTATCAGTGGGAGAAGGTATTTGATTTTGTCTCTGACAGTTCGATAGGCCGCCGTCACATCCATTTTAACCTGACGAAAGGTCAAAAAAACCGGTTCCGTTTGAAATTTGCCACGGTTCGCGATAGTGATACTACTACTGGCATATGGCGGTTCGATAACATAAATATATATTTACCAGAGACTGATACAATTTTTCAAGCAACTGCCCTTACTGATACAACAAATCGCGAAGTTAAACTGGAATGGGGGGAACCTCAAATTATTGCCAATAATACTAAATTTGATAATGAAACTGCATTGTATTACGCTTCAATGGTAAATTCTCTTGGTTGCTTTTTTCAGTATCCAGAATATGGTGTGGGCATAATGGTAAACCTGACTGGTCTCCCTTATGCAAAGATTAACAGTCTGAGTTTTTTTCATAACTCTGCTACAGGAGTGTACTATGGAAGGTCGAAATACAATGTTTGGGTAGTTGATATTCCCCGTGGGGTGATGATCGCAAAACTGGGGCCTTTCTTGACAACGGTTGTTGAGGACTGGGAACGAAATATTCCCTTAAATCTTATTGATATAACTGGCGTTGATAGTCTGGGTGTATTTATTGAACCGCTAACTGTCATACAAAAGGATTTTGTTTTCCCCGAGCTCGGAATTGATCTCACAAATTTGAATCCTAATACTGGAGAAAATACTATAGTTTGCCACCGCGATAGCTTGAATGCCTGTCGGTTCTTAACACACTCGGCCGAGAGACTTATGGAAGTTAATTACATCACCCCTTCAGGCAAGGAAATTACTGTCAGAAGTTCTCCTTCAACTTACAACATCAACCGCTGGCAACAAAGCCTGCCGCTGCAATACCTCCCCATGGCAACGGTTGACAGCAACACCACCCAATGGTTCGACACCCAGGTGGAACGGGGCTGGTACAGCTACTTTGTCACGGCCAACTATGCCGATGGTTCTTCGCTCAACAGCGACACGGTGGCCGTGGAGATGCCCTCGGGACAGGGGTTGGTGGAGCCTTCCGCCGGTTTGCCCAACGTGGCTCCCAACCCGGTGCAGGGCGGGATGCTGAGGCTGTCGGATGCAAATCAGGCTGTTTCGATCAGGGTTACCGATCTTTTGGGAAGAACCATCGCGGAAACAACCTCTCAGACTCTGCTCGTGAACGGACTGCCGCTGCCCCAAATCAACACGGGCTGCTTTCTGGCTCATATCACGCTGGCCAATGGGCAAACCGTTTGCCGTAAATTTGTGGTTCAGTAAAAACAAACACCCGTGAGCAACATTATTCCAGGGGCTGGAATGGGTAGTTCAGGGGATTTATACTTTTGCCTACAAAATCGTATTCACCAAATATTTCTCGTTATGATTCAACAGCAGGTTTCCAAAACCGCCATGTTGGCAACAAGGTTGGTGAGCAATTCAAACCTTACGGACTGGGGTCGCCTGTTTCCCTCTCCTCCTACCGTGTGGACACATCTCTATGAATTTGCCAACCCTCATATGATTGTTTAAAATTCTTTAATCCAATCCATAAAGTTGTTATTCCATGATGTCGCTTGCTTTCATATCCTTTCCATCCTCCTAATCTTGCGATTACCCACACATATCTTTTCAGGTCTTTAGCCTTATACGGATTTTTTTGTTTTTCAGTTTTACCTTCAAGTTTGACGATTTGATGTTCTAAGAACTCTTGTTCGTCTTGGGTAAAACAACTATCTGCATCAACATCAACTTCTGGCTCTGCATATGCTAATCTCATTAGAAACAGCTTAATTATAACTTCCATGATCATCAATGTCATCTTTCTAATCGACAAGGGATGTTCTAATTCAGAAGCTTCTATGTTATAGCCTTCCTTTTTTAGGGTTCTGAAAACCTCCTCTATAGTCCAGCGGCAACTATACCACTCTATGCATAATTTAGCGAATTCTATGTTGGTAATAGGTATTGTGGTAAGCAACCTCCAACAAATTTTGTCAGAATTATTGTAGCTAACCTCTTTTGCTTCTATTAAATACAGAGGAATTGATTTAGGTGCATTTTTACTGCTTGAACTGGTTTTTAAAATTTCAATTGGCTTATACCTGATTTCAATTTGAGCCGTTCGTGACTTGCGTTCTTTTTTAACAGGAATATTTATAGCATAGCTACCAGCAACCTCAGCATCTGACAAACAGTCAAACAATTTCTTTCCATCAGCCAATGTCCTGTTAGTTCTGGCTCTTATTAACAGGTCGGTTTTATCATCCGGTATTACAGCAAATTGTTCGTATATATCGCCTTCTCTGTCCTGCACAATTATCATCCCTGGGACAACATCTCTCAAATTTGCCTGTGTCTTTTTTGAAACCTCGATCCACTTATAAGATTCCTTCTCTTCAATAGGGAGTTTGTCGTATTGTCGTTGGTGTTTTGAGCGAAACTCTTGTGGCCTGTTCCATATCTTTATATCTGCATAGCCATAAGGATAAAGCGTTAGCGCATCAAGGACAAGAGATGGGTGAACCATAAAACCTAACCCACGTTCATTTTTAGCATTGGTTGTTCCGATATAATTATCCTTTTGAATCCGTCGTCGGTGGTTAATAAGATTGATCTCAGTGGTGTCCTGGATGCATACAACATATCGATCCTTGCAAGATGCGATACAGTTGTCAAGCATATTGTCTTTTATCTTCTCTTCTGTAACTCGTTCGTTTAGTAAGAAACGATAAAAACCTTTAGCATCACTTTCATTTGCAGTTATTTGACGAATAGAGTGAATGCTTTTGCTAAACAAATCACTCATTATTTTATTTGCCCTTTTTACCAATCGATCGTCTGGTAGGTCGCGAAAATTTCTACTATTCATATTGGGACGTAAATGTAAAAATAAATGTGTCCACACGGTAGGATGTCGATCGGGAGGCGCTGGCTTTGGTGTTGGCGTTAGCTTTGGCTTTGGCTTTGGCTTTGGCTTTGGCTTTGGCTTTGGCTTTGGCTTTGGCTTTGGCGTTGGCGTTGGCGTTGGCGTTGGCTTTTTCGATAGCGATCGGGATTGGCGTTGGCTCTCACCCTTCTCCGCTTTTCCCCATCTCGCCTCCCGCCTCTTGCCCCTCACCTCTCGCCCCTAATAATTAGTTTTCCGCTCACGCTTGTATAGTCGAGTTCTACCCTCCAAAAGTAAACCCCCTCCACCAACCGTGAGCAATCCACAGTGGAGAGAGTTTCGGTAAGCGGTTGCCTCAGCACCACGCGGCCCGAGAGGTCGCTTAGGGCCAGGGTTCCTGCTTCGGGTATCCCATAGCTTCTGTCCCTGCCTGCCCTGCAGGGCATAGGTTCCGACCAGCTTTCCCTGCGCATCGGTTATTCCCGGAACAGCCCGAGTTTCGGTAAGCGGCAGGGTGTAACTGAGCACAGCCCATTCTTTCGACGGGTTGGGGCTCACCGTTACCGTCAATCCCCTGGCTTTAGCTAACGAACCGGGATTCACAGTACCGGATCGCTTGTAACTGCTGCTGCCCAGGTTCAGGCAATGGCAGCTCGGTTTAGATTGTAAAATATGTCAACTTTCCAATGAATTTTGGGAATGCATCCTGACCTTATTGCTTTACAAGTCTCATTACATTAACGTTTTGACCGGTGCATAGCTTTAAATAATACAGACCAGCGGGTAAATGTGAAATGCTCAGGCAATGGTTGTCGGTAAATTGGAATCGACCGAGTTCGCATCCAATGGCATCAAAGAGGATTGCCATGACAGGATTATGTCTGTTCATTTTGATATTAACGAAATTTGTAGCCGGGTTTGGCCAAACCGAAACTTCTGCAGGACTTGATATCTCTGCAACTGGCAATATATTGCTAAAGGGTCGCATCCAGACTCCGTTGTGGCTTGTTCCGGCTATTAAATTGTTGTCGACACGGTGTAGGGAGGCGATCTCATGATTTTGTAACCCTTCTGCCGCCGCCGACCAGTTCAGCCCATTGTCGAGCGACACAAAAAAGCCTGCTTCATTTGTCAGAAAGAGGGCATTGTCAACACTTTTCAACAATCTTACTCCCACTTCCCACAACCCATTTCCTGTTAAAGACCAGGTATTTCCATCATCAGCTGAGGAATACAATCCGATAGCGGTTGCGGCAAAAAGCTGGCCATGGTGGTTAACCAGTCCCCATACCCATTGTGGCAGACCGGTAGTTGGCATGGCCGTCCAGGTTCCCCCGTTGTTGTTTGACCAATAAATGCCCCCCCCGGAGGTGCCGGCGAGCAATCCGTTTTCCACAGGCAGAAAGCAGGATACGTATGATGTTTCTATACCCGAGTTTCTTGCCGTCCAATGCATCCCGTTATCAGATGAGTAATAGGCACCCCCTTCAGAAGTTCCGGCGAAAAGGCCTTCGCTGGTTTTCAACAAGCTGATAATAGAAGGGTGGTAGAGACCGGTATTGCGGGGGCTCCATGAAAGCCCGCTGTCCGATGAAACAAAAAAGCCGTTCGAAGTACCAAGGAAAATCAAACTGTCGTTTTTTTCAATACAATAGGAATTCAGGCTGTAGGGCAGATTGATACTATTCCACGAATGCCCTCTGTCATCACTATAGGCAATGTGGTCGTTTAATCCGCATATGAGCCGGTCGTGAAAATCACCAAAGCAATTGGCTCTGAAAACGGCCATCCCGGTGTTTCTGTATTCCCATGTGTCACCATAGTTGGTTGAAATAAAAAAACCAGAACCCACGGCCATCGTTTTTCCATTATTCACAACAATATCGTTTATCGTATTCCCAACAAGACCATTGTTGGCCTGTTCCCATGTCGCTCCATTGTCGGCGGACCGCAATACCCCTCTTTCGGTGGTGCTTGCAAACATGTAGTCGTTTGAAATGCACACGGAGTTTACCGAAGTATTCCCCAGGCCACCGTTTATCAAAGACCAACTAGAGCCGCTATTTAACGATACGAACAAACCACCTGTAGTGGCCAAAAAGATCTTGTTGTTGTCAACCAACAGCATATTCATGTCGTAGCTACTCAGACCGGCCGTCATTTTTATCCAGGTCAGACCATTGTTACTCGAACGGAAAAGCCCTGATCCATCGGTACCGGCGTAAATGTTGTCCCCTTTGGTTGCAATGCAGGTAACCGTGCCCATAATGGCACCGTTGTTCAGGCTCTCCCAGGTAGAGCCCCGATCATACGACCTGAATACATTTTGATAGGTCCCTGCGTACATCGTTGTGTCGCTGATGGCGATTGTGGATACCCATTCATAATACAACCCCGGGACCGGAAGCCATGTATTTCCCATATCGGGCGACATTTTCACGCCATACATATTTGAAAGAACAAAGATTTTGTTGTCGAACAGATGAACTTCACGCACCTCCTCGTTCAGTAAACCAATGCGGTTCCATGTATTCCCATCATCGTGCGAAACTAAAACGCCATTCTGACTGCCGATATAGGTGTAATTGCTGTCAGCCTGCATAGAATTGATCATTGGGCATAACTGACTGTTGGTTGGTGTCCATTGAGCCTTCACATTACCGGTTAAAGTATTTAAAAGAGCAAACAATAGCAGGAATTTGTGTATTCGTTTCATTGAATTAAATTTTGAGAAATAAATATTAGATTGAATGTGATTTTTTCTTATATGCCTTGTTATCTGCAATCTTCAGTAAACATTGTGGACGCAGAAACCAACTCATGTGAACAAACATCCATCTCACGGCTATAGGTGCCAAAGTGGAAAGGGACGACTGGGTTACTACCAAATCGTTGCTTCCATCGAAGTTGTTGCTGAGACCAGAAGCATCAACATCGGGTCCTTCGGCAAAGAAACCCGTGGGATCGGTATAGAGAAGGGGGTTGTTGAGGCAATAGCTGTAACGGTTGAAGCTGAGGCTGAACTCCGGAGCCTGGATAAACGGGTAGGCGGAGAGGAAGCGGCCTACCAGCGGGTTCCCGAATCGGTTACACCTCTCGGGATAAACTCCAACGCGGCCTTTTCCCGCATACGCTTCGCTGCGGGATTTCGCTGCGCTCAACATGTTGATGAGTGTGAACGGATAGAGGTGCTCCCCGTTTCGTTCCTCACGGGGCAGGCTATGGAACGTGAAACCGCGATCAATCAGGGACGAGGGGATAGAGGCGAGGGACGTGTAGGGCTGCCAAGTGCCTGGATCGCGCCTATTCCCCTCCCGAAGGCTCGGGATTGGTTCAACCAGGGGTTTTGTTTCGCTGTGCTCACAAAACCCAGGTTTCACGCAACACGCGTCAAAACTCAACTCCTGCACCACATTGCACCCGGCATCGGTGATGAGGTTGGGAGAGCCCAAACCTGTACTGAGCGAAGTCGAAGTATGGTCGGTATAGATGTAGTACATCTCCCCTTCGTTGTTCTGGTCAATCACGTACATGGCAAACAGCGAGCCATCGCCACCGGTGAGGTAGTGGATCTTTTGGATGGTGCCGGCTGCGGGTTTCGAGAGGTTTTCGAGGCCATTGGCTAAGAAGGTTTTCGTCGGGATCAGCGGGCCATTTGGTTGCAACCTGGGCTGTAGAAGCGGGTGACTACAGGATGATCTATTCCGCCCGATGATTGGGGCCTTCCTTCGCCTGGTTCGGCCACGACCGGGCACAGCGGTTCCGGGCATCCCTTGCGGGTGACTTGCCTGGGAAGCAATACTGCGGTTGGCTATGTTCATCGTGAGAAGTGAATGACGGGCAAAGCTATGAAATATCTCCCATCATCAATGCAAATCCGAAAAAATTTACCCCGACTTGGTGAAAATCCACAGCATTGAACTTTATATACCGCGTCTTAGTGAAAATGCGAAGCATTTGAGCCTTATAAGTGCCGATCCTGAGCCATTTGAGGCGGTTTCCCGAACTATTCTCACCGAAGGTAATCCCGAATCCCGAATCCCGAATCCCGAACTATTCTCAGCGAAGCTAATCGCTTCGCTCTCGGGACTATAGTCGCTTCGCTCTCGGGACTAAAGTCGCTTCACTCTCGGGACGAAGATCGTACCGAGCCACCAGACGCAAGCTATTTTCGCAACTAGCTAAGCGATCTCATGCACGCCCGTGGCAATTGCTTTGTGCATAAATTCATGCCAATTCTGTAAAAATTCCTCAAACTTAGGTAAAATTGATACTTTGAGGAATATTCATTATCTTTGCGGTATAAATTGAAGATAACCAGATGCCAAAAATTTTAAGGAAAGTATTGCTGGATAAACTTCTTGTTCTGAAAGACAAGAATTTTATAAAAGTTGTTACAGGAGTTCGTCGTGCAGGAAAATCGACTTTACTCTTACAATTTCAGGAATTGTTAAGGGAAAAAGATTCAAGGGCTTCGATTATTTCCATCAATATGGATTTACCTGAATTTCGCTTTCTTGCTGAAAAAAACTGGAAAGAAATTTACGACTACATCAAAACAAGGTTGCACGAAAGTGTAACAAATTATGTTTTTATCGACGAAGTTCAAAACGTTCCCGAGTTTGAAAAACTGCTTGAAGGGTTGTATGTTACTCAAAACGTAGATTTATATGTAACCGGTTCTAACGCTTATCTTTTATCAAGCGAATTAGCAACTATACTCACAGGCAGATCTTTTGAAGTCAATGTTTTACCATTCTCTTTCGCCGAATACCTGGAATTTACAGGCAAAACTTCAACTCCCGACCGTGCTTTTGCTAACTATATCAGAACCGGAGGGTTCCCTGAATCTGTCGGATTCATTGAATCTGGAGAAAGTTATGCCTACGAATATCTAAAAACCGTTTTTCAAAACATATACAAGAATGACATACAGAAAAGACATACAATATATTATGAAATATCTTATCATGAAGTCGTCAATTTTCTGATTGATAGTATAGGTTCAAGCGTTTCGGCCAGAAATATTGCAAAAGTTCTTACTGCAAATGGCAAAAAAATTGACAATAAAACAGTATCAAAATACATTGATACGCTTGTGGAATCCTATCTTTTTTATAAAGTAAACCGTTACGATATAAAAGGAAAACAACATTTGGCCACTCAAGAAAAATACTATCTTGTCGATTTAGGGTTGCGATATGCTCTTCTGGGGAAAGAACTTACATCTGATGCAGGGCATTTGCTTGAAAATGTGATATTTCTTGAATTACTTCGTCGTAATTACCAAGTCTGGATAGGAAAAACAGATAATCTTGAAGTTGATTTCGTTGTTCGAAACAAAGAGGGCTACACACAGTATATTCAAGTGGCATATACAGTAAAAGAGCAAAAAACACTTGAACGGGAACTAGCTCCATTTAAAAAAATTCCAGACTTTAACGAAAGATTAATTATCACTATGGATTTCGAAACAGGTAACCATAACGGAGTGAAACAGATTAATGCAATCGACTGGCTTTTAAGCTTTACAAATGCTCAATTATAGGAGTATCAATAAACAGCCTGTTAGTGAAAATGGCAAGCATTGAACCTTATAAATACCGCCCCTTTGCCATTAGAAGCGGTTCATGCCGAACAAATCTCACCGAAGGTAAATCGTGGGGAAGTTTGACCTGTAGCGGAGTAGCAACTAGCAAAGCGATCTCATGCACGCCCGGAATTACTACCTTGTGCATAAAATCAAACTGATTGCGTATAACGGCGACATTTTTTTTGAAATACACGCCTTAATCCTTTTTTTTACATTTCTCCTATAAATCCTTGTTAAAAACAGAACTGAACTTATGCATGATTCGCTGTCTTGATTTTCAAATCTTCGAACTTGTGCACCCGCGCTTTGCGCTGGTGTTATTTTTACCTCAAAGATCGCCAAGATACCGGACACAGATTTTTAAGACCGCGAAAGCACTTCGTGCTGTCTGGACGTGCAATACCCGTTAGCATCTACGTCCGATAGATGACGCAGGCATCTCCGCGGTCTTAACCATACCCGTCGGAAAATCTTAGCGTTCTTAGCGTCTTGTCTTAGCGAGCTTTGCGGTGAAAGAATACCCGTCTCTTGCAGGAAACAGCTTTCATCACCCGCGCTTCGCGCTGGTTTGTTTTTAACCGCTAAGACCGCAAAGATAACTTCTCGCCAAGATCGCCAAGATGTCGGACTCGGATTTTGGGACCGCTAAGGCACTTCGTGCTGACTGGACGTGCATTACCCGTTAGCATTAGCGTCCGGCAGATGACGCAGGCATCTCAGCGGTCTTAAAAATACCCGTCGAAAAATCTTAGCGTTCTTAGCGTCTTGTCTTAGCGAGCTTTGCGGTAAAAGAATACCCGTCCGGCAAACACTTAGCCGGATTTTTTATTTCGCCCCTTCAGGGCTCTATCTCCTCATGAGGCCCTGTGCAGCGTGGGGTTTCACCCCACGCTGACGTATGGAGCCCTTTCAGGGCTGCTTCGCGAGGTGCAAGAGTCAATTCATGACTTTGTTTCTGCTGTTAAGCCTCTTAAAACAGACCTGAACTAACCGATAATCCACTGGTTCGATTTTTATTCGTCTGTGTGTAAAGGCGATTTCATGTATATTTGCCAGAACTAAATTGTTGTTATGAAAACCCCATTCCCATTATCGCCTGCCGATTTGATCCATGTAGTGGCTCCCTCAGGAAAAGTGAGTCCTGTGAATGTTGATTCGGCCATTAAACTGCTTCGCTACCAAGGATTCAGAATTAGCGTTGGTTCGAGCCTCTACGAAGAGACGGGCCCTTTTGCCGGCACCGACGAACAACGCATTGCCGACCTTCAGGAGGCTCTCGACGACACCACGTGCCGCGCCATACTGATGGCTCGCGGGGGCTATGGCCTGATACGGATCATTGACAAACTCGACTTCAGCCGGTTTCTTAAAAACCCCCGATGGATAGCCGGTTTCAGCGACATCACCGTACTTCACAACCACCTCCACAACCTGGGGGTTGAAACCCTTCATGGGGTAATGCCCAACAGCTTCCCCCTCGATTGCGAGCCTGATGAGCCTGTAGAGTCGTTGCTGGAGGTGCTGCGTGGCCATGCCCCTTCGTTTACCATCCCCTGGCACCCGCTCAACCGGCCTGGTAAGGCTCAGGCCACCATCACAGGCGGTAACCTCACCCTCCTCACTGCCTTACTCGGATCGGAATCGGAGACGGTGACAGCCGGGAAAATCCTGTTTGTTGAAGATGTGGGCGAGCACCTTTACCGGATCGACAGGATGATGCACACCCTGAAAAGAGCCGGAAAACTTGACAAACTGAAGGGGCTGGTGGTAGGCCATTTCAACAACATGTTCGATGGAGCCTCCCCCTTTGGAATGACCGCCGAAGAGATTGTGGCCGATGCAGTAGCCGGTTACGATTTCCCGGTGCTTTTCGGGTTCCCTGCCGGACATCAGCCGCGCAACCTGACGTTCATCCTCGGACGCCAGACCACCCTTGAAGTGATACAGGAACAGCCGGCACTCTTCCAACAAAAACACCACTAACTATGGCCGAACACAACGAACTGGGAACTAAAGGCGAAGAGCTGGCCATTGTCCACCTCCGCTCGCTGGGCTACGAAATCATAGCCACCAACTGGCATACCCAAAAAGAGGAGATTGACATCGTGGCCATGGACGGCAAAATGTTGGTGATGGTGGAGGTGAAAACCCGTAGCACAGGCTTCTATGGCGAACCTCAGGTGTTTGTAAACCGCAACAAACAAAAACTCCTGATCAAAGCCGCCAACGACTACATCAGGCTGAAGGGTTTCAGGGGCGAATGCCGCTTCGACATCATCTCCATCGTGATGCCCGAAGGAAAGCAGCCCCGCATTGATCACCTGAAAGATGCCTTCTACCCCTATTAACCAACCCTGTATGATCGAAAATTCTATTGAAAAACTAACCCTCGAATTGAACGAAGCGCTATCACGTGTTGCCGATTCATCGAAGGCTCCGGCTATGGAGGCTTACCTCCGCCACCAATTCACTTTTCTGGGAGTAAGCAGTCCGGCCAGAAAAGAGATCGTGAGGCTGTTTCGCCCAAAAATAAAAAAACTCTCACCCGCAGAGGCCTCCCGTTTCGCAATCCATTGCTGGGATCAGCCCCACCGCGAGATGCAATACGTGGCCATGGAACTCTTTGCTGCCTTTGCCCAAAATCCCGATGCTGACGTCATCAAAACCTGCCACCATCTTGTAAGCCACAAATCGTGGTGGGACACGGTGGACTACCTTGCTCCCAACATTGCCGGGAAATTTTGGATGAAATACCCCTCGCTAATCCAACCTGCAACGACCCTGTGGATGGATTCCGAAAACCTTTGGCTGCAACGCAGTTGCTTGTTGTTTCAACTCAAATACAAAGACAAACTCGACTTCGGCCTCCTCAGGTCGTTTATCGAACAACTCAACACCCATCCCGATTTTTTTATCCGAAAAGCCATCGGGTGGTCGCTTCGAAGCTATGCCCGATACAACAGCGAAGCGGTGCTGCAATTAATCAACACCATCCCGCTCCACCCGCTTAGCCGCCGCGAAGCGATGAAACACCTGCGCGGGTGTTGAAAAGCGTGCCTGCTACTTTTTCTTGTCACCCAACATGGCTCCAACGGCCACACCAAGGGCCATACCCATACCAACGCCAACCGAAAGCCACAAGGCCAAATCGCCCTGGGCTATACCAATGGCTACACCGGCAACAACACCTGCCAGCAATCCGATACTAAGTCCAATAGAAAGTTTATTCATGGTTTGAATGGTTATGGATGACGGAAATAGATTTTGCTGACCACGCGCCACCCCTCTTCAAATTTGTAGAGCGACAGGTAATCGGTAAAAATCAGTTTATCGCTTCTGTAGAGTTCTATTTTTGCCACAGCAGCATTGCCCGTGATGTCGATATTTTTATACACGCAGGTGGTCTTCTCCTTATCGGGTTCGGTTTGGGCTTTCCTGCGCTGTTTGGTCATCTGAATCCAGTTGTAGATGGGGAGAAACTCGAGCATGTTGTTTCGAAATATCAGCAGGTTGAATCCGGGATGGAATCCCGATTCGGTGGCCTGTAAATCGCCTCCGTTGTGCAGCCCTTCAATGTAAGCCACATCAATCACCTTTTTGATGGCCTCTTCGTCGTGATTCGACTGGGCCATCACCGTGCCGGCCACCATAAGCAAAGCCAGCATCATGAGTGTAAGTTTGTTTTTCATCTTCATGGGGTTTAATCTCCGTTTGGTTCCAAATTTCTTCTGAATGTAAGCGGGATGCCGTTGTCGGAGGGAGCTCCCACCTCCACCAGTTCCCAGTTCTTGTCGTACTCGGCAATCTTGTGCCGAAGCACCGTTACTTTGTCCTGCTGCGAGTTTTCGATCCCCTCGAACCTTATCAGCTCCACCCGATATTGCATGGTTCGCTTCCGACCGTTGATTCTCACATCAATCTCCACGTTTTGCTCCGGCTCGATGTCCGGCACAAGAATCACTATTTCACGCATAACAACCACCGTTTTTGAACACAATCTCGAAAAACATGCCACCAACTATTATTCACTATAAAACAAACAGTTACACGCCATGCGCAAAAACTTTCGCGCCACGTGGCTGTCCGTTTGCAGCTTCGCGGTGTTCGCCAGCGAACAAATACGATCCAACGAAGGCCAGGTATCGTGGGTTTGTTTATTTTTGCGCCCAAATTAATGCCGAACAGGATGAATCAGAACAAGAAAGAAGGACGCTACGAACGCATCTACAGTCAGTTGCATGGACTGCTGACCAAAACCACCAACGCCGAAGCCCGTATGGCTACCCTGTGTGCCGTGCTTCACCACAAGATGGATGGTTTTTTTTGGACAGGTTTTTACTGTCTGACCGATGGCGAACTCATCGTAAGGTGCTACCAGGGGCCGGTGGCCTGCCAGGTGCTGGCCAAAAACACGGGAGTATGCTGGGCCGGGATCAACGGCCGTGCAACGGTGGTGGTGCCCGATGTGCATCTCTTCCCGGGGCATATTGCCTGCGATTCGCGGTCGAACTCCGAGATCGTGGTACCGCTGTTTCGCGATGAAGAAGTGGTGGGAGTGCTCGACGTTGACAGCGATCAGAAAGGCACTTTCGACGAAGTGGATGCCCGCTGGCTGGAAAAAATTGTAGCCCTGGTGTATGCGTAAGCAATGGCTGATCTTTCTGCTCCCGCTCCTGATAGGCTGCCATTCGGGCTACCGTGAGGCCGAAGCCTACCTGAACACCGTTACCCGGGCGCAATCGAGCGTGATGAACCTGGTGTTCAACCTCAGCCGTCAACTGCGTTATCTTGACACCGTAAGTGTGCGGCAACAGCTCAACGAAGCCCGGGCACAGGCCGCCACCATCAGGGAAACCGTGGCAGAAATGCCGCCATTCCATGGCGACACGCTGTTGCGATGGAGCACGCTGGTGGTTATTGATGCCTACACCGAGGTATTCAACCACGAGCTTCAGGAGATGGCCAGCCAGGTAACCTCGGGCGCTCTCACCGATTCTACGGGCGATGAACGGATACGCAGCATCAGAAAACGGATCGTGAAACGACTTATGGCTGCCGAAAAAGACTTTGCCCGTCAGGAAGGGCTTTTCCGGCGCAGCTTCCTGAAGGGCAAAGAGGTGACTGATTCTGATTCAACCTGGTTTGCACCCGATACGGCAGACAGATCAGAGTTGTAACCGACCGCCTTCCGACCGTCCGCTGAAAGCCGGGGCATACTGGCTTTGGATTGTAGCCGGACCATCGGAGAACGACCCCTCCCGGGTTACATTCACGTCATAAATGAGCACATAAGTTCCTTTGCGCAACTGGTAAAAGTAAAAGGTCACTGCCTCATCGCCTGTCACCTGGTAGTATCCGGCACCATCGCTCCAGGTGTAACCCGAGAGAACCCCGGTGGGCTCCAGGGCGCAGGCCCGCTGGTCGCGCAGGGTAACAAATTCCATATCGCGGTGCACTTTCACCACCAGCCTCACCTTCAATTTATCACCTTTGCGAAGCTCCTCACCTGGCTTCAACGCCCGGGCTTCAACCCCGTCGAAGCGCATCACTTCGCGCTGCAACTCAAAACCCGATTCAGCACCTTTCACATCCTCAACAGGCGACCAAAACTGAGCATACACGCCTCCCCAGCCCGTTCCGGTTCCGTTGCCCTCGAATTCTATTTTCATACGAGCAGCTTCATCGGCTGTAATCCAGTAGTCTTTCCTGAAATACCCTTCGGGGTTGTTGCCATCGGCCATCAGTTCCCGCTTCCCGTTGATGGTGATGGCAGCCCTGTTGGCAGGCAACAATTCGCGGTTGCCCGAAAGGAGAAAAGCATAGCAGGCAGCCGCCGTAGCCGGCTGGTTCTCCCAGGCTTCGGTGCGCTTACGCGATAACAGCCACCCTTTCATCAGGTCGAGTTGCGCCGATGCCGGTCGAAGCTCATTCCACGCTTCCATCACCGCGGCCTGGGTTTCAAGGGGGGCGTCGTACCAGCGCTGGCCGTATTCACGGCGCCAATACCAATTCCCTTCACTGTCGGTCAAGGCTTTATCGGCAAGGGAGACCCTTATTTTCTCGGCACTCTTTTCATCGCCTGCCCTGTAAAGAGCCAAAGCTGTCATGGCCTGCAACATGGGGCTGGCACCGGTGCCTCGTGAAGCAATCCCTTCCTGATAATACCTGAAAGCTTCGCGGTATTTTTCGGCAACAGGATGGCTGCTGAAGAAATAGCTTCGGGCATAGAGGTAATGGAGTTGAGAGGCATCGGGAGCAGGACGTTTCCCTTTGCTCAACTTCAACAATTGGTTATAATCGTCGAGCATCTCCTCGTCAAGAAATTCTATTGCCCGGGAAAGCATCTCTTCCGCACCGGGTAGCGAAGCCGGTTGCCAGGCATCGGCTTTCACTAATTTACCAAGGGTTTCCACCACCCGCGTGGTAAGATAACGCGATCCGGGCATCCCCTGGCACCAACTGAAACTGCCGTCGGTGTGCTGAAAACTTTTGAGTTGCCCGAAGGCCTCTTTTTGAAACTGCCTGATGTTGTTGGGATCGAAGAACAGCGAAAGACGTTGCTGGTTCAGGGTCTCGTCGGTGGCCTCCATCACCCAGGGGGTTTCGTCGGTGGTGGTTATCTTGAGGTCGTTGTTGACCGTCAGTGGAGAACCGCCCTGCATGTCCTGCTTCCGGAAAACTTCCAGCGTTTGCCTGATTTCAGGAAAAGCAGCCATTACTTTCTGCCCCATCAGTGTGCTGTAAAGCCCCAACAAGGCATCGTCAACACGATGTACCGTTGCTGATCGAAGGGTTGGGAGGGCTTTCACCACCATCCACGCAGGGTTTGAGGTATATTCTATTGCAATCTTCACCTTATCGGTGGGTTGGAGTGCCTTTCCACAGGCGAGAGATGAGATATCGGGACTGAAGGTCTCTTTCCCCTTCAGCGTAAAGGCTTTGGTATTGGTCACCAGGGTCTGGTTGGTGAGCAGGGGAAGCCACCCTGTTTGGCCGTCGGATTGGTTGCCGGCAGTGGCGGTAACTTCGTAACGAATCAGGCCGGGATCGCCATCGACGGTAATGGGCCATTCCACAACGGTATTTCCAGTTGCCGGAACTGAAACGGCAAGCGGTTTCAACGTTGAACCGAAAAAGAGCTTTTCGGACGAAGAGCCATCAAAAAGCGAAAGGCTAACCGTTGCCTGTATGGGTTGCGCGGTGAGGTTGACCACCCTCACGGGGAGCGCGAGCGAGTCGCCCTGGCGAACGAAACGTGGGAATGCAGGGATTACCATAACATCGCGCGATGAAGTGACCAGTTGGGTGGTCGAACCGGCCAGACCGTCGCGGGTGTGAGCCAGCGCTATGAATTTCCAACGGGTGAGGGCGTCGGGCATCACGAAATCGAATGTCGCGCTGCCATCAGCAGCACTCTTCAGCATGGGATAGAAAAAGGCGGTTTCGTTGAGGTTCCGGCGCAACGCCTCTGGCTGTTGCCCGCCGCCGTTTTCTTCCTGCTTGTCGTTTCCCGGTTCTTCATCCTTCGCGGCGTCAGCAGTAAATTCTATTTTCTTCTGCGAGGGTGTTACCTCTTCCAACTCAACTGCATTATCAACTACACTAAAAACTGCACCATCCAGTTCGGTTCTGTTTCCGGCAGCTTTCCCCATCATCAGTCTGCCTGGCATGAAATAGGCAAAGAACTGGTAGTCGAACCAGTTGAGTTGGGTATAGCCGGGCAGGGGTTTATCGGTATAACGTGTTGTATCGGAGTAGTCGGTATCGGCATTGCTGAAGCGGAACGCCCCCGACGACCACGAACCACCCTGCCAGGGGTAAGGAGATGTGTTCATGGCAAACAGGTTGGGTGCATAAGCATCGAGCGAGGCATCGTACAGGGCAGCCACAATCTCTGCCTCGAGGGGTTTGCTGTTGCCGTTGGTTACTGTCATGCTCCACTGTTCCTTTTCACCCGGTGCCGTTTTGTCGCGGAAAGTGGTGAGCCGTGTGGTCAGTGCGCGTTCGGGATCGGTCACCAGCACCCTGAAACTGTGGTTGAAGAAGTGGTTGTTTCTGACCAGCAAAAGGTGCACCTGCACATCGCCCCCGAGGGTAACAGAGGGCGGCAGCACAATGAGTTGCTGCCGACCCCTGGTTTCAATCCACCTCTGTTCCACCACCCCATCGCGGCGGCATACCTGCATGAGGTAGCGTGCATCGCGTTCCGACGATCCCACCAGAAACCTTACCTCGTGCCCCTTCACCACCTGTTTATCGAGTTGCACAATCCAGTCGGGGGTGCGCAACGGGAGCAAGGAAGAAGCCTCGTCGTAAAGTGTGAAATAGAATGTGGAGGTTGTGGTGTTCCCTTTGGCATCGCGGGCATGAATGGCAAGGCGGTAAACGCCTGGTTCTGCAACCCGCTGGGCCAGATCGGCAAGGGAATCGGAAGGGCAATTCATCTGCCACACCACCGGTTCGTTATCAGCCCTCCAACGGGAGTAATCACGATCGGCAGCGTAGTTAGAAATCAGGTAGGGATCGGTTTGTTGCCGGGGCCAATAAAAATCGTCGGGCTGAACCAGCTTCTGAAGGGTTAGCCCTATGGTTGCCGGCACAGGTTCGCCGGCAGCCGATACTGCCTTCACTTCTATTGGCTTCAAGGTGCGACGGTTCAACAGTTCTTCCACACGGGCCTCGATAAAAAGATTGCGGCTTAACACCTGCACCGTTTCCGAGGCCTCATGGCTTTCGCCAGCCTTATCGGTAACCGTGGCCTTGATTGTGTAATAGAAATCTTTGGGCAACTGTTCACCGGGCTGGTTTATTATCTGCGTAGCGAAAGCAATAGAAAAGGTTCCATCGCTGCGCGTGGTTGTTTCGCCTGTAGCTGTAACCTCTGAGCTTTTTTGAATCCATCGCCACCAAACCGAAAAATCGCTCCGGCTCACGGTATAACTCACCCTGGCACCTTCCACCGCGTACCCCGAAAAGGCTTCTGCCGCCCCTTCAAGGGTTACTGTGTCGCCGGGTTTCCAGGTTTCGTGAAGGGGTTTGAAGGTAACTGCAAACTCAGGTCTTTTATAAGCCTCCACCCTGAACGATTTTGATCCGGTGCCGGTTGTAATCCTGAAATTTCCGGCCAATTTTCCGGTGGGTAGTACGAAGTTTCCACTCACTGAGCCAAACTCGTTGGATGTAAGGGACATTTTATCAGCCAGTTGGTTGTTGGCATCGTAGAGCGACACCACCACTTCGCGGTTGGCGTCGGCCTTCCATACGCCATCGGCACCAGTCATAACAATGGCTTTGAACCAAACCGGTTGCCCGGGGCGGTAGATGGCCCTGTCGGTAAAAATCCAGGAATTCTGCCGGGGTTGGGGTTCGCGGTTAATGGAATGCGAAAAATAGACTTCGTCGCGAGGATAATAGAAATCAGCCCCTTTGGAGAGTTCAATAAAATAGCCCCGTCCCGAGCGGGCAGGTTGGGTCAGCACCACTCCATCGGCTCCTGTGGTTTTTTCCATCTGGCGACTGATGCTCCATTTCCCTTTCAGGCGGTCGTAGGTGCTGCTTTTAAACACGGTATTCACTTTTTCGAGCGGGAATCCCGTGAGGCGATCTACCACGATAACCGAGGGGGTGGTGTCGGTTGCAGGGGGTTGAATCCAGGCCAAACGGGTGGCCTGCACGATGCCTGTGGCCACATACTGCCCTGTGGTGCTGAATTGCCGGTTGCCGGCAATTTTGAGAAGGTAAGCACCCTGAGGCAACTCCCCTATGGGATAGTATTGTGAATGCCGTAGGGTTGGAAATGGGTTTCCCGACGCCTGACTCCACTCTTTGTACAGGGTTTTCGAGTCAGCCCGCCAATCGCGCACCTTGTCGCTGCTGGCAACCTGGAGGGCTTGCATCTGCGCGGCAGTCAACCGGTAAAGCCTGAACCACAACGTATCGGTATTGGAGGAAGTGAGGTTGACCAAAAAGTTGGTTTGGGGGAGAACTGCATCGGGAAGGTTCACCACCAGCGACGGGCGGAGGAGTTCGTCGCGCAGGCGGCGGCAATCGGTGGCACCTTGCGAATCGGGGAAAAGGGCAACAGCCTGATCGGCTTTGGTGAGAGCCTGCCTGTGAAGGCGATCGGCTTCGGCCCGCAGCGAGTCGGGCAACCTGTCGGCCAACTGCACATAATGACGGGCGATGGCGCTTGTAACCCGGGTAGTACCGTGGAAATTGCGGTAGCGGCTTTCCAGGGCCAGCAGGGCATCGAGGTAGAGCGTGTCGCGTTGGGGATTGGTTAATTTGTTGTAAACAAATTCAATTCTGCGCAAATCGGCATCCAGCAGCGGTGAGGGATCTTTATCGCGGAGATGAAAAGCGATTGCCTGACGGTACAGCTCCATCAGATAACCTGTGGTGGTTGAAGTATCAGGCACTAGTGCTACAAAGCCGGTAGCCGGAGCCAGCCATCGTCCATCGGGAAACCCGACCGGAAGACCCGCCGACAGGTTGGTCTGCTCATCGGCAAAATGCTCGATAGCCCTGAAAGTCAACACATCGAAAAGGGTGGGTAAGGGGTCACCAGGGAGCGAATCGCGCAACAAGACAGCGTCGTAAGTGGCCGTGGAAGTGGCTTGCAGGAGTCCCGGATTGCTCAGCGACTGGCGGAAGTAGAAGGAAGCCCTTTCGATCACCTGCCGGGCATCCCAGGTATTGAGATCGGTGCCAGAGGTTTGGGTACGCGTACGTTGCAGCAATTCATACTGGTTGGCGTTGTAAAAAGCCCTGTAAAGGTCGCCCAGGGCACTGCTGATAATCTGGCGTACAGGTTCCTGCAACCGGGGCAACCACTCCTCAAGCCCCGCGATGCTTTTGGTGATGTAACCCTCATCAAACGAAGAGCGAAGGCTCTCGTTGTAGAGCAAAGCCCTGGCAAGTTGGGGTTGATTGCCCGAGCGTGCAGCCTCGCTTAGGATGCGGGCCAGCACATCCATGGCGGCTTTAGGCTGACCGGCAGCCTTCAGACTGTCGGCCTGATGCCAGAGTTGATCTATCGTTTGGTCTGTGGCAGGGTGCACCCTCGAGGCCGAAAGCCAGAAGGCAACGCCGGTGAGGAGGGCTGCCGGAACAACAAATTGAAGCACAATTTTGAACATATCCAAAGGTTTAGAGGTTAAAGCGGGTGGTCTTTTTCATCGAAGGAGACCTTTCACCAAAACAAACGCCTTAGTAGCGAAGTAAAATGGTTACTTTTGTTCTTTCAAAAACCAAGCCATGGTAAAAGTATATCATAATCCCCGATGCCGCAAATCGCGCGCCGGGTTGGACTACATCAAATCGAAAACCGATGCCTTTGAAGTGGTTGAATACCTTAACCATCCACTCACCACAGATCAACTCACCGTGCTGGTGATGAAACTCGGAATCAAACCCTCCGAGCTGGTTCGAACTCAGGAAGAATATTATAAAACCAACCTGAAAGGGAAACAATTCCACGATCACGAGTGGATAAAGATAATGGCCGAGAACCCCCGGCTGATCCGTCGCCCCATCGTAGAGTCGCGCTACAAGGCGGTGGTGGCCGATCCTCCCGAAGAAGCCGAACGCTTTTTTACAAATCCATCATAAATTTAAACAGTTACCAACATGAAATACCGCATCGAAAAAGACACCATGGGGCCCGTGGAGGTTCCCGCCGAAAAATACTGGGGTGCCCAAACCGAACGATCGCGCAACAACTTCCGCATTGGCCCCGAGGGCTCGATGCCGCGCGAAATTATCCACGCCTTTGCCTACCTCAAGAAAGCAGCCGCTTTAGCCAACTTCGAACTCGGGGTGCTGAATGCCGAAAAGAAAGAGTTGATAGCCCGCGTGTGCGACGAGATTCTGGAAGGGAAACTCGACGACCAGTTCCCGCTGGTGATCTGGCAAACAGGATCAGGAACCCAAAGCAACATGAACGTGAACGAAGTGGTGTCGAACCGTGCCCACGTGTTGGCTGGCGGGGTGTTGGGAGAGGGCAAATCGCCTGTTCATCCCAACGACGACGTCAACAAATCGCAGTCGTCGAACGACACCTACCCCACCGCCATGCACATAGCCGCCTACAAAATGGTGACAGAGGTGACCATACCCGGGGTTGAGACCCTTCGCAACACCCTCGATGCCAAAGCCAAAGCCTTCGCCAACATTGTAAAGACAGGGCGCACCCACCTGATGGATGCCACCCCGCTAACCCTGGGGCAAGAATTCTCGGGCTACGTGGCCCAACTCGACCATGCCCTGCGAGCCTTGCGCAACACCCTGCCCCACCTGGCCGAATTGGCACTGGGAGGAACAGCCGTTGGCACCGGACTCAATACCCCCAAAGGTTACGATGTGTTGGTAGCAGCCAAAATAGCAGAACTTACCGGACTGCCCTTCGTTACCGCACCCAACAAATACGAAGCCCTGTCGGCTCACGACGGTATGGTGGAGGCCAGCGGCGCCCTGAAGCAACTAGCAGTAAGCCTGATGCACATTGCCAACAACATCCGCTTGTCGGCCAGCGGCCCGCGGTGCGGCATAGGCGAACTGCAACTCCCCGAAAACGAACCCGGGAGCAGCATCATGCCCGGCAAGGTGAATCCAACCCAAAACGAATCGCTCACCATGGTAGCCTGCCAGGTGATAGGCAACGATGCCGCCATAACCGTTGCAGGCACTCATGGCCATTTCCAGCTCAATGTTTTCAAACCCGTGATGGCTGCCAACTTCCTGCAATCGGCCCGGCTGCTGGGCGAAGGGTGCCTCTCGTTCAACGACCATTGCGCCATCGGCATCGAGCCCAACCTCCCCTTCATCAAAAAAAATATGGAAAACAGCCTGATGCTCGTTACCTCACTCAATACCCATATTGGCTACGAAAACGCGGCAAAAATAGCCAAGAAGGCCCACAAAGAAGGAACCACCCTGAAAGAGGCCGCCCTCGCTTTGGATTTGGTAACAGAAACAGATTTTGACCTTTGGGTTGACCCGTCGAAGATGATCGGATCGCTGTAACCCATGGTTGAAATTTATCCTGTCGTGCAAAAAAATGAGCATAACTGTTTCTCGATAGCCTTTTCCTTAGAAGACTTCGCTGATGGGTTGAGTAAATTTGCCATATCAGCAAAAATGCCTATCTTTGCCGCCAGATTTCCGGGCCCTGTAGTTCAATGGATAGAACGGAAGTTTCCTAAACTTTAAATATAGGTTCGATTCCTATCGGGGCTACTCCCTGTCAAAGGCACCTCACGGGGTGCCTTTTCGCTTTATCATTCTCCAAAAAAAATACGAAACCAGATGATAGGGTCATCTGGTTTCATATCGAACAGGCGACTGCATGTTACTTGTATCAGCCTTGCCTGTGTTTGTACCCTGCCAGGGCATAATAAAGGATGTAGGCATAGCCCAGCAAAGGAACAACAAACCCCGTGCGGATGCTTGATGCATCGGCAATCAACCCCATAAGCAGGGGCAGGATGGCCCCCCCCACGATGGCCATGCACAGGATTCCCGAACCCTGACCCGTGTGGCGACCCAACCCGTCGATGGAGAGGGTGAAAATGGTGGGGAACATGATGGAGTTGAACAACCCTACAGAAATGATGGTCCACATAGCCAGACTGCCCGGAAGCATCATGGTGGCGGCTACCATCACGATGGCTGCGGCCACATTGATTGCCAGCCAACGGGCAGGTTTGATGTAGGTTTGAATTACCGAACCTACGAAGCGGCCAATCATGGCTCCACCCCAATAAAAAGCCACATATTTTCCGGCAGTGGCTTCAGTGAGACCTGCCACATCGGGCAACGAGAAGAAATTCACCAGGAAACTGCCGATAGACACTTCGCTTCCCACGTAAAGAAAAATACCCACGGCTCCCAGCACCAGGTGGCGGTATTGCCACGCGCTGCCGCCCGTTTGGGTGTTGTCGGTTCCGGGAGCTTCAATTTTGGGAAGCTTCACGAAAGCAAAAACCAGGGCAATGGCAAACAACGCAAAAGCTATCAGAATGTAGGGCATCCTCACGGCCGCGGCCTCCTGAGCTGCAGTCTCGAAAGTGTTCTCGAGAATCATCATCGAGCCAAACAACGGGGCGATGGTGGTTCCCAACGAGTTGAAGGCCTGCGTAAGGTTCAGTCGGCTGCTGGCCGTTTCGGGTTTTCCCAGGATGGCCACAAAGGGATTGGCAGCCACTTGCAACAGCGTGATGCCCGAAGCCAGCACGAAGAAGGCTCCCAGAAACACTGGATACGAAACCATGGCTGCGGCTGGCAGAAAGAGCAGAGCTCCAACGCCGGTAACCGAAAGTCCAACCACGATACCACGCTGGTAACCAATGCGTGATACCACCATGCCACTCGGCACCGACATGATGGCGTAGGCCCCGAAGAAGATAAACTGCACCAGCATGGTCTGGGTGTAGTTGAGACTGAAGAGCCCCTTGAGATGCGGAATAAGAATGTCGTTCAGACAGGTGATGAATCCCCACATGAAAAACAGTGAGGTGAGCAGGGCAAGCGCCGGTAGGTAGTTGGGCGATGTTGAGCCGCTGACGGCCTTGCCGGTTGATGTAGTGATGTTCATGCGATTGGTTTAAAGTGGCGCAATATTACGGAATATATTTAAAGTAGCTGATTTCTGGCTTTTGATTTCTCTGGTAACCGGGCGTATCTGATAGCCATCGGAAACGCTCAGTCACCGAAACCAGAAACCAGAAACCAGAAACAAGAAACAAGAAACAAGAAACAAGAAACAAGAAACAAGAAACAAGAAACAGGGAGGTCTCCACCCCCCTGAATCTAACAAACCATCCAAATATCCATGTTTAATAACCAGGATTCTGTGTGAGTTGGCCATCCGACAGGTCAATCTGTTCCTGCGGGATGGGGTAGTGATCGTGTTTACCGGCCACGAAGCCTTTGGCGCCCAGCACCTGCGAAGCCTGGCCGGAGCGGATCAGGTCGAAGTAGCGGTCGCCTTCCATAGCCAGTTCGAGGTGGCGCTCGCGAAGCACGTCGTCGAGGGTAGGCGAGCTGATGGCTGCAAGACCCACGCGCTGCCTCACCTGGTTGAGGTAAGTGGCAGCACCCGATGCGTCACCCTGGCGGATTTTGGCTTCGGCAGCGATGAGCAACACTTCGGCAAAGCGCATCACACGAATGTTCTGTCCTGAACCGTAGGGACCATACACCTGTTGCGATGATGGAAAATAGGCTTTGCCGTTGTAACGTGGCACATCAACACCCTCCACGGCCTCTACACCCTGTATGGAGTCGCCATCGGGTGTTTTATCGCCTTTGTAGAGGATGGTAGCTTTTTTTCTCACCACATCGCCGGCGGCATCGAAGGCAGCAGCCAGTTCGTCGGTGGGGAGGTTGAATCCCCAGCCCCATTGGCCGCGCACCGATTGCACCTCGCTGTGCTGGCACATTGAAATGCCCCAGTTACCATCAAACTGCTGAGCCTGAATTTCAAATACCGATTCGGCTCCGTTTTCCTTTTCCACCCTGAACACCTTGTAGAAGTCGGATTCGAGGCTGTAGCTTCCGCTGTTGATCACCTCCTCGGCCAGCCGTTGGGCATCGCCCCAGCGCTGGTTGTAGAGGTACACTTTGGCCAGCATGGCTTTGGCGGCTCCTGAGGTGGCTCTCCCTTTGTCGGAGGCTCCGTAGGTTGCGGGGAGCACCGATGCAGCCGTGGTGAGGTCGCTCTCGATCAAAGCCCACACGTCGGCTTCGGGGCTGCGGGTGTAAATCTCGTTGCCAATGGGAAGCGATTGCGGTGTGGGGACACCACCAAAGGCTCTCACCAGATCGAAATAGAGCAGGGCACGAAGAAATTTGGCTTCGGCAATGTAGCGGTTCTTCAACCCGTCATCCATAGCGATGTTGGGGATGTTGGTAATGCACTGGTTGGCCAGGTTGATCCCTTTGTAGCGCCCGCGCCAGTAGTCGTTAATAACAAACTGGTTGGGGGTAAACAGGAAGTTATCGTAGTCGTTGATGAAGGAAGCATCGCCGGCGGCGCTACCTTTCAGCGAGTTATCTGATGGAATCTCCTGCATGATGATGTAGGCAAACGAAACCATCTCCCAGGCTCTGAAATGGGCATACACCGAGTTGACACCCATCAGGGCTTGCTCGGGAGTTTCAAAAAAGTTCTCGGCCGGAACCGATCCCTCGGGTTCAAAATCAAGATATTTTTCACAACCGCTGAAACCGATCATCAGGGCTGCAAACAAAGCAACAATAAGAGTTTTATTTTTCATTTTCATGATCTCCTTTCAATTTAGAGGGTTACGTTAACGCCAAAGGTGTAGGTAGCCGACATGGGATACACGTTGAGGTCGATACCCTGCGAGGTGGCCGATGAACTGGCGATCTCGGGGGTAAATCCGTTGTAGCCAAAGAGGGTGAACGGGTTGGCGGCATTCACATAGAAGCGCATCCGGTTCATTCCAATCTTGTTGGTGAGGGAGGCTGGCAAGCTGTAGCCCAGTTGAATGGAGCGCACTTTCAGGAAGGAACCGTCTTCGATGTACCAGGTGTTGGGCAGCATGTTGTCGCCGGTAAGATCGGCCGAGGGATTCTCGTTGGTTGAACCGGCACCTGTCCAATGGTTTTCATAGAAATCTAAGTCGTAGTTCTCGTTGCCCAGACGCTGGGCCCTTTTGGCGTTGTAGATTTTGTTACCCCAACGGGCGTAGAGGTCGAAACTGAAGTCGAATCCTTTGTAAGCCAGGCTGGCACTGAAACCGAGCGATGAGGTGGGGATAGCACTCCCCATGTTCACACGGTCTTTGTTGTCAATCACGCCGTTGCCATCCACGTCTTCGTATTTGAAGTCGCCGGGTTTGGCAGCAGGCTGAAGCATCTCACCTTGGCTGTTCACATAGTTTTCCACCTCTTCCTGTGTCTGGAAGATTCCAATCACGTTGCGGCCGTAGTAATATCCGATGGGTTCGCCCAACTCGGTGTAGGTGCTGAAGAAACCACCCACGGGGAGGTTTCCGCCGTAAATTCCGATGGTACCGGGAGCCAGGGCCACCACTTCGTTGTGGTTGAGGGCGTAGTTGAGGTTGAGGCTGTAGGCCAATTGCCCGATGGAGTCGGTCCAGCCCAGTGTGAATTCAACACCGGTATTGCGGATGTCGGCATTGTTGGTCAGGTACGATCCCGAGGTGCCGGCAGTGGCCGATAGTGTGAGGGGGAAGATGGCATCCTTGGTGGTGCGGCTGTAGAAATCAACCTCGTAGGAGAGCTTGTTGTTGAACGACATCCCTTCGATGGCAATGTCAATCTCGTTGAGCTTTTCCCATTTGAGGGTGGGAGGAACGGCACTGGTGATGTTGGCGCCTTCGGCTATCACTACGTTGCCACCTTGTCCGAAAGCGGTGCTGAGTTCGCCTCCTTGTGCAATGGTAAGTTTGTAAACGTTGGCCGGGATGTTGTTGTTACCGTTCACGCCCCAACTGGCGCGGAGTTTCAGGAAGTCGAAAATTTTCTGGTTGGCCATGAATTTCTCGCCGGTGATGATCCAGCCCAATCCAACCGAAGGGAAAAGATCCCAGCGATCGTTGACGGGGAACACCGAACTGCCGTCGTAGCGAAGGGTTCCGGTGAAGAGGTAACGGTCGCGGAAGGAGTAATTCACACGTCCGAAGTAGGAGAGGGCAGTTTTCTTGTAACCCCAGTCGCCTACGCTTTTTCCATCTTCGCCACCCAATCCCAGGTAAAGCGATTGATCGCCATAGTCCATCACACCGTTGTTGCTGCCGTTAAGTCCCAGACCGCGTTCTTCCTGCGCTGCCATCCCTGCCATGGCTTTCACACGGTGATCGCCAAAGGTGTTCTCGAAGGTGAGGGTGTTGTCCCACACTCCTTTGTAGTTGTATGTCCAGGCGCGACTTAAGGTGCGCGAGGTATCGGTTTGGGTGGGCGATACCTGGTAGTAGGGTGAGTAGCTGCGGTTTCGGGCATAGCCCAGATCGGTGCCGTAGCTGCTGCGGAATTGAAAATGTTTCAGGAAGTTGATTTCGGCATACACGTTGCCCACCAGGCGCAACCCGTTGGAGTTGGAGTTGTAGTAATACATGGTGGCGGCCGGGTTGGGGAAGTTACCAAGCCCAAGGGGTGTGGGGTCGGTAAAGGTGGTATCGTTCTGTTTGGGGGCGAACACCGGCGGGGTGGTGTAGGCCTGGTAGAAAGCCGATGGGGCATCGGTGGTTTTGAAGCCCGACAGGGTGGCCGAGTAGCCTATTTTGAGGTATTCTTTGGTTTGCATGTCGAGGGTTGAGCGCAGGTTCAGGCGTTGGTAGTCCTGGTTGTTGAGCAACCCCTCCTGCTGATAATAGCCCACCCCGAAGTAATAGAGGCTCTTGCCGCTTCCTCCCGAGAAACCGATGTCGTGGTTTTGGGTGAAAGCACCGCTGCGCATAATTTCGTCGTACCAATTGGTGTTCACGGGGAAGTCGGCGGGGTTCAGCGGGTCGTAAGTATTACCCTGAGCATCGGCTTGTAACTGGTTTTTCTGGTTCACAAGCTCGATGTACTGGCTGTTGTTAGCTAATTGAAGTTGGTTTACTGTGTTTTGGAATCCCACGTAGCCCTGGTAGGTCATGGTGGGTTCGGTTGATTTGCTGCGTCGGGTGTTGATGATGATCACCCCGTTGCTGGCCCTGATGCCATAAATGGCGCTGGCCGAAGCGTCTTTGAGGATGGTAGTGCTTTCGATGTCGGTGGGACTCAGGAAGCTGATGTCGTTGGTGAGCACACCATCAACTACATAGAGAGGGTCGGCTGATGAATTCACGGTACCCAGACCACGGATGCGGATGATGGGCGAGCTGCCGGGGGCACCGCTCTGTGTTACCTGCACACCGGCCACTTTCCCTTGCAGGGCCTGACCGATGTTGGCTACCGACTGGTTGGCAATTTTATCTGATTTGATGGTAGTAACCGATCCCGTCAGATCCATTTTTTTTGTGGAACCATAGCCCACCACCACTACCTCATCGAGTTGGGTGGCCAGGGGTTCGAGCCTGACGTTGAGGGTTGTTCGGCCGGCCAGAGCTACCTCCTGTGATTTCATTCCTATGAAGCTGAAGATCAGCACAGCATCGCTGCCGGCCTGAAGGGTGTATTTACCCGTGACGTCGGTGACGGTTCCCATTTGGGTACCTTTCACCTGGATGCTGACACCGGGCAGGGTCTCGCCCGAAGCATCGGTTACTTTCCCCGAGATGGTCAGTTGTTGTGCCTGAAGCACCAAACCGAATACCATCAAGGGCAAAAGAATCAACAATCGTTTTAAAATACTCATGTGTGTGGCTGGTTTAATATAGGTTTTAATCAATAAAATGAGTGAAAGCAACAAAATCTTAGAGAGTCAACCGCCTCGAAACAACTTCAAGCGATTGAGATAACAGATTTAATACCAGAGAGAAAAACCGGGAGCAGCTTGGTTTTTAACTGCTCCCGGATTTGAAAGGAAACTTAAATTTTTATAGCCTTGCGGGTGATCACTTTGCCGTTGGCATATACCGATACGAAGTACATACCGCTGCTGAGTGATTGGGTGTCGAGGGTTATTGTCCCGGCGGCCACGTTGTTACGGGTCATCACGGGAGCTCCCATCATGTTGGAAACAACCACTTTGGCAGCACCGGTTTCCACATACACGTTCACCTGGCTGGTGAAATGCGAGGGGAATACCTTCACGGTTTCATAAGAGGCAGCCGGGCTGATGCCCATGCTGGTGTTGGGGTTGTTGTTGAGGATGATGTCGTCGAAATAGATGATGATGTCTTCGGTGAGGGTCACGGGATCTTCGAAGTCGGGCATGAAAACGATGGTAGGATAGGTTCCGGTGGCTCCTTCGAAGAAATACACCAGTTCTTCCCACTGGTTGGTAAGAGCCTGGGCGGTCATGGGCAAAATCTCGAAGTTGCCGGCAGCTCCACCTTCAATTTTAAATTTGGTAGGGCTTACACGGGGTTTCCACACTTTCACGTGCATGTACTTGTTGGTGGTCAGATCAATGGGAGTTGCCAACGCGCTCCAGAAACCTGCCCAGGGGTTGCCATCGAAGGCACGGGTGAACTTGGCCACCTTAGCCGAAGGATTCACGGCACTCACATCGGGATTGTCGATTACCTCAAAAGCTTCGGGAACATCGAAATGGCCATTGGCCATGGTGTTCATGGTGATGGTGGTGGCACCCTCGTAGTTTTCAATCACCACGTCGTTCACCACGGTTCCGGTGTTGGGGCTGTCGTTCAGTTCGATGTCGTCGAAATAGATCACGATGTCTTCGGTAAGGGTCACGGGATCTTCAAAGTCGGGCATGAACACGATGGTGGGATAAGTCCCTGTGGCATTTTCAAAGAAGAATACCAGCTCTTCCCATTCACCAGTCAGGGTGTGCTCGTTCATGGGAGTGATTTCAAAGTTACCTGCGCCACCACCTTCGATTTTGAATTTGGTGGGGCTCAGGCGGGGTTTCCACACCTTCACGTGCATGTACTTGTTGGTGGTCAGATCAATGGGAGTTGCCAATGCGCTCCAGAAACCTGCCCAGGGGTTGCCGTCGAAGGCGCGGGTAAATTTGCACACCTTGGCCGAGGGGTTCACGGCGCTGGCACCCGGGTTGTCAACTACCTCGAAGGCTTCGGGTACGTCGAAATGGCCGTTGGCCATGGTGTTGAGGGTGATGGTGGTAGCACCCTCAAAATTCTCGATCATCTGAGCTTGTGCCCAGTAGCCAAGAAAAGCGAACATTGCGATTGAGAGTAAGAGTTTTCTCATAATACACAAAATTTAAAAGTGAAACAATTAATAATAGAATTTATTGATGAACCTGATGGTTTCTGAAACAATTTATTACCAATCAACAATTCCATCTTCATGAAAATTAATTATTGATAACCAGTTTTTTAATCACAACCTCGTTTTGGTTGCTGATGACACGAAGCAGATAGATTCCTGCTGAAAGGTTTGATAAATCAACAACCAGTGAATATTGAGACTTGTTCAAAGCACTTCCAACCCATTGGGTTGCTTTCACCTTCCGACCTTCCATATTCAACACCTCAACCCCTGCTATCGGAAACAGGTTTTCATGCGAAGTGATTACCACCCTTTCAGAGGCCGGATTGGGGCTTAGGGTAATGAATGGATGCTTATCAGCTAATGGATCGGACGACGAGGCATCGGGGACAAAACCTACAGCCTGCAAGGCGGGCTCGATCTCGGGATTCGACATAAAAAGATCCCACAGCAAGCCCGACCGGTAGTTTTCGATCATGGCAACAATGGGTCCCTGATCAATGGCCAGGTAAGAGTCGGTGTACCAGTTGCGCGACTGGTTGAACGCGTCGTGGAAGCCCATAGGCCCCCAGTTTTTATCGCCCACCAGTTGGTAAATTCCCCTGAGAGCCGCCATAGATTCGTTCGGGGTGTAGGGCATCGACGAGAGGGCAGCCGACGGGGTGATGGTTCCGTTATCACGCGCCGAGGTGGGTTCGTGCACAGCATATCCATCGGGGTCGTCGGAGGCCGTAAGGCCCCAGATGCTGGCACCGTAGCCCTGGTAGTTCTTCGGGTTGGCAATGCAGTAAGCCCGGTTGATGAGCGAATGGTTGCGGTTGTTCACAAAATAATTGGCATAGGCATCTTTTTTTCCTCGCGGGTCGAAACCCAGGAAACTGTAATGGGCAAAAAAGAGGGGGCCGCCATAATCCCATCCCACGTCGAGCTTGTAGCCGTAGAAAGTGCGACCGTTGCGATAATACGATGCCCCTGCCCATCCCTGAGCCCACGTGCTGGCCGGAACGGAATGGGTGGGCGAAGCAATCCCGAGGATATAGACAATGGCGGCTTCGTTCCACCCTTTCACGGTCATGTTTATCTGCCATCCGTAGGTAGGCGACCAGTGCCAATAAAGGTTCTGGGTGTTGCGGCGGTACCAGTCCCATTCCACACCTTCCCACAGGGCCGTGATGCGGTTTTTCAGGTTGAGTTCGGTGGGGTTTTCTACATCCAGAAATTGCCTCACGGTGAGCAGCCCCTGAATCATGAAGGCTGTTTCAACCAGGTCGCCGCCATTGTCGTAGGTCGAAAAGGGAACCACGGCACCGGTTTGGCCGTTGAGCCAGTGAGGCCACACGCCGTGAAACCTGTCGGCACTTTCAAGAAATCCAACGATTTGTGTCAGCCTTTCAACGCCCTGTTGTCGGGTGATAAAACCCCGGTGTATTCCTGTCAGGATGGCCATCAGGCCAAAACCCGACCCGCCGGTGGTCACCACGTCGCCCGAAGTGTTGCGTTCGCGGGCCATCCCCGATGCAGGATGAGCAAAATCCCAGAAATAGCGGAAGGTGTATTCCTGAACCATGTCGAGCATCTGCTCGTCGGAAAAATCAAGGGTAGTGGCTGCTGTGCTCACCGATGGCTCTGATGGTTCGTTAGCAGTGTTCAGGGCTTTCACCCTGTAGGTGTAAACGCCTTTGGCAGTTCCCGTGAAATCGATGAAGAGGGTGTCGGTGGCGGCACTGCTTCCTGCTATGGAAAAAGAACCTCCATTGAAACTCCGTTCAATCTGATAACCTGTCACCCAGGTTTCGGGGTTCCGGTACCACCTGATCTCGGAATGGCTGTCGTAGCCTTTCGCCCTGACGCCTGTGGGAGCTGAAGCCTGTGGGGTGATTCCCGTACCTTTAAACACCCGCATGTTGTCAACATAAAGGGTGTGTTCCACACCGTCGGCACTGTTCTGAGCGAAGCCAATGGTTTTGATCCGGGTGAAATCAACCGGATCGCCGGCATTCAGGAATACCGACATGGGAATGGTAACCCTGATCCAGGAGCCTTGCGGAAGGTCGGATACCCAGGGGGAAAAATCGTGAAAAGTTGTTTTAACGTTCAACACATCCTCCATGAAAACTTTCGGAAGCAGGTTGCGGTTGAGTGCCTGGGCAGCCTGAAGGTAAAACATGCAGGTATCGGTATCGGTGAGGTCTTTGGCAGCCCAGCCATCACCGGCGGCAATAGCAACCCAGCTTCCTCCCTCTTTCGAGGTCCAGCGAAGCCTCAGGCAATTCTCGCCTTGTTGGGGAACCACGGTAGTTTCCACGGGAAACTTCCTCAATTCCGACCCCATCCGCTCCAGTTCGCTCGGCGGGGTGAGTTCCATCCAACTGGCATCGTAATAATCGTTCGTGGGGCTGTCCTGAAAATAGAGCCACACCTGACCTTTGCTTTCAGGAGCGAGGGCCCACATCAACAGCATCAACAACACAAACAATCCCTTTGGCTTCGTCATAATAATTTACTTTTGGAGGTAGGTAAAGGTAGCACTTTTCACGTTATCAGAGGAGTTTCCAACATAAACAACAAATTGTCCGGGCTCTGCGCCAAATGTCATATCTGAGCGATAAAACGAGAGGTCGGCGTCGGTAAGGGTAAAGGTTACTTCGGCTTGTTCGCCCTTTTTCAGGAACACCTTCTGAAACCCCTTCAATTCCTTCACCGGGCGGGTGACGCTGCCAACCAGGTCGCGAACATACAGTTGCACAGTCTCTTCGCCATCGTAGTTTCCGGTGTTGGCTACCGTAGCTGTCACTTTAAGCTCTTTGGCGGGAAGCAACACGGTATCGCTCAGGCGCGGTTCTGAAAGCGTGAAGGAGGTATAGCTCAGGCCAAAGCCAAAAGGATAGAGGGGCGTATTGGGTACGTCGAGGTATTTGCTCGTGTATTTGTTGTTGGGGTCCATCGGGCGGCCGGTGTTTTTCATGTTGTAATGGATGGGTATCTGCCCCACGTTTCTGGGGAAAGTAACGGGCAGTTTTCCCGATGGGTTGTAGTCGCCAAACAACACGTCGGCAATACCCAGACCGCCCTGGGTACCCGGAAACCAGGCTTCAACAAGGGCATCGGCGTTCTGATCGAGCCAGGGGATGGTAAGGGGTCGGCCGTTCATGAGCACCACCACCAGGGGTTTGCCGGTGGCTTTGAGTTGTTGGAGCAATTCCTGCTGCACACCGGGCAAATCGAGCTGTGACCGGCAGGCTGCTTCGCCGCTCATCCAGGCGGCTTCGCCCATCACGGCCACCACCACATCGGCTTTTGCAGCGGCAGCCACAGCCTGAGCTATCATGGCGGTGGTGTCGTCGGCTATGTTGCACCCTGTAGCGAACAACAGGTTGGCGGCCGGTGCCACAGTTTTCATGCCTTCCATCACGCTTACGGCTTTTTTCCAATCGCCGGCAGCCGACCATGAACCAATCAATTCTTGTTGATTATCAGCCAGTGGTCCCACGAGGGCTATGTTGATTTTTTCTTTCCTGAGGGGAAGCGTCTGGTTGTTGTTTTTAAGCAACACCAGGCTGCGGCGTACCATGTCGCGGGCTGTTTCAAGGTTTTGCGGGGTCATCACCAACTCTTGCTGCCGTTTCAGGTCGCTGTAGCGGTAGGGGTCGTCGAAAAGGCCTAGCTTGAATTTGAGGGTGAGTATTCTTCGCACGGCCTGGTCAATCTGGCTGACGGTAACTTTCCCTTCATTAAGCGATTGTTCGAGGTGGTTGTAGTAAACTGCACCCTGCATGTCCATGTCAACCCCGGCGTTGAGAGCCAGTTCGCCGGCCTCTTTCTCGTTGGTCACCACGCCGTGAGGCACCATCTCGTTGATGGAGGTGTAGTCGGTTACCACAAAACCGTCGAAACCCCACTCGTGTCGGAGGATGTTGGTGAGCAGGTGTTTGTTGCCCGTGGCGGGTATTCCGTCCAACTCGTTGAAGGAGGTCATGAAAGTGGCGGCTCCGGCATCGGCAGCGGCTTTGTAAGGGGGGAGGTAAAATTCGCGGAGGGCTCTTTCCGACATATCCACGGTGTGGTAGTCGCGACCGGCCTGGGCTGCGCCGTAGGCGGCATAGTGCTTGGCACAGGCCAGAAGGGTGTTGGTAGCTGCCAGATCGTCGCCCTGGAAGCCTTTCACGCGGGCTTCGGCAATGCGACAACCCAGCCAGGTATCTTCGCCGGCTCCTTCGCTCACGCGGCCCCACCTGGGATCGCGGGCAATATCAACCATGGGGGCAAATGTCCAGTGCAATCCTTCGGCAGTAGCCTCAACAGCAGCCACCCTGGCAGCCCCTTGAATGGCCTCGAGATTCCAACTGGCAGCCTCACCCAGCGAGATGGGGAAGATGGTGCGGAAACCGTGAATCACGTCGTAACCAAAGAGCAACGGGATGCCCAGCCGGGTTTCGTTCACGGCTATCTCCTGAAGTTTGCGGGTGTAATCGGCACCGAAAGCGTTGAAAATGGCACCCACGCGCCCCGATTTGATGTCGTCCTTGTAGTTGTCGCGCATGGTGGGTCCGGTAACGTCGTAGTCGCTGGTAAACAGCGTCATTTGACCAATTTTTTCCTGAAGGGTCATTTGAGCCATCAACTCGTTCACTTTTTTTTGAATAGCCTCATCGGTTTTATCGGTATCAGAAACCGGGGAACAACTGTTGACTACCAAAACAATGGCAATCAGAGCAATCCAACGTACTGAAAGCAGAATAGCAGGGAGAGTGCGCATATTAATAGGGATTTAGATTATCAGACTTATTGGGCAGGGCGTCGAGCCATGCGCCGGAGAACCCGGCCCGCTGAAGCCCTTTGATGATGAACGGATTCTTTTTCAGAATGTTCCAGATGGTCTGGTGCTGGTAGTTTTGCAGCATGATGAGGATAGGTCCCTGGTCAATGCCTATACAGTCGGGGTCAATCCAGGGTTGTCCGTCGGCTGTGCCGAAGGTTGGGTTCACAGCATCTTTGAAGCCATATTGCGAAAACATGGCAGGCCAGGTATCTTTAAGAGCGATCAGCGTAGGGATGCAGATTTCAGGGGCAAAGGGAATGGAACCTCCTGCAGCGGTTGGAGCCAGGGTTCCATCGTCAACAAGGTAATCAGAAGAAGCACCACGGGCTGAATATCCTTCAACCACCATGTTTTGACCGTTGTGCACGGCTTTCATCCAGCCGGGGCCGTCGCAGGCGGTTAATCCCCAGATAAGGTTTGAATAGCCAACGAATTTCCGGGGATTTCTGGCACAATAAGCTTGCTGGCTGAGAGTGGCCCGGCGGCTGTTCTCAAAATAATCGATGCCTTTAAGGCGCATGTACTCATCCTGAATTCCCCTGAAATCGACAAACATATGAGAATATTGGTGTCCGAACAGGGGCCCGAAGTTCACATGAGTCTGCCCCTCGAAGGTTTCCCAATGGTAGCCCTCAGTCCATTTTTGCCAGGCCTTGTCGGCAATGGGGTGCGTGGGCGAACCCAAAGCCATGATCAGCAGCACCATGGCTTCGTTGTAGCCTCGCCATCTGGCCTCAATAAAACCCTTTTCGGGGGTCCAGCCCATGCTCATAAAGCCGTCGGGTTGCATGGCCCAATCCCATTCCACCCTTTTATAAAGGTGAAGGGCGGTTTCGCGGATAGCTTGTTCGGTGGGGTTTTCGCCATCAAAATAGGTGTAACAGGTTAGTATTCCGGCCATGAGCAGGCCGGTGTCTATAGTGGAGAGTTCCACATCTTTGAAGCGGTGCCCCGTTTCCATGTCCACAAAATGGTAGAAGAAACCCTTGTAACCGCCTACGGCTGTTGCGTCGGGCGATTGAGTGAGATCGCGAAAGAACCGCAGTGTAGTGAGCACTCTTTCAGCTCCTTGCTCTCGGGTGATGTAGGACTCTTCGATGCCGGTGACGATAGCAGCCAGCCCAAAACCTGTTGCCGCGATGCTCGAAAACGATTTCGTGGGAGCCCTGTCGGGAACCATGCCTGAAACAGGATGAGCCAGTTCCCAAAAATAATTGAATGTTCTGTGCTTCAAATCTTCCAGAAACAGGGAACTGTCCTCAACTGCCACATTCACCAGAGTCGTGGGGTGAAGAGCCATCGGGAAGATGAGTGCCAGTAAAAGGATATTTAAATGCTTTTTCAACATTGAATAACAATAATTTAAATGAGCTATTTATAATTTTTTAATCCCTTTGAAACACGACAAACAAATGAAACAATTGCATATAGTGTAAAAAAAACACTAACGTTGCAAAATTATATTCTTTGGAATAGAAAAGCAAGTGTTTGATAAAAAAAATATCACAATCTACAAAATTAATAATCTGGCTGTTATTTAAGGAGAGTGGCTAGAGCGGCGTAACCCTTGCAAACGATGACATTGGAAGCTACCCATGAGGTGTTAAATTTACACCATGCGACCACTGTTTTGCTTTTAAATTTAAAAAGGTGTGAGTTTTCCAGTTTATTTTGGTTTACCTTTGTGCCGTTTCTTAGTGTAGAATTAACAATTTTTGTTAACCAATAGTTTGATTTACAATGGATGCCAATCTGATCCCCAATGTATCGGTTGATTGTGTGGTTTTCGGGTTCGACCTTAACACCTTGAATGTTCTGCTGGTGGAGAGGCAGATGGAATTTGAGGGTAAAGCCTACCACGATTTGAAGCTTCCCGGCGATCTGGTTCGTTGGGATGAAGACATTGACCATGCTGCCAGTCGCATTCTATACGATTTGTCGGGGTTAAAAAACATCTATCTGAAGCAATACCATTCGTTTGGGGCTGTAAACCGGTTGCGTGGTGAAGTGCGTGATCTGGTGTGGCTTCGCTCTATCGATCATCCCGAGGAGCGGGTCATCACGGTGGCTTATTTCTCGTTGCTCAACCTCACCGATAACACCAGCAATCAATACATCCTTCAGGCCAATGCCCGCTGGATTCCTGTAAGTTCGCTGCCCCGGCTGGCTTTCGATCACTCCGACATCGTGATGAAGGCCCTTGAGAACCTTCGCGACGACATCAAACAAAAACCGCTGGCTTTCGAGCTGTTGCCCAGCAAGTTTACCCTTTCGCAACTGCAAAAGCTCTACGAAGTGGTGATAGGAACCAGTTACGATAAACGAAACTTCCGCAAAAAAATCAACCAGGTGAATTACGTGGTTCCCATCAACGAGAAACAGACCAACGTGCCTCACAAACCGGCACGTCTGTTTATGTTCAGCCGCGACATTTACGAGAAAACCCGGAAAGACAGTTTCGACTTCTCGGTGTGAACCCCCTGAGCCACTACTCTTCGGAACTACCCAGCAGTGCCGCCCTCACAAACCAAGTCCCTTTCACCACCACGAAACTCCCTTTTGCTAAGGGCTGCAGTGGCTCTACCTGCACGAAACCATCTTCTCTGAATCCGGTTTTAACCACCATTTCGCTGAATTCAACCTGATCTGACGTGGTATCAGAAGATGTGTAATAAATCAGATGACTTCCATCGCCTGCTGTGTAAACAGCCTCTTCGGGCAACGCGTCAACCATTTGTTCGCTGGTGTGGATGGTGGCTGCCACAAACATCCCGCTATAAACAGCATCTGTTGAGGTTGGCAGCGAGGCAAAAACCCTGATGGTTCCCCTCCCGGGTTCAACGGTGGCTCCAACGTGCGTTACCACTGCTTCTACGGTCTGTTGGGCGTGTCCGGGTATGGTGAGGTCGATTCTTTGTCCCGGTACCACTTGCTGGATATCGCGCTCGAAAACCATCAACTCAACACCCAGATGTTGGTTGTTGATGATCTCCATGAGTTGCATCCCAGGCTGAACCACCATACCCTGACTGATATTCACGGCGGTTACCGTGCCCTGAACAGGGGCTTTGAGAACCACCTGATCAGCTATCCGACCGGAAAGTATCGCGCTGGTATCAAGTCCCAGCAAATGGAGCCTTGCCTCGAGCGATTTAACTTTGGCTTTCGACCCGGTGAAGGCGGCCTGGGCTTCTTCCAACTGCCGCCTGGCATTAACATTCCCATCGTGCAGGCTCTTTTGGCGTTGAAATTCACTTCGCAGAACTTCGTGGCGGGCTGCGGCCGAAACGTATTCTTCCTGCATCTCAACAATCTGAAAATCGGCCATTACAACCACTGGCTCCCCCTGAACCACCTGCTGCCCTGAGGTTTTTAAAACCCGCTCCACCCTTCCGCCTACGAGGGTGCTTACGGCGGCACAACTCTCGGGCTTGGGGAAAAGCTTACCACGGGCATTGATATCGGCCGAGAGGAGTTGCTGATTGATGGTTCCGAAACTGATTCCGGCTTCCTTCAACTGCTGACGCGACAAGATTACCGATTTGTGAGTGGCAGGTTCGGCGGCTTCCTGTGTTTGAGATAGTTTTTGTTTGCACCCGGTTGCAAACAAAGCAGCCAGCACCAACAAGAGAATAAAAGAGCGTGATATGTTTTTCATGATGAATGGTTTTACTGGATAAGTATTCCGCTAAGTTTTTGAGCTTCAATTACACGAAGGTTGTGGTTGTAAATCAGGTCGAGGTATTCCTTTTTATAGGTGAGGGCTTCGGCCAGAGTAGCCAGCCACAACTGCCGTTCTGTATCACCCGCCTGCCAGGCTTCGCGGGCATCAGCCAACAGGGTATCGGCCATCGGGAGTAGTTCGTTTTCATAGAGGTCGAGTTTCTCGTCGTAAAGGTCAATCTCGCCCTGCAGAAGCAACAAATCGTTGTTTACCTGCCTTATGTAGTTACCCTTTCTGGCTTCTCCCAATTCCAGCTCAATTTTAGTCTGATTTATCAGCACCTTTTCGTTCCAAAACCAGACGGGGAGGGTAAGCCCTATTTGCCAACCCGTGAAACTGCCGGTGCGATCGATACTCTGGCTAAACCATCCCGCGGTGATTCCAGGCAGGGCACGGTTTCGGGCTTCACTTACACCGGCTTTCAGGGCCTTGCCGCTTTCGTCAAGCGCCATCACCCGTGGAAGCTTGCTGGCGTCGGGCAATTGACCGAAAAGGGGATGGTTCCATCGGGTCACCTCGCGTGTTTGAAAGGCAAAGCTGTCGGGGAGGTTGAGCAGCGAGAGGAGCAAAACCTCCACATCCAGTATCCTCATGCGGGTATCTTTCAGCTCCATCTTGGCCTCCTCGTGCCGCAACCTGGTTCGCAACACCGCTGCCCGTTGCCGGTCACCCGCGTTGAACCGTTGGGCTGCCTCTGAAGCCAGTTGCCTGTAGAGGCTGTCTTCGCTCTGGAGCAACCCCACTTTTTGGGTAAGCACATCAAGTTCGAGCCACAACCTGCTCAATTCCGAAAGGGCCTCCTGAGTGTCAACGGTAAGGTTGTAACTCATGGCTCTGGCCTCATGGTTAAGCTTTTTGCGACGTGCAATATATACTCCCGGAAAATCAAACTCCTGGCTAACCGAGAAATGATGATCAGTAAGTGCCGAGTTGATTTGTCCCTGTTCCCATGTGAGCTGCGGCCGGGGCAGATTGAAAGCCGTTGACCGGGCCTGCCTGGCAACTTCAAGACTGGCTTTTCCTTCCACAATGGTGATGTTGCGTTCGGTCATCAGCAATTTGGCCTGGTCGAAGCTAAGAGGCTCTTTCTGTCCGTGGGCATAAGGGGCCGAACCCACCACCAGCAACAGAATCATTGGCAACGACTTGACTTTTGACCACCTGAAAGGCTGGTTAAACAACACATACAGCACGGGTAAAACCACCAGCGTGAGAAATGTGGAGGTTACCAATCCGCCAATAACCACGGTAGCCAGGGGTTTCTGAACCTCGGCACCGGCAGCGGTACTCAGAGCCATGGGAAAGAAGCCCAGTGCAGCCACCGAGGCAGTCATCACTACAGGTCGGAGCCTGTCGCGGGTGCCGTTGATAACCCGCTGAAGCAGATCGGTTATCCCCTCCTTTTCCAGATGGTTGTAATGCGAAAGGAGCACAATGCCGTTGAGCACAGCCACGCCAAACAGGGCAATAAAGCCTACGCCGGCTGAGATGGAAAAAGGCATGCCCCTGAGGGCCAAAGCCCAGATGCCACCAACGGCAGCCATGGGAATTGCGGTGAATATCATGAAGGCTTGTTTCAGCGAATAAAAGGCAAAAAACAGCATCACGAAAATGGCTGCCAAAGCAATGGGTACGGCAATGCTCGACGTGCGTCGGGCCGCTTTAAGGTTCTCGAACTGGCCCCCGTAGGTTACGTAATAACCAGGTGGAAGCACCAGGTGTTGCGCAAGGGTTTGGCTCACCTCATCAACAAACGACTCTATATCGCGGTTTCTGACGTTGATTCCAATGGTGATGCGGCGTTTGGTATCGTCGCGCGAGATTTGCATGGGGCCGCTCACCTGCTGAATGTCGGCCACCTGACTCAACAATACCAATTCCTGGTCGGGGCGGTTCACCCTTAAATTTCCCAGACTCCGCAAATCGTTGCGATACTCTTTGTCGAGTCTTACTACCAAATCGAAACGCTTCTCGCCCTCGAACACCACCCCGGCCACTTCGCCTGCAAAAGAGGCTCTGACCACCCGGTTCACCTCATCAACAGTCAATCCATAGCGGGCCAATTGATCACGACGGTAGCGAACCACCAGTTGGGGCAGCCCTACAATCTGTTCAACCCTCACATCGCCGGCACCGGCAATGGCAGCAATGCTCGATGCGGCCTCGGTAGCTTTTTTGTGCAACAGTTCCAGGTCGTCGCCATAAATCTTT
Organism: Bacteroidales bacterium; assembly: GCA_028689615.1. Taxonomy (GTDB): domain Bacteria; phylum Bacteroidota; class Bacteroidia; order Bacteroidales; family TTA-H9; genus GWE2-42-24. Next base: position 16,118 of record JAQVCV010000016.1, on the reverse strand, counting down.
ACGGCTACATCGCTCTTAACACCAGTCATCAATTCGTTGAACCTAAGTTGAATGGGCTGACTGAACTCGAAGGCCACCCCGGGTATTACAGCCAGGGCCTCTTTCATCTTGTCAGCCATCTCCTCGCGCGAGGAGGCCGACGTCCATTCGTCACGGGGTTTCATGGCTATCATGATGTCGGCATCCTCTACTGCCATCGGATCGGTAGGCACTTCGGCTGTCCCGATCTTCGACACCACGCTGCGGACTTCCGGGAAGGTTTTCATCAGAATTTGCTCGGCCCTGGTGCTCATGGCGATGCTCTGCGACAGGCTTGAGCCGGGAGGCAAAGTCATTTGGGCGGCCAGATCGCCTTCGTCGAGCGTGGGAATAAACTCCCCACCCATCCTGCTAAAGAAACCGAAACTTGCTATAAGAACTACGACAACAGCCCCCAGCAGGATCGCTTTGTGCTGCAAAGCCCACAACAACACCGGATGGTGGCTCCGGTTCAGAAAACTTATCAACCGCGACGCCAGCCCTCTGTTGGCACCTGACGGTTTGAGCGAGAGGGTGAGCGATGCCACTACCGGAACGTAGGTAAGGCTCAGAATCATGGCACCCACCAAGGCAAAACTAACCGTTTGGGCCATGGGGCGGAACATTTTCCCCTCGATGCCCTGGAAAGCCAGAATGGGAATGTAAACAAGCAGGATAATAAACACCCCGAACACTGCCGATTTGCTTACCTCTGAGCCGGCCAAAAAAACATGGTTGTTCAGCTCGTGGCGTGTCAGGAGTCCGTTACCCCGACTTTTTTCGAGGCGATGAATGATCCCTTCGGTTACAATCACCGACCCATCCACAATCAAACCAAAGTCGATGGCTCCCAGGCTCATCAGGTTGGCCGATACCCCAAAAAGGTTCATCATCGAGAAGGCAAACAACATGCTAAGGGGAATAACCGATGCCACGATCAATCCTGCTCTGAAATTGCCAAGCAGCAAAACCAGCACGAAAATCACGATCAAACCACCCTCGACAAGATTTTTGCTTACTGTGCCAATAGCCCTGTTGATCAGCTCCGTGCGATCGAGATAGGGTTTGATCTCCAAACCAGGCGGCAGCATCCCCTGAATCCTTTCGATGCGCTCTTTTACCCGCTCAACCACCTGCGAAGCATTGGCCCCCTTGAGCAACATGGTGATGCCGCCCACCGCTTCACCTTTTCCATCCTGAGTCATGGCACCAAAACGGGTGGCGTAGCCCGTTGTTACACGAGCCACATCGCCAATGGTCACGGCTACTCCGTCAATATTCTTCAACACGATTCCGGAAATATCATCGGCATCGCGGGCCAGACCGTCGGTACGGATGTAGTAAGCATCGGGGCCTTTCTCGATGTACGATCCACCGGTATTGGCATTGTTGGCCTCCAGCGCCTCAAAAATCTCGGTGATGCTGATGTCCATGCCAACCAACTGGCGCGGCGATACAGCCACCTCGTATTGCTTAAGCTGACCGCCAAAACTGTTGATTTCCACAATACCCGGGATGCCGGAAAGCTGGCGCCTCACAATCCAGTCCTGCACAGTGCGAACCTCGTCGGGAGTGTAAACCCCTTCGTAGCCGGGTTTTGCTTTGATGGTGTATTGAAAAATCTCACCCAAACCGGTAGTCACCGGCATCATTTCCGGTGTGCCATATCCCCGCGGGATCTGCCCTTCGGCCACCTTCATCTGCTCGCTTACCAATTGCCGGGCCAGATAAGAGTTCACCTTATCCTTGAAAACGATGGTAACCACCGAAAGACCGTAACGGCTAATCGACCTGATCTCTACAACATCCTGAAGATTAGCCATAGCCACTTCAACAGGGAATGTAATGAATTGCTCAACCTCCTGCGGTGCCAACGACGGGGAACTGGTGATCACCTGAACCTGGTTGTTGGTAATGTCGGGCACAGCATCAATGGGCAATTTCAGGTAGTTGTAGCCGCCCCATAAAGCCATCGAGAGGGTGAGAACCAAAATTATAAGTTTGTTTTGCAACGAAAAATTTAAAAGTCGATCGAGCATGGTGATGTGTTATGATTGGGTGAATGTTTTCAAACAGGCGGCTTTTATGGCAGGTCTCTTTTTAAAAATCCGGTGCAGATTTTCAACCTTCAACCCCGACAATCCACTTCAAGCGTCAGCGTTCACTAAAATACAACAAATCTACCTCAATTTAGTTTGAACGCTGTGCGCCAAAGGCCAACAGCCAAAAGCCAAAAGCTAAAAGCCAACAGCCATGAATTTGTTTAAACTGCTTTTAAACCCTATTTCACGTATATTTGCTGGAAATTTCTTGGCCCGATGTTTACACTCTTTCAAAAGGAAGTTAGTTCGTTTCTCAACAGCCTGATTGGCTACGTGACCATCAGCGTCTTTCTGCTGATCAACGGGTTGTTTTTGTGGGTTTTCCCGCTCGATTTCAATATTTTGGATTATGGCTATGCCGGACTCGACGGGCTGTTTATGCTTGCCCCTTTTGTTTTCCTTTTTTTGATTCCGGCCATCACCATGCGATCGTTTGCCGATGAGAAACGTTCGGGAACCATCGAGTTGTTGTTCACCCGCCCCATCACCGATATGCAAATTGTTACGGCCAAATACCTGGCTTCGGTGGTATTGGTTCTGCTGTCGTTGCTCCCCTCGCTCATCTATTTTTATTCGGTTTACCAGTTGGGGTTTCCGAAAGGCAACATCGACATGGGAGCCACCTGGGGTTCCTTTATCGGGCTCCTGTTTTTAGGAGCATCGTTTGCAGCGATAGGCATTTTTGTTAGTTCAATTACCGACAACCAGATTGTGGCTTTCGTAGTGGCGGTTTTTATCAGCGGATTTTTCTATGTCGGGTTCGATTTCATCCATTCACTGTCGTTGTTTGGATCGGTTGATCTGTTTATCAAATCGCTGGGCATCAACGAACATTACAACAGCATGAGCCGTGGCGTGATCGACACGCGCGATATGCTTTACTTTCTGAGCCTGATAGCCATCTTCCTGTTGCTTACCCGCGTATCGCTCGAGAGCCGCAAGTGGTAAAGAACACGAAGACACCCATTCCCCTATACAACCCGCCCCATCAGGCGGGTTCACTTTTTTTCGGGTTTTCGGGGCAAAAGCCTATCTTTGCCCTACACGTTGTTGATAGAATAACCTGAAAGAACACCAATGGAGAACATACCTTACGTGAGGCCAACCTGGGATGAATATTTCATGGAAGTGGCCAACACCATAGCCAAAAGGGCGACCTGCAACCGGGGTCGCAGTGGCTGTGTTATAGCCCGCAACAAACAAATACTGGTGACTGGTTACGTGGGTTCGCCCCGTGGCCTTCCCCACTGCGACGACGTGGGGCATCTGTTCAAGAAAACCCTCCACGAAGACGGAACCGTGACCAACCACTGCGTGAGGACGGTTCATGCCGAACAAAATGCCATTTGCCAGGCTGCCCGACTGGGCATAGCCCTCGAAGGAGCCACACTCTATTGCCGCATGACCCCCTGTCGCACCTGTGCCATGCTCATCATCAACTGCGGTATCGAGCGGGTAGTTTGCGAATACCGTTACCATTCGGGTGGTGAATCGGAGCAAATGTTTGCCGATGCGGGTGTAAAACTCGATTTCGTGCACGATGAAGTGCTGCAATACGCGAAACAAAAGGATTAAAAATCAACATCAAAACTGTTTATTATGACCAACAAGGGAAGCATTGCCATTTTATGCGGCGGGGGACCGACCCCGGGCATCAACACAGTGATTGGTACTGTGGCCAAAGTATTTTTGCAGGACGGATACCGCGTGTTGGGTCTCAACGATGGATACAAAACCATTTTCACCGATCAACCCAATATTCAGGAAATCGATTTTCAGATGGCCGACGATATCTACAAAACCGGAGGATCGGCCCTGCGCATGAGTCGTTACAAACCCAAAAACGAGGAGTTCAACACCCGGTTCTTTGCCGAAAACCACATCCGCCTGCTGGTAACCATCGGGGGCGACGATACGGCAGGAACCGCGAACCGGATAGCACGGTATTTGGCTACTCAAAATATTAATATACAAAACATTCACGTTCCGAAGACCATCGACAACGACCTGCCACTTCCCGAAGGTCAGCCCACCTTCGGCTACCAAAGCGCCAAAGAAGAGGGGGTGCGGATAGCTCAAACCGTGTATGAAGATGCCCGCACCAGCGGCAACTGGTTTGTGGTATCGGCCATGGGCCGCGAAGCGGGTCACCTGGCCTTCGGCATTGGTGCCGCCTGCCATTTCCCCATGATCATCATTCCCGAGATGTTTAACAAAACACAGATCTCGCTCGAAAAAATCATCAAACTGGTGATCAGTTCTATAGTGAAACGAAGAATTAAAGGCATCCAACATGGTGTGGCCATCATCTCAGAGGGAGTGTTCCATTTTCTGCCTATGGACGAGATCATTGGATCGGGTATCACCTTCACTTACGACGACCATGGCCACCCGGAATTGGGGAACGTGAGCAAGGCGCATATTTTCAACGTGCTGATTCAACAGCGGTTGAAAAAACTCAACATCAACGTCAAGAGCCGTCCTGTGGAACTTGGCTACGAACTGCGTTGCGTGCGCCCCATTGGTTTCGATTTGCTCTATTGCAACTTGCTGGGGCTTGGTGTAAAAGAGCTTTTCGACAAAGGATACACAGCCTGCATGGTCACTTCCGAACCCAATGGCGACATTCACCCCCTGTTTCTGAAAGACGTTACCGATGCACAAGGTAAAGTAAAACCCCGCCTCGTAAACATCAATTCGCAGAAAGCCAAGCTGGTTTTTGAAGGAAATGCCCAGTTTCTGGCTCCCGAAGATTACCAGGAGGCTCGCTTTTTCCTCAACAACCCCGAAGAATACGATTTCTATAAAATCCTTAACTGGCCCGATCCGCGCGCTACGGATTAGGCCACAAACCCCCTTAGGCCGCAGTCTGCCAGGGTTCTGCCCGCAGGCTGTCAGCCTGGCGCCCTTTGCATATGTGGAAATACATCATCCGCTTGATTCTGCGTTACAGAATCGCCAACCTGGTGGTTATCGGGTTGCTTACCCTGGGCATGGCCTTCATGGCAACCCGCGTGCAAATGTCGTACGAAATGGCCCGAATGCTTCCCGTGAGCGATTCAGCCAGCATCGATTACGAGAATTTTAAAAACACCTTCGGGCAGGATGGAGCCGTGGTGTTTGCAGGCCTCACCACCGACAGCCTGTTCACACCCCGCGCACTGCTGCTGCTCGACAGCCTCACCCGGCAAATAAAAGCCACCGAAGGGATCGAAGAGGTGCTTAGCCCCACCCGACTTTTCGCCCTTGTAAAAGACACTGCCCGTAAGCAGTTCGCGATGGAACCCCTCATGAAACGCCTGCCTGTGAGCCAGGCCGAAGCCGATTCGTTTAAAACGGCGCTGATGGAACAACCTTTCTACAAGGGTTTGATTTTTAGCACCGATCAACAAGTGGCGCTGATGACCATCACCCTCGACAAGAAGATGCTGAACAACCGCGCCCGCGTGGCCCTGATCGACAGCCTCAGAGCCCGCACCGAAGCCTTTGGTGAAGCCACCGGAGTATCGGTAAGCTTCAGCGGGTTGCCCTACATCCGCACCATTACCAGCCGCACCATCGAGAAAGAACTTCGCATGTTTGTGGTGCTTTCGCTGCTCATCACGGCCTTGATCCTTTTCGTTTTATTCAGATCGGGAAAAGCGGTGCTGTTCCCCGTGGTTATAGTGGTTATCAGCGTGGTATGGACCATGGGAATCATCGCGCTGCTGGGCTACAAAATCACGATACTCACCGGCGTGCTCCCCCCCCTGATCATCATCATCGGCATTGAAAACTGCATCTTTTTGCTCAACAAATACCACAGCGAATACCTCGACCATGGCGGAAAAGTGAGGGCCTTGTCGCGCGTGGTTGAACGCATTGGTGGTGCCAACCTCCTCACCAACGCCACCACGGCAGCCGGTTTTGCCGCCTTCATCATCACCGGCAACGCCATTCTGGTGGAGTTTGGGGTGGTGGCCTCGCTCAGCATCCTCACCGTTTACCTGCTCACCCTTTTCCTTATTCCCATCTTTTTCAGCCTGATGCCCGAACCTAAGCTGCGCCATACGCGCCACATGAAACGAGGCGGCGTGGGATTGCTGGTGGAATGGGTGGTGCGGCAGGTGCTGCACCACCGCGCAGCCATCTACCTGGTTACTTTGGCATTGGTAGCCGTAGGGGTGGTGGGTGTAACAAGGCTTTCGACCAGTGGCCGCATCGTTGACGACATCCCGCACGGCGATGCCCTTTACCGTGATCTGATGTTTCTCGAAAGCCATTTCAACGGCGTGATGCCACTCGAAATCAGCATCGACACACGAAAAAAACGGGGCGTGATGCGAACCGATAACCTGGCCCGCATCGACAAACTCCAGAGGGTGCTTGCCGAATACCCCGAGCTTTCGCGCCCCCTCTCGGTGGCCGAGGTGGCCAAGCTGTCGCGGCAGGCATTTTTTGGCGGCAATCCGGCCCAATACAGGCTCCCGTCGAACCACGAGCGCAACTTCATCGTGGGCTACCTTCCCAAAACCAAGGCAACCAAACGAACCGTGATAAATGCCTTCGCCGACAGTACCCTGCAAAAAACCCGCGTGAGCGTGCAAATGGCCAACGTGGGAACCGACGACATCAACCGCATTACCCGCAGTCTGCGGCCACGCATCGACTCCATTTTCAGTCCCGACAAATACGACGTGAAAATCACCGGAACATCGGTTGTGTTTCTGAAAGGAACCAGCTACCTCACCGTCAACCTGATGCAAAGCCTCGTGCTGGCACTGGTTGTCATAGCCATCCTCATGGCCTTGCTGTTCACCTCGGCCCGCATGATCGCCATATCGCTCGTGCCCAACCTCATCCCCCAGTTGCTCACCGCGGCCCTGATGGGCTACGCCGGCATACCCATCAAGCCAAGCACCATACTCATTTTCAGCATCGCGCTGGGAATCTCGGTTGACAACACCATCCATTTCCTGTCGCGCTACCGCCTCCAACTGCGCCTCAACGATTGGAACATCAGGCAGAGTGTTGTCAATGCCCTGAGAGAAACAGGCTACAGCATGATATACAGTTCGCTGGTGCTCTTTTTCGGCTTCTCGGTGTTCGTGCTTTCAACCTTTGGTGGCACCGAGGCCATGGGCTACCTCATCTCGTTTACCCTTCTGGTAGCGCTGCTTTCCAACCTCTTCCTGCTCCCCTCGCTGCTGCTGTGGCTCGACAGGATTGTCACCACCCGGCACTTCAGGGAACCCTTGCTTCAAATCCTGGATGAAGAGATCGACGACGACCTGGATGCCCTTCAAATGGAGAGCGACACACGCGGAAGTGCCTGACATGAACCACCGTGAACAAACGAATCGACGTTGGTGGTGATCGAACATGTTTTTATGTACATTTGAAATTGATTAAAAAATATTTTCACCATGAAAGGAATAATTCTGGCCGGAGGCTCCGGCACCCGTTTGCACCCTTTGACCCTGGCAATGAGCAAACAAATGATGCCCATTTACGACAAACCGATGATTTACTACCCGCTGTCGGTGCTGATGATGGCCGATATTCGCGAAATTTTAATCATCAGCACCCCACGCGACCTGCCCAACTTTCGTACATTGCTTGGAGACGGTTCGTCGCTGGGATGCCGGTTCAGCTATGCCGAACAGGCCATCCCCAACGGGCTGGCTCAAGCCTTTGTGATCGGCGCCGATTTTATTGGAGATGATAAAGTGGCGCTGGTGCTGGGCGACAACATCTTCTACGGCCGTGGGCTTCAGGAGCTGTTGCTTGAATGTAACGATCCGGACGGCGGCGTTGTTTTTGCCTACCACGTGGGCGATCCCGAACGCTACGGTGTGGTGGAATTTGATGCTGATATGAACGCCATCACCATCGAAGAAAAACCCGCCAAACCCCGTTCAAATTACGCTGTACCGGGCCTTTACTTCTACGACAACTCCGTGATAGAGGTGGCACGAAACCTCCAGCCAAGCGCCCGTGGTGAATATGAAATCACCGACGTGAACCGTTGGTATCTGGAACGGGGAAGACTAAAAGTGGGGGTACTGAGCCGTGGAACCGCCTGGCTTGATACCGGTACTTTTGGTTCGTTGATACAAGCGTCGCAGTTCGTTGAGGTGATTCAAAACCGCCAGGGTTTGATGATTGGATGCATCGAGGAAGTGGCTTTCCGACACGGGTTTATCGACAAGACGCAATTGCGCGAACTGGCACAACCCCTGCTCAAAAGCGGTTATGGCACCTACCTGATGAAGCTGGCCGAAGGAGATTGAAGTTCATTCAATCATTCACAGCCCCCACGAGGGGCAGCCAAACTTCATTAAACCATGCGTTTGTTAAACACTGTTCTGATGGCAGGCCTCTTCATCGGAATGGTTGCCCAAAGCTCTAAAGCTCAAAACCTTTACATTCAGAAAACCGATGGTTCGGTGGTGACAGAACCCCTGTCGTCGGTGGCAACACTTACCTTTGCCACAACCGACCTGAATGTGAACTTTGCAACGGGAACCACCGATGTGTATGCCCTTTCCGACATCCGGAAACTCTATTTCACAGCCAATGTTACGGCCGATGAGCCCCTTGAAGCCAACACACAGGCTTGCACCATCTACCCCAACCCCGCGAAGGACCACGTGGTAGTGAACAACGAAACAGGATCCTCACAACTGCTGAGAATCTACCATTACAACGGGCAACTGGTTATGAACCAACAAGTACCCGAAGGAAAAACCACCCTGTCGCTGTGCAACCTCAACCCTGGCTTCTACCTGGTTCAGGTTGGAGAATTCACCTTAAAACTCATCAGGCAATGAAAAAGATTGCAACACTTCTCACCCTGATCGCGGTGTGCACAACCCTGGCAGCACAAGAAAGGATGTACATCCACCGCAGCGATAAAACCACCCTGGGAGCACTGGTATCGGCCACCGACAGCATCTATTTCACCGACAACCAAACCGTGGCCAACTTCCGCATTGGCAACACCCTGGCTGCCTATCCCACTGCCGAGCTCGACAGCATAACCTTCGGTCCCGACTCCGATGTGGTGACAATCACCTACAACGGAACCGCGGCAGCTGTGGTCAATCCCCTTGCCTTTGAAGGAGTTGACGTGGCTGTTGACGGCGCCGACGTGACCGTAACCAGCACCTCGTCGCTGCAAAGCATCACATACCAATTGCAGGGAACCACCACCAACGGGATGTTCAAAATTTACAGCAACGAAGATTACCACCTGCTGCTCAACGGCGTAACCATCACCAACAACGATGGCCCCGCCATCAACATCCAGTCGAACCAAACCACCACCGTGGAACTAGCCCCCGGAAAACAAAACCACCTTACCGATGGCGCTACTTATGCCACCGCTCCCAACAACGAAGATCAGGGAGCTGCCCTGTTTGCCGAAGGCGATCTGGTGTTCACCGGAACCGGAGCCGTAACCATACACGGCGTGGGCGCTGGCAAACAAGGACTTGGAACCAACGACCATCTGAAAATAACCAATGGCACCATCACCATTGCCAGTGCCAAAAAAGACGGAATACACGCCAACGACGGCGTTTTGATTTCGGGAGGGGTGGTTAACGTGACCTCGACAGGCGACGGCATCGACGGCGACGCCGGAACCGTGCTCATCAGCGGCGGAACCGTGACTACCCTCAACACCGCCGACGATGTGAAAGGGATCAAATGCGACAGCACCCTGACCATCAGTGGTGGAATAGTAAGCGTGACCGTTACCGGCAACCAATCCAAGGGGCTGAAAAGCGATATGGAAGTGGCCTTAAATGGCGGAACCATCAACTTGGTGAACTCCGGCGACGCCGTGCTCGAAGCTTCGGGATCGGGCTACGACCCATCGTATTGCACCGCCATTAAATGCGATGCCAACGTGGTGATCAACGGCGCGAGCATCACCATCACCACCTCGGGATTGGCTGGCAAAGGGATCTCGGCCGACGGAAGCATCATCATGACCTCAGGCTCCATCCAGGTAACTTCAACCAGCAACGGATCGACCTACACCAACAGCACCGGAACCAAAGACGCCTACGTGTCAACCTGTTTGAGTGCCGATGTTGACATTCAGATTCTTGGCGGAAGCGTGATAACCTCCAGCTCGGGATCGGCAGGCAAAGGATTTTCGTGCGATAGCGAACTGCTGGTTGGCACTGCCACCACATCGCCAGTGATTCAGATCACAACCACTGGTTCAACGATTTACATATCGGGGTCGGGCAACAATGCCAGCTATGCCGAAGCCAAAGCAGTGAAAAGCGATGGCGATGCTACCATCGAAAACGGAACCATCACCATCAGTTCGGCCGACGACGGCATCAAGTCCGAAACCGCGGTTACCATCAACGGCGGAGTGATCAACATCAACAACTCTGTTGAAGGGATCGAAGCCCCCTTTATCACGCTGAACGAGGGCGATGTGCACATAACCTCGACCGACGATTGCATCAATGCCACCTTTGGCAATGGCGGCGAAACAAACGATGGCAGCCTGTTTAAGGTTACGGGCGGTTACCTGGCGGTGAACACCACCGGCGGCGATGGTCTCGACAGCAACGGCGACATCCTGATGACCGGCGGTACCGTGGTGGTGCATGGTCCACCCTCGGCACCCGAAGTGGGAATGGACTACAACGGCAGTTGCAATGTGAACGGCGGCTTCATGGTAATCAGCGGACCCGGTTCGATGATGCTGCAGGCTCCCAGCACCACTTCGCAGCAATACAGCCTCAAAATCACCACCAACCAGCAGTTGTCGGCCACCACGCTGTTCCATATCCAGGATGCTTCGGGCAACGACGTGCTGACTTTTCAGCCTAAGCGTGCCTATTCCTCCATCGTGTTCTCATCTGATGATCTGGTTTCGGGAGGTTCTTATTCTATTTACACAGGCGGATCGTATTCGGGAGGCACCAACACCGACGGGCTCTATACCGGTGGTACCTACTCGGGCGGAACCCACAAGAAAACCTTCACGGTTACAGGCAAAGTAACCAGCGTGAACTTCTGACCTACAGCACAATACAACCCATTTCAATTCATGGCGTTGTTGTGATGGGTGCAGGCCGGCGCGGAGCAATCTGTGGCTGGCCTGTTTTTTTGAAAAAACACGAGGCACTGGCCACTGGCTTGCCGCAGTTTTGGAAACAAACGGCATCAAGAATCGTGGTTATCTCAACCGTTTTTTACTGCCCAGGCACCCCATCCTTAACTCAACCCATCAACAGCCTTATTTTGCTGAAGTTATGAATACAATCGATCCCACAAGGCACAGCGGTTTACTTTTGGCACTTTTATCACGTCTTCATTAATAGTTTACTTTTGTATCATCCAAAAACCATCTGAGTCATGAAAAAAATCGCAACCCTTATCGTCACCGTTTTACCCCTGTTGCTTTGGGGACAGATTAACGTAAAAAAAACAGAAAGTTGGGTGAAGGAAGCAACCGTTTATCCTTCGGGAGCCAGAGTAGTGAGAAGCGGTGCAATAACCTGGACATCGGGCGACACCCGTCTGAAGTTCGCAGGATTGTCGTCGCTTATCGACCACGGCAGCGTTCAGGTAAAAAGCGAAGGGACTTATGAAGTTATTAGCGTGAATACAACCCTCAACCACCTTGAGGCACAATTGCCCGATGCCGAAGTAAAAAAACTAAACGATCAGCTCGCACGCCTCGATGGCCAGTTGGAAGAACTGAAGGCCATGCACAATGTTTACGACAAAGAAGAGACGATGCTGATGGCCAACCAGGCGATTGGCACCGATCAGAACGGCGTGAGCATGACCCAATTGCAGCAAATGGCCGACTTCTTCAGAAACCGCCTCACCGACCTGAAATCGCAGCGGAGGGAAACCGATCAGAAAATCGAAAAACTTTCAGACCGCCGGAAGTTGATTGCCGGTCAACTGACCCAATTGCGATCGCCCGACCCGGCCGATCCCACCACTGAAGTAGAAGTGGTAATCAGGGCTCACGAGGCCGGCGAAGGCACCATCACCCTGAGCTATTTCACCGATGGGGCTCAATGGACTCCCCTCTACGATCTGAGAGTTGACGATACGCGCCAACCCGTTAAGCTGGTAAGGAAAGCTGAAGTTTGGCAAAACACAGGCGAAGACTGGAACAAGATTAAAATAACCCTCTCATCGGCCAATCCCAAATTATGGGGGGCAAAGCCTAACCTGGGCGTTCATTATCTCAACAGCTACTCGTTTGTGAAGCCAGCCGCCAGGCAACGCATCGTGGTGAATGAAGGCGATCACAAAACCACCCGTCATAACTCGACAGCAACAGCAACCACCACCCGTCAAACCCCTTCGACCACCCAACACCCTGCTGCCTCTTTCCCCGACCGGCTTCAACGCGATTTCGCGGTAGCCACACCCTATACCATCCGCTCCGACGGGCGTTCGTATTATGTATCGTTGGGCGAAACCCTTATGCCCGGGCAATTTGAGTTTCAATCGGTGCCAGCCAAAGAGGCCTCTGCCTTCGTGGTGGCCCGAATCCCCGGCTGGGAATCGTATGACCTGCTAAGTGGCGAAATGAGCCTCTTCTTCGAGGGAACTTACCTGGGTCAGTCGCATCTTGATGCCACCCAAACTGCCGACACGCTGGAGTTGAGCCTGGGGCGCGACCCCTTCATACTGGTTGATAGAAAACTGCTGAAAGAGTTCACCTCCGACCAATCGATCGGATCATCGCGCAAAAGCATGCGAGCTTTTGAAATCACGGTTCGCAACACCAAATCGGAGCCGGTTACCGTTCGCGTCGAAGATCAATTCCCGGTTTCACAGGTTGACGACATCAGGGTTGAGCTTACCGAAAGCAACGGTGCCCTTGTAGATCAGGAAACAGGGAAACTTACCTGGATCATGAACCTGCCACCCGCTCAATCGCGCACCATTACATTCAGGTACGAAGTGAAATTCCCCAAATCGTTAGGCAAATTCATCAACTAAAACCTACAGCCATGAAAAAGCTCATGATTTTGCTGTTGGCGCTTATGCCTGTAGCAGCGTTGACAGCAGCCTCCGATACCCTAAACCTCTTGGCAGGCACTTCATCCATAACCCTTTTCCCACAAGGTGCCCAGGTTACGCGGCAGACTACCTACACCCTTTCGCCAGGGCAACATCAGCTTGTTATCAGCGGACTGGCCGAAGGTATCGACCCTTCTACCATCCAGGTAAAAATGAACCAGGGAGTTACGATTCTAGCCGTAAATTTCAGACAAAAATTTAAGCACACCAATTCATACCTGTCTGAGAAACAGTTCAACGATTCAATTTCTTATCTGAACTGGAAAAAGCGGGAACTCGCAGACCAGATTTGGGTGATTGGTAAAGAACTTGTGCTTCTGGAAAAAAACCAAAAACATGGAGGCGACAAACGAAACCTGACCCCGGCCGAGATGAAAGCTTCGGTCGATTTTTACAGAAACCGATTAACAGAACTGCTGTTAAAAAGAACCAAACAGCTGGCTGCTATGCGAAAAGCCGACGACCGGCTGACTGCCCTGCTCGACAGTATGGCCGAAGCACCCGACACCGACCCAACCAGAATCAACCAGGCCGAAGTGCTGGTTGACTGCCCCAAAGCGTGTTCTGGCTCCCTCGTCATCAGCTATTTCACAGAACAGGCCGGATGGAAGCCTGTTTACGAACTCCGGCTAAACGAGTCGGGCACCCAGCTCCAACTGACGCGAGGTGCCATGGCCTTCAACAAAACAACCGAAACCTGGGAAAAAGTTGGGATGAAATTTGTTACCACCAACCCCCGCCTGAGCGGTATCAAACCCGAGTTAAGACCTCAATTCATTGGTCTTGAAGACGACACCAGGCCAGGACAGGCTTTCTCCAGCACCAAAAGCAGCACCCCTCCCTACTGGTGGAGCAGCTACAACGGCGAAAAGGCAACCCTCAAAGGCACTGTGGTTGATAAAGAGACAAAAGAGCCCATCCCCTTCGCCAACGTGACTATGGAGGCGGATGGTTACACCACTGGAGGTGCCACAACCGATATAGATGGCAATTACACCATAAACAACGTGGTTCCGGGAACCTACAGCCTGAATACATCCTTTGTGGGTTACGAAAGGTTGACCAAAGAGCAGGAAATTCGACAAGCAGGAATAATAGAATTTTGCAACCTCCAACTTAAAGCCAGTGCCACAATATTAGAGGCAGTTGAAGTTTTCGATTATAAAATTCCCCTTATTGCAAAAGATGAAACCACTACCGGAGCTACCATCACCATGGAGTCAGCCAGTGCCGGTTACCGGGAGGAATCGGCAACCAGCCCGGTCAACAGCCGCGATGGCAGGCAGGGCTCGGTAAGAGGAAGCCGCAACAACGCTTCTGTTGAATACATAGATGGCATTCAGGTTGTGACCGAGATGTCGGATCTTGTAATAGAAGAAGACACAGAACATGTACAAAACCATGCGACTTCGGAAACCATTGACAAGATGCCAAAAAGAGACGCCCATGCTGTAGCAGCTGCAGTAGGCGGAGTAGCATCTGGAAGCAACTCCCCTTCTATCACCAGCGAACGATCAGGCTCACGAGAGATCATCGGGCAGCGGTTTATCCCTGAATCTACACACAGGCCGCCGCCACCTACAAAGCAATACGAAATAGATGACGAACTTACGCTTCCTTCAGATGGAGCATTCTACCGCTTCGAACTGGGCGAAGAAACTCTGGCAGTAAGCACCACATTCCAAACCGTTCCACTTCTCGACAACCGGGCATTCATCGAAGCAGCCATACCCCGCTGGGAAGAACTGCTGCTGGCTTCAGGCGAGGCTTCCCTTTATGTTGGCAACACCTATGTTGGCAAATCGGCAATTGATGCCACCCAACTCACCGATACCGCTTTTGTAGCCCTTGGCGCGGCGAGTTGGATTGCCAGCCAACGTTCGGTAGTCAACGAATTGAGCACCGATGAACTGGTTGGAGGAAACCGTAGGGTAAGCCGTACAATAGAAATTGAGATCCGCAACAACAGCCGGCAACAAGCGCCTGTTATGCTGGAAGATCGTATGCCGGTGAGCCTTAACCGCGAAATAAAAATTGAACTCACCGACCGCGGCAAAGCTGTTTTTGATGAGACAACCGGCCACCTGAAATGGAACTTCGCTCTTGATGGTGGTGAAACCCAAAAAATCAGATTCACCTATTCGGTGCGGTTCCCCGCATCCTATGGCCGGTGGATTGAATAACATTGCGGACCTGTTGGCCCCGGAAGCTGCGGACTGCCGGCTCCCCATCGCTACTCGGGAGGCCGCGGGCTTTTGGCTTTTGTCCAAGCTAAAAGCCAATAGCTAACAGCTAACCTCTGGAACAATGCCGGAAAAGCCAACGCCAACGCCAACGGCAATGCCAATTAACCACAGATTACGCGGAGAACACGGATGGGCGCGGATTAGCTTGACTTCGTTTCACTCAGGACTGATTTTCGCGGATTTGATCCGACTTTGAAAAAAACCTTGAATGACGATCTCTTTTTTGGAGTCAAGCTGTCAAGGGCAAAGTCAAGGTTGGTTTAGAAAAGACTTGGACTTTGATTTTTTACTTTTACTTTAACTTTGACTAATTGACTGATTCTATGAAATCCTGGGGGCTGACGCATGATGTTTAGAACACTGAATACACTGACTAACGCAGACTTTCGCAGATTTTTTTAATGGGTTTGATTAACCACGGAGTACGCGGAGAACACGGATGGGCGCAGATTAGCTTGACTTCGTTTCACTCAGGACTGATTTTCGCGGATTTGATCCGACGTTGAAAAAAACCTTGAATGACGATCTCTTTTTTGGAGTCAAGCCGTCAAGGTCAAAGTTAAGGTTGGTTTAGAAAAGACTTGGACTTTGATTTTTTACTTTTACTTTAACTTTGACTAATTGACTGATTCTATGAAATCCTGGGGGCTGACGCATGATGTTTAGAACACTGAATACACTGACTAAC
>JAQVCV010000015.1 GCA_028689615.1 Bacteroidales bacterium | reverse complement strand
TCAATTCGATGGGATTGTTTTTCTTTGCTATGTTTCGTGCTGCTGTTTGCATGGTGTTGCTGGCAGCACCAGCCTCTTTTAGGATGGTCAGGCTGTTTTCAAGCAGCAACCTTCGCGCTTCAAAAAACTCTTCCTTTGTGGATTCGATATAATTTTTTTGTTCTATATCAATAAATAAATTCCCTTTAAAAGTGTTGAATCTTTTTAATGTATAAGTGTAGTAATCGCGGGTGTCGTTGAGTTTAACGATCAAACCCGGTAAACCGCAAAATTTATAGGGGCCGTCGTTGATGGGTATGTCAGCACAAAACCACGCCACCCAATCTCTTCCGCCAAACCGGCAGGTGGCTTTTTGAACTTTATATTTCCTGATTGTATCGGTGGCTTCTTCAATAGTCCAATTAAAAGCATCCGATGGCTCACTATACTTATAGGTATCCGTGATAACAGGCTCTATGGAGGTTATTTCTCTCTTTCTGTAGTTTTTATAAATTCTGTACAGCGAGCCTGGCCTTGGGCTGTTGGGTTGGTTTGCGAATTCGGCTACCTCTTGAAGGCTCTTCATTTTTCGGGTTAGGGTGTCAACTACAAATAGCGACCTCCCCAGATACAAACTGATGCTATCGCCAATATTGAGAAGCATAATGCCACCTCTGACGAAATCAAGATCGGTTGAATCGGGGTAGGCTATTTGTTCGTATTCAATCTGGTATTTAATTTTATCCAGTTGAAAAAATTTCCGATCAAGCAATTGAGCATTTGTTGACTGATAACTGGAAGCAACTAAAAGGAGCTGCAACACCATGGTCAATATGGATTGTTTGTTTTTTATCATAGTCCTTCGTTTTAATAACAATATAACCGTTATTTAGCAGAATAGCTAAATAACGGTAAAAAAAATGATTAGTCTTGATTTGCACATCCAGAACACAGCAGTTCTTTCCATGTAAATATGTCACCAACCGTACAGGCAATAGCCATATGTTGCGATCCATCACAGCAAGTGATTACGATCTTAATACATGGGGTGTCTGCCGATGCATTTTTCGGAATAGCCAGTGATACTGTGGTGAGTAATACTAATATTGCAAGAAGTTTTTTCATAGATTTAAACTTGTTAAGTTTTCTTTGCACCCTTAACGCCAGGCAAAGGTATCTGACGGTATTTTCCACTCTCGCAGTCTATGAAGTGCGATTCTTTAGAACCGCTACAACCAGCGTCAGTTCATTTGCTGCAGTTTTGCAATCTCGGAACACACTAAAACTGAAAAAATGTAGGCCCCGCCAACTCCGGATGTGTAAAAACACCTCCTACCAATGCTGAGCAATTCGGTCATCTCATCATTTTTTATCCTTTTGTTTCGCCTCATGGAGGTTTAAATAGTGGAAAGAATGGCAAAAATATTCATTTGATTTAAGCAGGTTTTTTAGGGGGCGAGCCTATCCCTGATTCAAAAGTTGAGTCTTCTCTCATGCATATCGTTATTTTACCTTTGTCAGACTAATCCTTGTAATTGATAGTTAAATAATGACTATATTTCAAAACCATGGCAAAGATAAAACAACTGCTCCCTCAAAAACTGAGGGAGCTCCATCAATTTTAATCTTCGATGAGGTAATATGTTCTCCTTTGAGTGCAAAAGCCTATTTTGTAGCCATCTTCTATTAACAAAGAGAGATATCGCTCCAAAGTTGCCCGCGATACACAAAGTGTATGTGCTAATTCTTCGGCGGTGCCTGTGCAGCATTTAGTTATAAGCTCAAGCAAATACTCAAGCTTACTCTTTCTTGTTAGAAATGTCATTCTTCTGTAAGGTTTGATTAACAACTTGTCATGGGGTCATTTCGCATTACTTTTATTTAGTTTTAGTACTGCTTCTGGAGGGAAACACCAACCCTCATAGTTTCTTTTCGCTTGAAATTTCTCTGAGGGTTGGTTATGAGTAACCTATGTATTATCCCGCCCCCTCCGGCTCCAATCCCAGTTCAAACACGTAGTCCTCGCCGCCTGTGGTGGTGGCGCCTTGCAGCGTCGCGGGCTGGTAGCCGTCGGCGGTGGCGGTGAACTCGTGTTGGGTGAGGGTGAGGTTGTCGAGGTCAATTTCGCCGTACTCGTCGGTTACGTCGTTCACGGGCTGGCCGTCGAGGGCAAGGGTGGCGCCAACTATTGGCTCGCCGTTGGTGGCATCCACCACCTTCACGGTGGCCGTGGCCACGGTTTGATCGGCCTCTTCGGGCTCCACCGGTTTCTTGCGGCGGCGGTAGGCCACCTTGCGCAGTGCTTCGTATTCGGCGAGTACCTCGGGGGTCTCGTCAGCTACAGCCTCCATCAGCAGGTCGAGCTCTTCGCGCAGCAGCCGCTTGGTGTCGCGGAGCAGCAGGCCGATGGTGGCCGTGGCCTGCACCGACTCGTAGCGGGCCGAGGCCACCGACAGCATCAGGTTGCGCAGCGTGTCGCGCTGGCTGATGAGCAGGGCGAGGCGGTCGGCGGTGATCTTCACCCCGGCAAGGTCGGTGAGGTGTGGCGTTGCGATGGCCGCGAAGGTATCGGCCACGTTGGCAAGCTCGGCCTCCTGCAGATTGGGCAGCCGCGACAGCAAAGTATGGCATTGCTGCGCTTCGGCAGGTTTATTGGCGAAGTTGAAGTAACCTGCCGAGCGGGTGAGCAGCGTGTTGAGGTGGTTGGTGTAGGTGGTTTTCATCCGCTCTTTTTCGAGACCAATGGCCTTGCGGTCGCCAAGCTGGATGGCGTGGTTGCTTTGGAGCAGCCCGTGGTTGGTTTCAACCTTCCCGAAAAGGGTAGTAAGAGGGGCAAACGTGCTGAGAATCGCGCTGTGCCGTTGTGCGAAACCGACGATCCTGCCGATCATCAAGGTTTCTTGTAGTTGGTTGTCGGTCATGATTAAAGGGGTTTTGAGTTAAACATGGGTGATATGACAACGCGACAAATGTAACCATAAATGTGACGAAAAATGCAAGAGATGGTGATAATTTTTTTTGATTGCGGGAAAATTGTTGATGCACGTGGGGTTGTTGTGATGCAACAATTTGCGCCTAAACCCGAATGGTGGTCGTTCGCCGTAGAGACGCAATGCATTGCGTCTCTACCATCATCCGTGCGGTTCAACATTTTTGGTCTGGATGGTTGCGGTGCCCACCATTCTCCGTTTCATTGGTTTTGATTTTTGGGGTCGTCCGCCGTCGCGTCGCAACTGTTGCGTCAAAACCCCAACGGTGGTTGTTCGCCGCAGAGACGCAATATATTGCGTCTCTACCGTCGTCTATGCGGTTCCAGTTTTTTGATAGCGATGGTTGCGATGCCCACTATTCTCCGTTTCATCGGTTTTGATTTTTGTGAGGTCGTCCGCCGTCGCGTCGCAACCTGTTGCGTCAAAACCCCAACGGTGGTCGTCCGCCGTTGAGACGCAAGGCATTGCGTCTCTACCACCGTACCTCCACCCAGAAATAAAAGTGACACACATTTCTGAATACTCCCTCGAACCAACACAGACATTATTCTAAACAACCCAGACACCTCCCGAACCGCTAAAGAAACAAATACAAACAACAAAAAACCAACTCCAAAAGACACAGATACCATTTTGAACGACACAAACATCATTTTGAATGACACAGACAACATCCTAAGCGACGCAGACACCATTCTGGACAACACAGACACGATTTTGGACAACACAGAGACCATTCCGAACGACACAGAGACCATTTTTAACTACACAGACACCATCCTAAACTACACAGACACCATTCTGAACCATACAGACACCATTCTGAATGACACAGAGACCATTTTGATCAACAAAGACACGATTCTAAGCGACGCAGACACCATTCTGAACGACATAGAGATCATTTAGAACGACACAGACACAATTCTGAACAAAACAGACTCCATTTTAAACGCTAAAGAAACAAATACAAACAACAAAAAACCATCTCTGAACGACACAGACACCATTCTGAACAACACAGAGATCATTCTGAACGACACAGAGACCATTTTGATCAACACAGACATCATCCTAAGCGACGCAGACACCATTCTAAACTACACAGAGACCATTCTGGACAACACAGACACCATTCTGAACTACACAGAGAACATTCAGAACGACACAGACACCATTCCGAACAAAACAGACTCCATTTTAAACGCTAAAGAAACAAATACAAACAACAAAAATCCATCTCAGATCAACACAGACACCATCCTAAACTACACAGACACCATTCTGGATAACACAAACCTCATTTTGAACAACACAGACACCATCCAAAACTACATACACCCTATTTTGAACGCTAAAGAAACAAATACAAACAACAAAAAACCAATAGAGTACGCCAAAGAAACAAATACAAACAACAAAAACGCCTCTCCCCTCTAAAAACCGTACCTTTGCCGTCTGAAAATTATTTGTTTTTTGATGTCCATTCTATTAAGTATCGAAACGGCCACCCATGTTTGCTCTGTTGCCCTGACCAGTGGGGGACGTTTGTTGGCGCTGCGCGAAACCAACGAAAAAAATGCCCATTCAAAGCTGCTTGCTGTGTATGTTGACGAGGTGTTGAAGGAAGCCGGCGTGAAACCATCGCAGCTTGCCGGTGTTGCCGTGAGCGAAGGGCCGGGCTCCTACACAGGGTTGCGAATCGGTGTTTCGGCCGCTAAAGGGCTTTGTTATGCCGCCAGTGTTCCCCTGATTCCGGTAGGCACGCTGCACAGCCTGGCTTATGCCATGAAGCAGTTTGCCAGCGAGGGCGATGCACTGATGCCTGCCATCGACGCCCGCCGTATGGAGGTTTATACCTGCGTTTTTAACCACAGCCTTGAGGCTGTTACCCAACCCGGACCGGTTGTGGTGTCGCAGCCCTTTTTCGAGGGGCTCCCTCTTCACAACAGGCTGCTGTTGGCTGGCGATGGTGGCGCCAAATGCCTGACCCTTGCCGGCGACCGGGCTTTGTTGCTTCAACAGGTGCAACCTTCGGCAGTTCATGTGGCTGCTCTGGCTCACCAAAAGTTGGATGCCCGGCAGTTTGCCGATACTGCCTATTTCGAGCCTTATTACATGAAGGAGTTTGTTGCCGGCATGCCCCATGTAAAAGGGCTTCAATAAAACAATTCTCATTGCTGCTATGATCCATATCGTCGTTTTCGCTTCAGGTACCGGCTCCAACGCCATCAACCTGATCAGCCATTTTCGCCAGCACCCGGCCATAAGGGTGAAGGCGGTATTCTGCAACCGTCCCGACGCTCCTGTTATCCAAAAAGCCCGGGCAGAGGGCGTGCCTGTGGTGGTGTTCGACCGACAGGCGTTCAACGCGCCGGCTTTTGTTGACACCTTGAAACAACACGATGCCCACTGGCTTGTGCTTGCCGGATTTCTGTGGTTGGTTCCACCTGCCCTGATCGATGCGTTCCCACAACGCATCATCAACATCCATCCTGCCTTGCTGCCGGCTTATGGAGGCAAGGGGATGTTTGGCCACCATGTGCATCAGGCCGTTCTGGCCGCCCGTGAACCGAAATCGGGTATCACGATCCACCTGGTCGATCACCGCTACGATCATGGCGACACGCTGTTTCAGGTCACTTGCCCTGTTTTGCCCGATGACACCGCCGATACGCTGGCTTCCCGGATTCACGCGCTCGAACACCGCTGGTTTCCTGAGGTGGTAGAGACCTGCATCACCCGCGGAGTTCTTCATCTCAAAACACAGCATGCCGCTCAAACACTATAACATTCCGGTGTTTGTTCCCGAGGAGGGGTGCCCTCATCGTTGCATTTTTTGCAACCAACACGCCATCACCCACACCCAATCGGCCCCCGATCCTGCCGAGGTTCCCCAAATCGTGAAGCAATGGACGGCACGTTTCGGCCATCCCCATCGCCATGTCGAACTGGCCTTTTTTGGCGGCAGTTTTACGGGCATATCCCCTTCGAGGCAGGAAGCTTTCCTGAAGGTGGCCGCCGAACTGAAGAGCGCTGGTGAAATTGATGCCATCAGGCTCAGCACCCGACCCGATTACGTGGATGAAGCAACTCTGAACCGATTGGTCAGGTTTGGTGTCAACACGGTTGAACTGGGCGTTCAGTCGCTCGACGATGGGGTGCTGCTTGCATCGGGGCGCGGACATACCGCGGCCGATACCCTCAGAGCTGTTCGATTGATCCAAGAACACGGGTTGGGATTGGTGCTTCAGATGATGACCGGGCTGCCTTCCGATACCCCCGAAACCTGTTTAAGCACAGCGGGTGGTTTGGTTGCTCTTGCCCCCGATGCTGTTCGCATTTACCCTTGCCTGGTGATGCGCGATTCCCCTTTGGCTCAACTTTACCGTGCCGGCAAATACACCCCGCAGACGCTCGATCAGGCGGTGGAACTGGCAGCTCGTTTGTTGTCTCTTTTTTTGGAGGCTGGTATCGTGGTTCTGCGCGTCGGATTGCATCCCGATGCAGCATCGCATGTGTTAGCCGGGCCGTGGCACAAAGCCATGAGCGAGTTGGTGTCAACACGTTTCTACCACCACCGCCTCCACACCCTCCTTCAGAACCGTTGCGGTGGTGAGCAGATCGCCATAGCTTGCGCACCTGGTGAAGTGAATCATGTGGCAGGCTATCGGGCATCGAACCGGCGGTGGCTCGAAACGTTGTTTTCGAGGGTGAGTTTCACCACGCTGGCCCACCTCAAAAGCCCTGAATTGCATGTTGATTGTAGCTGATTACAGACTATCGGAACAGGCCTTCGGGAGGTTGTGCCAATTTGGAGAGGTGGTGCTGCTGCAAAGTGCCGATGTGTATGATGCCCTGAGCGGTCACCCCGATGTTTTCCTGTGTAGGTTGCCTCATGGGGTTGTGGCGGCACCCAACACCCCTGTCAACGTGCTTGAAGCCCTTGCCAGGCACGCAGTGCCCGTTGTTGCAGGAAATCTGCCTGCCAGAGGCCGGTATCCGACAACAGCACGCTACAACGCTGTGGTAGCGCATGGATTGTTGATACACAACCTGCGTCATACCGATGAGGCTGTGGCGCGTGCAGCGCGGCAGTTTAAGTTTTTGCATGTGAACCAGGGCTATTCGGCCTGCAACCTGATTTCACTACCCGATGGTTCTTTCATAAGCTCCGACCAAGGGATCGTGAATTGCCTGACCCGTTTTGGCGTCGAATCCCATTATGTCGAACCACAGGGCATAACCCTTCCGGGGTTTCATCACGGTTTCCTGGGAGGTTGTGCCGGATGGATGGGCAACCTGCTGGTGTTTACGGGCAACCTTTCGCACCTGGTTGGTGGCAATCGTCTCGCAGATTTGTTACGATCAAAAAACGTGGAGTGGATCAGTCTGTCCGAAGAGCTTCATGACGTTGGAGGGCTGATGTTTTTTCAACAGAACGGCAGCTTGGGCGCATGAAATTCTTTTGTGCCTTTAGGGTGTGAAGGATAGGTGCGGGTTATCGGGTTTGTTTTTCGTAGAATTTTCTGATGCTTCGGGCCACGCTGTCAACTTCGGCTTCGGTGAGGCCGCTGAAGAAGGGGAGCCGGATGATGCATTGGCTGAAGCGGTCGGTATTTGGAAGCTCGCGCCCATCGTGGAGCAGGGTTCCATGCTGACTGCTGTGCAGGGGCAGATAATGAAACACGGCATGGATTCCATCGCGTCCCAGGTGTTTCAGCAGGGCATCGCGGTGGTTGATGCTGTTGGTTACCATGAAAAACATGTTCCCGTTGTCGGAGGCATACTCTGGCAACCGGGGGATTTGAGCCCATGAGTTGGCTTCCACAAAGGCGAGTTTGTCGAGGTAGCTGCGTCTTACCCTGATTCGTTCCTTTTGAATATCGTCGAAGGCTTCGAGCTGGGCGTAAAGGAAAGCAGCAATGAGTTCCGACGGCAAAAACGATGAGCCCACATCCACCCAACCGTATTTGTTCACCTCGCCACGATAGAAGGCTGCGCGGTTGGTTCCTTTCTCCCAGATGATTTCGGCCCGTTGCATGAGCCGTTTGTCGTTCACGGCCAACAAGCCCCCTTCGCCACAGATGATGTTTTTGGTTTCGTGAAACGAGAATGTGGCCATATGGCCGATGCTGCCCAGAGGGCGTCGGCGGTAAGATGCTCCAATGGCATGGGCAGCATCTTCGATGAGCCACAGGTTGTGTTTTTCGGCCAGGCCAACAAACTCGTCCATTTGGCAGGCCACACCGGCATAATGCACCACCACAACAGCACGTGTGGCAGGGGTGATGAGCTTTGCAACGGCTTTGGGATCGAGGTTGGGGTAACCAGGTTCCACATCGGCAAACACCAGTTTAGCACCCCGCAGTGCAAAAGCATTGGCGGTGCTCACGAAAGTGAACGAAGGGAGGATCACCTCGTCGCCAGGGCCCACGTTGCTCAATATGGCCGACATTTCCAGTGCATCGCTGCAACTGGTTGTGAGGAGAGCCTTTCTTGTTTTCAGCCGCTGTTCGAAAAAACGGTGGCATTTTTTGGTGAAGGCCCCGTTGCCCGATATCTGCCCGAAAAGAGCGGCCATCTGCATGTGGCGTGGTTCCTGCCCTGTAAACCAGGGCTTGTTGAAGGGTATTTTCATCGTCAACTGTAGGTTACGAAAAACGGCGCTAAGTTACTGTTTCTTGCCGATTGGTCGGTTTGCCGTACCTTCGCATCATGACAAAACTGCCGGGTCGGAAACGGAGCCTCTTGCATGATATTGCAGGAGTTTTTAGTGGCAACGTGGCTGCTATGGTTGCTGTGTTGCTTACCAACATCGTATTGTCGAGGACTTTGGGGCCTGCCAACTACGGTGTTTATACCTCGTTGCTGGCGGTGCTGCTCATCAGTGTGAGTATTGTACAGTTGGGTATTACACGTTCAGCAGTTTTTCATCTGGGTCAAAACCCTGCACAGCGCCCCACGGTGGTTCATGCTGTATTCAATCTCTGGATAATCACCTCTGTGGCAGGGGTATTTATCAGCCTGTTGGCAGTTGCAGTGTTGAACAACGGCAATTTCACCTGGCCTATGGTGGCTCTGGCCTTGCCGGTTATTCCCATGATTCTCGGGAATGTGTACTTGGGCGGGGTGTTTCTGGGGCTTGAGGAGATCAGGCAGAGCAACCGGCTCTACTACCTTCCGGCAACCCTCACATTTCTGCTCAGCATTTTGATGGTGTGGTGGCTGGATTGGGGCGTTGCAGGGGCTCTTGGGGCCGCTTTGGTTAGCAGCAGCCTGGTGTTTGGTGTCACTTTTTTTCAACTGGTGAAGAGGTTTGGATGGGTGTTTCCTGCTCCTGGCGATATGCTTGTGAAAGTGAGCAGGCTGGGGGTGATGTATGCCTTCACCTTTATGCTGCTTCAACTCAACTACAAAGCCGATGTGTTGCTGCTTCAGAAGCTGAGACCTGCTGCCGAGGTTGGGTTCTATTCGCTTGGTGTTTCGGTAAGCGAACAGTTGTGGCTCATCCCCTTCGCGATGGGTATGGTGCTGATGAGCCGAACGGCCAACGAAGCCAATCGGGAGTTATCGGCCCGCCGCACAGCCTTGTTGGTTAAAGGGGGGCTGGCTTTGAGCATTGTGGGATCGGTAGTGCTGTGGTTTGCTGTTCCTGTGCTGATACCTCTTGTTTTTGGAAGCGATTTCGTTGCCAGTGTTGGTGTGGTTCAAGCCATTGTGCCAGGCATCGTGGTTTTTGTGGTTTTCAGGTTGCTCGAAAGTCATCTGGCAGGGCTGGGCAAACCCTGGCTCGCGTTGTGGGCACTGGTTCCTTCGCTTGTAATCAATCTTGGGCTTAACCTTTGGCTTATCCCCCGCTATGGAGCCTTGGGCGCAGCCTGGGCCACCAACATCAGCTATTCGGCAGCTACCTTGGTTTACATCCTCATTTATATCAGACACACCAAAAGCAGCATAAGGCACCTTTTTATCCCCTCGGCAACCGATTGGCAACAGGTTTTCGAAATGGTTAAGAGGTTTCGCAAAAGGTAAATTATCTGCTGATACACCGCTTTTCGCGTTGGCAACCGCAGGGAAGCGCTATCTTTGCGCCCTCAATTTCAGGGGATGGAAAACAGGATCATAACTTTGGTCAACCGCCGGTGGTTCAGGCGGTGCCTTTTAGGTACCACGCTGGTGATTTCATTGGTGTTGACAGCTTTTTTCGGGCTGCGCAACGTGGTGTTACACCGCCTTGCCGGCCCTCATCTGGAAGCTTTCAGGCAACGCTTCGGAGCCGTGCTTACCGTGGGCGATGTGTTTTTTACCGGTTGGGCCACCCTTCATATAGATTCGTTGATGTTGCGTCCGGCAAACGGCGACACCCTGCTTACTCTAGGCCGGGCAACGGTGAAGCCCTCTTTTTTGAAGCTTGTGGTGGGTCGGCTTTCACCTAAAGAGGTGGTGCTGGAAAGGGTTGATATAAGGCTGGCAAGAACCGATACCCTGACCAACTACATGTTTTTACTCTCCGGAAGTGGTTCCTCATCCGATTCGTCGCGGTCAACGGGTGCCGTTGGATATGCGCAAATGGTTGACAAGCTGGCTGATCTGGTTTTTGAGAAATTGCCGGCTGATTTAAGCATAAAAGGATTCAGGGTTGCCGCAAATCTTAACGGCAACCGGTTTGTTGTTTCCACTCCAACCTTTCACCTGAGCGATCACGAAACCGAAAACAGTGTTTTTGTAACCAACCGGTCAGTAACTGTTCCCCTGGTGGTTAAAGGGCGTTTTCACCGCGCTCACCGCGAAGCCGGGTTTTCGGTGGTTCGTGCCGATACTTCAAAATGGGTGTTGCCTTATCTTGATTGGAAATGGAACGCCAGCGTCAGCTTCGATACCTTGCGGTTTTTTATGGCCGTGAAGCCTATGGTCGATCAAACTGTTGATCTGCAAGGCACGGGCATGTTTACCGGCCTTCGGGTGGAGCAGCGCCTGTTGTCTGATAAACCTGTTGTGTTCGACCGTCTCCAGGGCGATTTTCTCTATCACATCACAGAGGAGGCCATTGAGCTTGATTCATCCAGCATTTTTAGTATCAACAGTTTGGAGGTGAAGCCGTGGGTGAGAATAGAGCCTCGCAAACCCCTGAAAGTGGCTGTTGAATTGCACAAGCCCTGGTTTGAAGCCTCTGAGCTGTTTGAATCGCTGCCACGCGGCTTGTTTGCCAACCTTCAGGGAATCAAAGTGAAAGGACAACTTCGTTACGACTTAAGTTTCAGCCTCGATATGGCCTGCCCCGACAGTTTGACGTTCAACAGCAGCCTCGATCGGAAGCAATTCGGTATTGTGCAATACGGTGCAACCAACCTGGCGTTGATCAACGGCTCTTTCCTTCATACGGCTTATGAACAGGGGAAGCCGGCGCGTAGCTTTGTGGTGGGTTCCGAAAATCCCAACTTCCGCGAGCTTGAGTCCATTTCACCCTACCTCCGGCATGCCATCATGACGGCCGAAGATGGAGGGTTTATGTGGCATCAGGGTTTTCTGCCCGATGCTTTCCGGAGTGCTGTGGTTGACAATGTGAAAGCCGGAAGGTTTGTCAGGGGTGGAAGCACCATCAGCATGCAACTGGTGAAAAACGTGTTTCTGAACCGCAACAAAACCGTTACACGCAAGCTGGAAGAGGCGCTTATCGTTTGGCTCATCGAAAACCAACGCCTTAGCTCCAAAGAGCGGATGTTTGAAGTTTACCTTAACATCATCGAGATGGGGCCGTTGGTGTATGGAGTGGAAGAGGGAGCCCGTTTTTATTTCAACAAAGACGCGTCGAAGCTCACGCTGGCCGAGAGCATTTTTATGGCCAGCATCGTACCACGTCCCAAGTGGTTCAGGTATTCGTTTGATGAACAGGGGCATCTGCGCGATTTTCTGGCCCCTTACTACGATTTTCTGGCTCATCGAATGGTAGAAAAAGGCTTTATTACTGATGCTGAAGCCGCTGCCCTTCGTCCAGATGTGAAGCTAACCGGACCAGCCCTGGGATTTCTTTCAACAGTTGATACTTTGCAAGATGCGACATCGCCGGGTGATTCGCTTTTGATTTTCAGCCACGAGAGGTGAACCCTGATAACCCTGACGGCTATCGGGAGGGAGACTGGGAGACTGGGAGACTGGGAGACTGGATGACTGGATGGCTGGGGGATGGGGTGAACCCGACCAACAAAACAAACCCAACAAACAAAATAAATAATTTCGTGCTGTAAAGCTTAACTGTCCGGCATCGTACACCTTGTTGAAACATAATCGAACAACCCTGCATGTGTAAAAAAGTGTTAAAATGCTGTTGTGCAATTGAATGAGTTTGATGGCACAGAGTTGGCAAACAAGGGCGAAAATTGTAGAAAATGGATCGCATTATTGAAAAAAAGAGGTGGACACCTCGCAAGATTGGGTATATAGCGGCAGGTGTATTGTTTCTGGCTTTCGTAGCCTGGCTGGCCTTTTTTCGCGACAACCGCAGTCGGTTGTATATCGATAAGAACCAGATAACCATTGCCGAGGTGAAGCTCGACAAGTTTCAGGAGTTCATTCCCATCGACGGGGTGGTGCATCCCCGTACCACAGTGTATATCGACGCCATGCAGGGCGGTGTGGTAGAAAAGATTTTTGTGGAAGACGGAGCCCTGTTGCAAAAAGGTGAGCCCATTTTAAAGCTTCACAACCCTACCATGGAGTTGAGCTATATGGATCAGGAAACCCGCATGTATGATGCTATCAACAACCTTCAAAACTCGAAGATTGCTTTGGAGCAAAACAAATTTGTTAGGCAAAAAGAGATAGTGCAACTGCAATACCAACTCGAAGGAGTAGAGCGCGATTACCAGCGCAAGGTTTCGTTTCATCAGGAAAAACTCATTTCCGACAAGGAGTTTGAGGATGCCACCCGCGAGTATAAAAATACCCGCAAGCAATTAACCATCAGCATTCAGTTGATGAAACTCGATTCGGTTTCCACCATCGATCAAAAGCGGCAAATTGAAAACTCCATCACCCGCATGAGCAACAACCTGGGGATGTTGCAACAAAACATGGAGAATATGACCATCAAAGCGCCTGCCGACGGCAAGTTGTCGTCGTTTAGTGTAGAGATTGGCGAAACCAAATCGGCTGGTGAGCATTTGGGGCAAATCGACATTCAGGACGGATTCAAACTGAGGGCCAACATCGACGAGCGCTACGTGTCGAAGGTGTTTGTGGGGCAGCCTGCCGAATTCGATTTCACGGGAACTACCTTTTCGTTGAGCATCTCAAAAATTTATACCAACGTCACCAACGGCTCGTTTCAGGTTGATCTTGCATTCGACAGCGCTGCACCTGCCCAGATAAAAAGAGGCCAAACTGTTCAGTTGAGATTGAAATTCAGTTCGGCAGCCGATGCCGTCATCGTGAAGCGCGGTGGATTTTTCCAGGAAACCGGTGGCAACTGGATTTATGTTGTCGATCAGTCGGGGAGCTATGCGGTGAAACGCCCTATTCGCATTGGCCGTCAGAATACCAATTATTATGAGGTTATGGAAGGGTTGGAACCCGGAGAAAAGGTGATTGTATCGTCGTACGAAACGTTTGGAAAGAAAGAAAAACTCATTTTTAATTAATAGAATTTAATACTGCTGTTGTTATGATCAAGACTGTGAACTTAAGCAAGGTATTCCGTACCGATGAGGTGGAAACCACTGCCCTTAACCAGGTGACCCTGGAGGTGAAATCAGGTGAATTTGTTGCCATCATGGGCCCTTCAGGCTGTGGCAAATCAACGTTGCTCAATATTTTAGGGTTGCTCGACAATCCCTCCTCGGGCGAGTATTTCTTTACCGATCATGAGGTATCAAAATTCTCTGAAAAGCAGAGGGCCCGTTTGCGTAAAGAAAACATTGGATTTGTTTTTCAGAATTTTAACCTGATCGACGAACTCAATGTGTTCGAAAACGTAGAACTCCCGCTGATTTATTTGGGGATGAGCTCTGCCGAGCGGCGCAAAAGGGTGGAAGAGGTTCTTGAACAAATGAATATTATTCATCGTAAGAAACATTTCCCGCTTCAACTTTCTGGCGGACAGCAGCAACGTGTTGCGGTAGCCCGTGCTGTGGTGGCCCGCCCGAAAATGATCCTTGCCGACGAGCCAACTGGGAATCTCGACTCAGCTCATGGCGAAGAGGTGATGAACCTGCTCGATGGCCTCAATCAAAAAGGAACCACCATCATCATGGTAACCCACTCACAACGCGATGCCGAATTCGCTCAAAGGGTGGTACGCCTCTTCGATGGACAAATTATCAACGAGAATATCAGAGAAAGAGTTATTTAGAAATTTCTCATTCTATTTTAATACCTCTTCGATGATTCTGAGTTTTCTGAAGATAGCTATTCGCACGCTCCGTCGCGACGTTCTTCTCTCGGCCATCAACATCATGGGTTTGGCTGTAGGCATGTGTGCTTCGCTGCTGATATTGTTGTATGTTAGGCATGAAATCTCCTTCGATCAATTTCATCCTCTGAGTGAGCACACCTACCGCCTCACCAGCAAAGCCACCATGCCTGGTAGCGCCACGTTTATGACTCCAACCGCGTTGGGGGTTGTTGCTCCGGCACTTGAAAGCCATTTTCCACAAGTGGAACACGCAGTGCGAATCTATCAATATGGAACTACGGAAATAGAATATAATAAAAAGAGGTTTACTGAAATTAAATTCTTTTGGGCCGATTCCAACTTTTTTAAACTGTTTCATTTCCCGTTGCTGACTGGCGATGCTGCCACAGCACTTGCCAGACGAAACGCCTTGGTTGTTAGTAAAAGTGTGGCTGATCGGATTTTTGGCGACGAAAATCCGGTTAACAAAACCGTCACAATGTACGGAGAAACCTATACCATAACCGCGTTGGTAAGCGATCCTCCAGAGTGTTCCTCCATCAAGTTTGGAATGATTGGATCGTTCAGTTCTTTGAGCGAACCCGGCAGCCCCGACGTGACCCGCCGCGATGGTGTGTCGTTCTTTACTTACCTCGCCATCGCTCCACAGGCTGATAACCAGTCAACCCACAACGCGATCACGAAATTCACCGACAGTCTTTCGAGGATTTTCTTTAAAGATAGCGGCATAGCGCTGAAGACAGGGCTGCAACCTTTGGCCAATGTTCATCTTAATCCAATGACATCTCTCGAACCTGAGCGTGGAGGAAGCATGAATTCGGTAATCATGTTTACCTCGCTGGCAGTGATCATCTTGCTGGTTGCAGTGGTGAATTATGTGAACCTCTTCACGGTAAGAGGTGACAGACGTGCAAGAGAAATCGGACTGAGGAAAGTAGTGGGGGCAAATAGGTTAAGCGTGGCGTCGCAGTTTATTGCCGAATCGGTGCTGACGGCACTGCTTTCGTGGCTGATTGCTATGCCCCTTACCGAGTTGCTCACAGTTCCGTTTGCAAACCTCATGAGTATTGAGCTCAACGAGCGAATTTCGACTCATGGCCTCTTATTAACTGCTTCACTTGCGGGATCGGTACTTACCGGGGTATTGGCTGGAGCTTACCCGGCATTTTATTTGTCGCGTTTTCAGCCCGGAAGAGTACTCAAACGGGGACTTTCAGGTAAAACGAGGCATGGCTTTCTATTCCAGAAAATTTTAGTTACTCTGCAATTCTCTATTGCTATTTTCATGATTGTTTCGTTGGGTGTGATGTATTTTCAAGTGAATTATTTAAAAAAGAAACAGTATGGATTTGAAAAAGAGAATGTTTTGGTGATGAAAGACCTTACTAAGAAAATTCGAAAATCGTACGAGGCATTGAAAGGCGAGCTGCTCCACAACCCTGATATATTGATGGTTACAGCTTCGCAAAGTTATCCGGGTCGGTTTCGCAGCATCCAAACCAGTTATCCTGTTGATAAAACGGTGGATCAGGCAATCAAGATACACGAAAACCGTGTTCAGCCGGGTTTCTGTGAAACTCTTGGAATTCCTGTGGTTGAAGGTAACAGTTTTGATGCCGGGTCAGCAGCCGATTCAAATTCGGCCCTGCTCAATCAAGCAGCCGTTAAGGCACTGGGACTTACCAATCCTGTAGGGTCTGAAATCATGGTATGGAAATCCCGGGTGAGGGTGGCAGGAGTGATTGCCGATTATCATTTTCTGTCGCTTCACAATACCATCGAGCCATTGGTTCTTACACGCTATTCCCCTAATATCAGCGCCATCATCATCCGAATAAAAAAAGGTGCAGATATTGAAAATACCATGAAATTTATTGCTGATAAAAGTCTGTCCTTTGATGGTATTTACGAAGCTAACATCAACTTGCTTGATAAGTCTCTTGAACAATTGTACGACTCCGAAAGCCGCAGCAATAAACTCATCGAAATCGGCACTCTTTTAGCTTTGGTTTTGTCCCTCACTGGTTTATTTGCATTATCGGCTTTCATACTCCAGCAGCGTGTTAAAGAGGTCGGTGTGCGAAAAACCTTTGGTGCTACCGACAATCAGGTGCTTGGCCTGCTTAATACAAGTTTTGCTACCTGGGTGCTTATTGCTGCGATTCCGGCCTGGCCTGCAGCCTGGCTGGTTATGGACAACTGGCTTTCGCGTTTCAGCTACACCATCAGCCATCCTTATTTGCTTTACCCGGTTGCCGTACTGGTTACCTTGTTAGTAGCTCTTATTGCAACTTTGTCAATGAGTTATCGCCTGTCGCGAATGAATCCGGCTGAAGCTTTGCGGTATGAATAAAAATACAATATCAATATGATTCGTTTTACCCTGATCCGGCGCCTGCTTGCGCAACGCTCTTATACGCTTATCAACCTTATTGGCCTGACCGTTGGTTTTGCTGCCATTCTAATGATTGGATTGTATGTGATTGATCAACTCTCGTTCGACAAGCATCTGGCTGACCATGAGCGAATGTTTCGACCTGTTCAGATACAAAACCAACCCGGTGTAGGCGAACAACATGTTGCCGTTACTATGGGTCCCCTGGCGGCTTCCATGAAAGACCAGATGCCTATGGTTACCGAAGCCGTAAGGTTGATGCCCTGCTGGTTTTTTAACCTGATTACAACCCGCGTCCCTGGTGCCGATACCTCGGCCACCGGCAAACAACACAAAGCCCGTGACTTCTGGTATGCCGATTCCAATGCTTTGGCGTTTTTTGGCTTCGAGTTGTTGGAAGGTGATCCGGCTACCGCTCTGGTACATCCCAATACCGTGGTTCTTACCGAAAGCGAGGCCCAACGTCTTTTTGGCCGGAAACACGATATTGCCGGACAAACAGTTGTTATCGATAAACAAGCCTATGCTGTCAGTGGTCTGATGCGCAACATGGACGGGAAAAGTCATTTGGAGATTGAAGGTCTGGTGGCCTTTTCTTCAATTCGAAACGACAGCCGTTTTAGTTATTTGAAGGGGTGGGGCAACAACTCTCTGGCTACCTATGTGAAGTTGCACTCGGTGGACCAGCACGCCAAGGCTGAGACGGCGCTAAACGAGGGATTGCGAAAATTTTACCGCGAGATAAACGACCGTGATCCCGACTTTACTTTCTATTTGCAGCCACTCGACGAGATTTATCTTCATTCAGGTCATATCAAATTTCAGATATCAAGTCGCAACGGTCAGGCTACAACCGTTTATTTGTTTTTAATTGTAGGCCTACTGGTACTCATTACTGCATGTGTTAATTTCATCAATATGTCGTTGGCTCGTGCCGTAAAGCGCTCGCGTGAGGTGGGGGTTCGCAAGGTTTTGGGAGCCACCAAGGGCGATCTTTTCAGGCAGTTTCTGGGTGAAGCGCTCCTGTTTTCTATTGTATCGGCTGTTCTGGCTTTGATGCTTGCCGAGGTGCTGATGCCCAATTTCAACGATATGCTCAACACCACCCTCTCGCTCATGAGCAACCCGTGGCTGTTGCCGTTGCTGCTTTGTGCCATTGTGTTGGTGAGCATTGTTTCAGGAGGTTATCCTGCCTTTTACCTGGCCCGTTTCGAGCCGGCTGTAGTCATGAAAGGGGCTGGTTCGCACAAAGGTAAATCGGCAGGATGGCTTAGCCGCTCGCTTGTGGTTTTCCAGTATGCTGTTACCACGGCCATGTTGTTCATGGTTATCGTGAGTTGGAAACAATACAGCTTCGCTGTGAAAAAAGAATTGGGAATTCAATACAACGGAGTTGTTGCCTTGCACCATCGCATGCCAAATCCTGACAGGTTTATCGCGCAAATGAAGGCCAGGCTGCTTCAGAATCCATCGGTTTTAGCTGCCACGGCTGCCGCCGACATCAACGGGGCTGCCGGAAGCCAGGGCCCAATAACCGCCGCCGACTCAGCTAATAGCAAAGTGATGGTGCGCTATTGCTATGTTGATGAAGATTTTTTCAACACTATGGGGATTCCGGTTGTTGAGGGGCGCAACTTCGACAAAAACAACCCTTCTGATTCATCGCAAAGCCTAATCCTGAATCAGGCCGCTGTTGAAGCTCTCGGATGGGACAATCCCATCGGGATGCGCTTTAAAAGCTTTACCGATGACTCCACGCTCCGACCTGCCGTGATAGGGGTTATACGCGATTACAACTACTACTCGATTCATTGGAAAATAGAACCGGCTGTATTTTTGTTGCAAACAAAATACACCGGCAGCATTTTGGTTAAAGTACGCGATGGAGCTGCCGATTTGGCATCCAATTCGGCTACAATGCAGCATCTGGAAAAGGTGTGGAACGATTTTTTTCCCGAAGCCCCGTTCGAGCCTGAAATTGCCACCGAAAGGATCAAAAAGTGGTATGCCAACGAGAATCGCACCATGCAATTGTTCATGTTCTTTGCCCTGATTTCGGTTATCATTTCCTGCATGGGATTGTATGGATTGTCGAGCCTGATGATGGAACAGCGAATCAGGGAAATAGGGATCCGGCGTGTTATGGGCGGAAGCTACTGGACCATCAGTAAGCTGCTTGTGAAGCAATATGTATTGCTGGTAGGCTTGGGGGGCTTGATAGCAGCACCCGTTGCCTGGCTTCTCGCCGGTGAAATGATAAGCAAATTCGCCTACCAGATAGGGCTGTCCCCCTGGGTGATGGCCGTTGCGGTTTCCGCTACGCTCGTTGTTGCGGTTACCACGATCGGCAACCGGGTGTATGCAGTAGCACGGACTAACCCTGTTGTGGCTCTTAAATATGAATAAATTCAGGTTGGTATGATACTGTTTCGTTCTGGACTAAAGGCTTCATTTCGAATTATTTTCAGAAACAAAGCCTTCGCCTTCATCAATATTGCAGGCCTCACATTGGGCTTTGCTACTGCCATGTTTATCGGGTTGTGGATCTTGGATGAACTTAGCTACGATACACATTTGAAGGAAAGCCGGCAGGTTTACCGGATTTATTTTGAAAGCCCCGATGTTCGTCAGCCTCGCACACCTCATCCTCTTGCTCAGACACTTGTAAAAGAGGTTGCTGGAGTGGAGGCCGCTGTGAGCCTCTCCCCAATATGGAATTCGGGTTTGACAAAGGCTGAGTTTATCATCAAAGTAGATGATAAAACCTTCATTGAAGACAAAGTGATGTCGGCCGATAGTACTTTTTTTGATGTTTTCCCTTTTAGGTTGATTGCCGGTAACCCACTGAATGCATTGAAAATTCCATTGGGTGTTGTCGTTACCAAACATGCTGCCGGAAAATACTTTGGAACATCCGATGTCCTAGGTCGAACCATGAAGGTCAACAATGAGATAACCCTCACTGTTACAGGGGTTATGGAAGATATTCCTGTCAATACCCATTTTCAGTTCGACCTGCTGGTATCGTATGTTACTCTGAAGCAGGGACAAACAGGGAATTACTATACCTGGGCCGACTTCGGGCATTATAATTATATAAAAATCAGCCCGACAGCCGATCCAAAAGCGGTAGAAAAGGCCATTGCCCCCTGTGTGATGCGCCATGTTACCCTGTCGGCGGCTGAAAAGCGAATTGTAGAATCGGGACAGGTGCGATTAGCCATACAGCCAGTCAGAAGTATTCACCTTCACTCTGATTTAATTTGGGAATTGGGCAACAACGGGAGCATTCTGTATGTATGGATCTTTGCCGGAGCTGCCATTCTTCTGCTGATCATCGCCTCCATCAACTTCACCAACCTCTCGGCCGCCCGGGCAATGCAGCGTGCACGTGAAACCGGTTTGAGGAAAACCTTTGGTAGCACCAGACAGCAGCTTATCAAACAGTTTCTGGGCGAGGCCTTGTTGATGACATCACTAACTGTCGTCCTTTCGCTGATTCTTACAGAAACATTGCTTCCGGTTTTCAATCATTTCACCGATAAAACCATTTCAACATTCATTTTTTACAACCCGTTTATTCTGCCTTCTGTAGTTGTTCTCGGGCTTATTGTGGGCTTAGCCGCAGGAAGTTACCCTGCCTTTATTCTCGCATCGTTTTCACCTTCGGCTGTATTGAAAGGATACGAATCGGGAATCCCTTCTCAGGCATGGGTTCGGAAAGGATTGCTGATTTTTCAGTTTGGTATGTCGGCTTTTCTCCTTACCGGAATGGCTATCATCAACAATCAACTCACCTATTTGCAAAATGCAAATACTGGTTTCAGCCGTGAAAAGCTCATGGTAGTTCCGCTTAAAACCGACAAAATGAAGGCTGCTTATCCCGAATTCCGGAAAAAACTTCTGACTCATGCTGCCATCACAGACGTTGGGGCCTCAACCAATATCCCCGGAAAGCAATTCAATATCAACGCAGTTGGAACCTCTATTGAGTCATCGTTTGCTTTCTCAGAGATGTGGGTTGATGAGCATTTCCTAAAAGTGCTCGGTGTAAAAATAAATGAAGGGCAATTCATAGCCCGCGATCCCGGAGCCGACACCGTGAACCACTTTCTGATAAACGAAGCCGGGGCGAGAACTTTAAACTTGCAAAACCCTATTGGTCAATCTATCATCTATTTCGGCGATGAAAACCAAAACCTAAAAGGCGAAGTAAGTGGTATCATCAGCGATTTCAATTTTCAGTCGCTACATCAGTCTATTAGTCCTCTCATTGTGTTGCAGCGTAAAGGAGGGTTTAACTTCATGTTGATTCGATTTGGATCAACAAGTCCGGCAAATATAGTCGCCACAGTTGAAACCATCTACAGGGAATTTGAGCAGGAATTGCCGTTCACCTGGTATTTCCTCGAACAGGAGTATTTCAAACAATACACGCACGAAACCAGAATGTCGGATCTGTTTCTGGTCTTTGCAATAGTAGCTTTGACTATCGCACTCATTGGGCTGCTTGCGCTGACAGCTTATCAGCTTGAACAGCAACGTCGCTCCATTGGCATTAAGAAGGTGTTAGGAGCTACCACCAGCCAAATCGTAAAGTTCAACCTTCAACGCTATATGGTCTGGGTTGTTGCCGGCAATCTGATCTCGATAGCCCCTGTATGGTGGGTTATGAACAATTGGCTCAGCCGGTTTGCCTATAGAATCGCCTTCCCCTGGGAGGTTTTCCTCTTTTCGTTATTTATTACCCTGCTTGCGACCCTTATTACTATCCTTTTCCAAACCTACCGTGCTGCTAATGCCAATCCGGTGAAAGCTCTCAAATACGAATAATGGGTATCATTGAATGTTTTATCATCTGTTGCTCGCTGCAGGGTCGTTGCTATTATTCATGCACTTTGACTAGAAAATTTTAAACAAATTTTTAACAATCTGTTTGTTATGGGTTATTCAGAGGATCTTATTTAACTAATACAATATGAATAAATTCATCATTGCCATCCCATTTTTCTTCCTGTGGATTTATACCGAAGCTCAAACCTTCGAGCAGATGGAACAGGAGGCTACCACAGCCTTTAGGTCTCAGAATTTTTTGCAGTCAGCTGCTATTATCGACAAGGCTTACCCTCTTTTTCCCGATAAACACTATTCGATGACAACCGATTTGGCCTATATCTATATGATGGCCGGAGAGCCAGAGAAATCGGTTGATGCTCTGGCAAGAGCTACCGCCGAGGGCTTGTGGTTTGTGATTGACACCACCCGACATTGGAAGCCTCTGGCAGCAGTTAACGGACTGAAACCGCTCATGGCTACCTGGTCGGCGCGCCAGAGTGAGAAAATGGCTCAATCGCGGATGAAGCTCGATGTGGTGCTCCCCAAAAACTACGATGCACAAAAGGCCTGGCCTCTGATGCTTGCTTTTCACGGGCACGGCGAGAACACCGATTTTCATAAGAAATACTGGCATTCTGGTCTAACCGACAGCCTTTTTATTGTGGCTTTCGTGCAATCGTCACTGGTTGTGGGTCCCGATCATTACGGATGGAACGACTGGGACCGATCGCGCCGCGAAATTGCCGAAGCCTATCGCAGCGTTGTGGCCAACTACCATGTTGATACTTTACAAGTTGTGGCTACCGGGTTTTCGTGGGGTGCAACAATGGCTATCGACATGACCCTCAACCAGCGGATTCCTGCCACCTCTTTTATTGCCCTTTGCCCGGGACTTCCTTTCCCTATTGCCGACGAGCAAATAAAAAAGGCAGCCTCACTGCATGTAGCTGGCGTTATAATTACAGGTGATGCTGATCAGTCGCTTCCCGATCAAAAGAGGATCAGCCGCCAGATGACCAACGCCGGAATGAACAACTCTGTAATGGTTTCGCCGGCGCATGGCCATTGGTACCCCGACGATATTTCACGTCAGATCGACTTGGCAATTAAATCGTTACATTTTTATAGAGAGAAATAAAACCTTTTTTGTCTCCCGATATCTTAAGTCAGGTATCTTTGCTTTCGAGTTTTAATCATCTTAGATGCATGATACACGAAGGCTATTGCTTAACAATGAAATGGCTGCTGAAAAAACTGATGGTTCTTTTAGCAGTCATCCTTTTTCTTAGTTCCACCATGGTGGGTCAATCGCCTGCCTGGCAACAGAGTCAGCCATACGAGGGTATAGAATGGCTTCACTTTCAGGGTAAATTGAATCAGGTAAACCAATGGATCAATGTCCTGCTGATTGATACCAACCTTTACAGGCTTCGTGTTGCCCATGATGGTAAAAGGCTTAAACCACTGAGCTGTTGGGCCGATTCAGCCGGTGCAATTGCGGCTATCAACGGCAATTTTTTTCACACCCTCGAGGGGGGATCGGTTTGCTTTACCCGAATTGATGGTAAAACTACCGATACTTCCCGCACCGATTTGCCTGCACGTTGGTTTCTTCCCGAACTCGACGACGGCGCGCTTGTAGCCCGCATTGGTGGCTGGACCATACTGCCGACGCCAGAAAAGGGTTGGGGACCAACAGCGTTTAGAACAGTTTTCGCGGCCGGTCCCCTGTTGATCTCAAATGGCAAGCTTGTGAGTTTGCCCGACTACAGTTTCAGCAACAAGCGCTATGGGCGTTCAGCAGTGGGATTCAGGCCTGACGGTGTTATGGTTTGGGTTGCAGTAAGTGGCAAAGAGCCTGCCTCTTCGGGCTTCTCCTTGTCGGAGCTTCAACAGGTGATGTTGAATCTGGGTTGCTCAGATGCTCTTAATCTCGATGGTGGCAGTTCCACATCCTTGTGGCTTAGAAATGGTGTTCCTAACCGGGTTGTTTCGGTGCCGCACAAGGTTGTAGCCGCCGAGCGAGCCGTGGCCAATGCCTTGTTTGTGACCCCTAAATGAAATCGGGCCATTTTGGGCGGGTGTTGATAGCCTGTAAACTAATCTGACCACAACTTGCAAAGCGGTGTAGCAAATTGTTGCCTTCCATTTCAAAGCATTGAGTATCGAGGCTCTTTGTGTTCCAACTTTTTTGTGTAAAAAACACATTTATTCTCGTTTTTTTTCTCTCCTTTTGTGCTGATAATCAGAAAAACATTATCTTGCAACCGCTTTAAATCCGCTTGAGTTGGTTCTTTGATTGTTGATTGACAGTTTGTTGCAAAAAAACTAAAACGTTTAAGCCTGTTTTGTTTGTTAGGATTAAAGGGCTGAAGTGCAACCATCTTTGAAACGAACAAGTGGTTTTATGGCACGAATACCGAAATCATGTTAGATATGATTAGAACTTTATTAATCAGTTTTTTAGCACTCATTATCACGAGTGGGGCATGGGCCCAGCAGTTGCAGATTAGCGGAACCGTGAGATCCGCTGAAGATGGAAACCCTTTGCCGGGAGTTGCCATCAAAATAAAACAAACCACCACAGGAACTATCAGCGATTTGGATGGCCGGTTCATGATGAAAGTGGAGAAGGGACAGGCATTGGTTTTCAGCTACATGGGCTTTGAAACCAAAGAGGTTGTTATAAACAATCAGGAACCACTTCATGTTGAGTTGAAAACCAAAGGCGTTGAGCTTGGCGGCGTTGTTGTTACGGCGTTGGGTGTGAAGCGGCAGCAACGGGAGATTGGTTACTCTACCGAGAAAATCAATGCCGACGAATTGGTGAAAGCCAGTGCTCCCAATGTCATCAGTGCCATCGAGGGAAAGGCTGCCGGTGTGCTTATCTCCAACAACAACGGCGTTGAAGGCGGTTCGACACGTATCACCATTCGGGGCAACAACAACCTTTCGGGCAACAACCAGCCACTGATCGTGGTTGACAACATCCCCCTTGACAACACACCAGGCCTCGAAAACATTGGCCGTGGCATCGACTGGGGGAATGGGATCAACGACATCAATGCCTACGACATTGAAGACTATACCGTGCTCAAGGGAGGTGCTGCCTCGGCTCTTTATGGCTCGCGTGGTGCCAACGGGGTCATTCTTATCACCACCAAGCGGGGACGCAAACAGGAGGGGATCGGCATCACCTACAACATGGATTATCAGGTTACACAACCCTATCTCTACCGCGATGTGCAGAACAAATACGGCAGCGGCGGCCCGGTATCGCTTCTCGAACCCTCTTTCCCAATCGTGGATGGCGAACCTACTTTCCCGAAACTGTATGCCGATAACCTGGTTATCAACCAGCAGGGACAAACCTCGCCTGTTTCAGCCGAATTCGGTTACTACGGATCGGCGGTCTCGTGGGGTCCCGAAATGAACGGCCAGATGATTCGCTGGTGGGATGGCGAGCTGCGCCCCTATTCGGCACAGCCCGACAATTTAAAAATGCCTTTCAGCAACGGACACACCATCAAACACAACATCTCGGCCGAAGCGGGCAACGATAAAGGTACTCTGCGTGTTTCGCTCACCCGCGAAGACCATACCCCTATCATCGAAAATTCAAATTACGACCGCACCACCATCAACCTGGGAGCCAGCATGAAAATCAGCGAAAAGCTGAAAGCCGACGTCACCCTTAGCTATATCAAATTCAACAGGCTTAACAGCCCTTTGCTGGGTGAGGATGGCAATTCGTTCAGCAAAGGCTATTTGTATTCCTGGGGCAGGAGCTACAAGGGGCTCGATAAAGATCATTATCAACTGGCCGATGGAAGTCAAAACCCGATGGAGGGTTATCCCTATATGTATGTAGATCAACATATATGGTGGAATTACTACAACAACAATACAACCCTCGATCGCGACAAATACGTTGGTGCGTTGTCATTATCGTACAGCCTTACTTCGTGGTTAAACCTTACGGGCCGGGTTGCCCGCGATTACAGTCTCGAGCAATACGAGAGCCGCCGCAAACCAACCGATTTCGAAGGACTTCTAAACGGTGGATACTCAAACAGCATGGCCAAGATCTATGCCGATAACTATGATCTGATTTTAACGGCCAACTACGATAAGCTTTTCGGGAAGAACCTGAGCATGACCTTCACAACCGGGGCCAACCGCTACGATTACGATTATTACAGCATCTATGGCACTTCCGGAACGTGGTATTATCCAAACATGTACACCTTCCTCAACTACACCGATTATGTGTTTTCGGCCGACGGGCAGGTGGTTCAGGTGGGCGATTCGCCTTCAAAAATTGCGGCTCAGGAGTTGTACAAACGACAACGAATCAATTCGGTGTATGCCTTCCTCAACCTGTCGTGGAAAAACTACTTGTTTGCTGATCTTACCGGCCGCAACGACTGGTCGTCAACCCTGCCCTCGTATGCCAACTCGTTTTTCTATCCGTCATTATCGTTGAGTTTTATAGCCAGCGAAGCTTTTGATATACAAAAGAAGGTACCTTGGCTCAATTTTGTTAAAATCAGGGGTAACATCAGCCAGACAGCCTCTGGCGACGATCCTTATAAAACCAATTTCTATTTCGCTACAGGCCTTTTTGGGGGACAGCAAACCTCTACGTACCCCGGGTTAATTCCTCCAATAAATCTAAAACCACAGCGGGTGAATACCTATGAGTTGGGCTTCAACCTGGGGCTCTTCGACAACCGCCTTGATGTTGAGTTCACTTATTACTACAAATATTCATTTGATCAGATTTTGCAACTCCCTGTGCCTGTTAGTTCGGGCGCAAGCCAGGTGAAGATTAATGAGGGAGCTCTGTCGAATCGAGGCTTTGAGTTGCAGTTGAATGCCGTACCGGTTCAAACCCCGACGTTTGTGTGGCGCACCGGCCTCAATGTGTCGGTCAACCGCAACCGGATCGAAAGCCTGGGTAACATGGAGAGCCCATTCCCGCTAGCCGACATCTGGGGATTGAACGGTCCGGCAATGGAGCTTCACGAAGGCGACGATTATGGTACAATCGTGGGCTACGACTACGTGTACGATGCCAACGGCAACCGCATCGTCAACGATGCCGGTACTGCTTACGAGATCACCGATACGCGCGTGAAAATTGGCAATGCTTCTCCCGATTTTCTGGCTGCTTACACTTCGCAGATTACCTATAAAAATTTTACCTTTAGTGCGTTGGTCAACACCAAATGGGGCGGCGACATCTATTGTGGTTCCTACGTTATCGGGCTGCAAACCGGGCAGAGTCCCGAAACTCTGCTCGAACGCGACGGCGGCGGGTTGCCCTATACCGATCCGGAAGGCAACGTGCGCAACGTGGGGGTGATTCTGGATGGGGTTCATGCCGATGGAACTCCCAACACAACCGTGGTGCATTATTACTACAAATACATGCCCAACGCCGGTGGTTGGGGAAAAATAATTTCTACGCCCGGAATTGTTGAGAATACCTGGGTGAAAATGCGCGAATTGTCGCTTAGCTACAACCTGCCTCAATCGCTCATCAGAAAACTGAAGTTCGTACAAAAGCTGCGAGTTTCGGTTACGGGCCACGATCTGTTTTATTTTTACAAAACACTCCCCGACAACATCAATCCCGAAGGCATTATGGGTTCGGGCAATGCACAGGGTTTCGAATGGGCCTCGTATCCAGGAACCCGTTCGTTTACATTCGGAATTAGTGCCACTTTTTAAACATTATTCGTCATGAGAAAAAACATCCAAACATATTTTGCATCTGCTGCCCAATCAGTCATTGGCGTTTCGCTTGGTTTGTTGTTGTTGCTGAATGGAGCCTGCACCAAAGATTTTGAAGAGATTAATACCGATCCGCTAAAATTTACCGTTGCCAGCGACGGTTCGCTGTTCAACGGGGTGATCGAATCGTTGGTTCCCACCGGCAACGAGCAGTTTTATATCTGGAACGAGATTCTCTACAAACAAACCCAGCAAGCAGCCCTCGGTAGCGAGGCCTGGGGCAACTTTTCTATTGGCACCGAGGAGTTGTGGAAAAACTACTACAATACCTTGCCAGCCATCAGGGAGCTGGAGAGAAGGCTGGCCTCCTATCCTCAAAGTGCCGGTGTGAACAATATGAAGGCCATGGTGAAAATTTTGCTGGCCTATAAAACCTTTAAAATGACCGATTACTTTGGCGATATCCCCTTTTCGGAAGCCGGCTTTGGTTATTTGGATCTGGAAAAGCTCTATCCACCTTACGACCGGCAACGCGATATCTACCTCTCGCAACTGCAATCGCTCGAAGAAGCTGCTGCTATGATCAACGATACGGCTGCTGCCGTAGAACCTTTCAAGACTTTTGTGAAGTTCGACAGGCTTTTCTTTGGCGAAATGCTTGCCTGGAAGAAGGTTGCTAACTCGCTGAGGTTGCGTTATGCCATGCGGATGTCGGAAAAGGAACCCGAGAAAGCCGGTGAAATCATTGCCGCTATCATTCAGAATAACGAACCGGTGCTATTGGGCTACGACTTCACGAGCCCCGTGCTGGAGGCCGCCTGCATTTGGCCTGCCATTTCGGGTTTCGAAAACTGGAGCCTTAACTGGTCGTTTCGCGAGCACAAATGGCTTCGGATGGGCTCCAATATGTGGCATCAGATGTCGAGCAACGACAACGTTGACGGAAGCGGCATATTTGATCCCCGTGCCTATATTTTCTTTGAACCCAACGGCGACAACCAATGGGTGGCTTTCCCGCAGGTTCCTGAGATAAACACCCCGATGCCCGGTGGCGTGCCTTATGGTGAACACCGCGACGATCCTGGCAATTTCACCATCAAAGGCGAAAATTGCAATTATTCGTATTTCAACTATTTCGTGATTCGCGACGAAGATTTCATGCCCATCATTCTGATGACAGGTGCCGAGGTCCATTATCTGAAGGCCGAAGCTTACCTGAGAGGGATTGGTGTGCCCATGGATCCTGATATGGCTGATATAGAGTATATGAATGGCATCAACTCTTCGATAGAGTGGTGGTCAAAGGTGGCTCATAATTCACGCCTG
The DNA here is from genome assembly GCA_028689615.1 of Bacteroidales bacterium. Classification (GTDB taxonomy): domain Bacteria; phylum Bacteroidota; class Bacteroidia; order Bacteroidales; family TTA-H9; genus GWE2-42-24. The sequence continues at coordinate 40,788 of JAQVCV010000015.1, read as the reverse complement.
CCTTTGTCGGGTGCCCGTTTCGACGATCTGCTTTCCATTCCGGCTCATTTGAATGCCTCATCGGTACTTAATGTGTTTGGCTCGTGGAATGCCCAGAACGACGAAGAGAAGCTCCGGTTTCTCTATACTCAGAGATGGATTGATGCTTTCCGCCAGCCTTCCGAGGCTTATGCCCTGGTGCGCCGGGTAGCTTTGTTGCCCAGGGAAGGCAATCCTGTTGGTCATTTCAGGCTTCCTTACCCGTCGTCGGAGAGTATTTACAACACAACAAACTGGTCGGATGCCAGGGCCCGGCAGGGCGGCGATTCACCCGATGTGAAAATATGGTGGTGCCATTGATTTGTGTTGTATGACGAAAGATGAATCTGATGGTTGTTTTGGAGGCCAAGGGCTGGTCTTCCCGATTGCGAAATCAAGAGGGGGCAAAGAGGCCGGTTCTTGCCAAAATAGAAATAACCTATAAACCAATTTTTTCCCGAATCCTCCTCATGTTTAATTAAATATCGTAGTTATGAACAAAGTGCTTTACTCTTTCAGGTTTTTTATGGTGGCTGTGATGCTGTGCCTCTCGGTTCAGTTGATGTCGCAGAGCAACCAGTATCTACATTTCGATCGTGTTGACGACTGGGTATCAACACCCAATGGCGAGTCGTACGTTCTTAATTCTACCCAGGGCGTTTCGATGGCCGGCTGGTTTTTTTCCGACGACCTTTCGTATGGTCAGGGGATGATGGGCTTCCGTGGCGGAGCTACGGAGTTTTACATGATCCAAATCGGCGACGGCAAGCTGGAGTGTCGCTACATCAGCAGCACCGGTTTTCATGAATATGTGGGACCGGCCAACACCATAATTCCTCAGGTGTGGCAACACCTGGCGCTGGTTTACAACGGGTCAACGCTCACTCTTTATGTCAATGGGAATGTAAAAGGGAGTGCTGCTGCATCGGGTGTTCTTACCGATGGTACAGTTCCCTTTGCAATTGGAAAGTCGCCTGTGGGTAGTTTTCAATTCTATTTTGGAGGCCGTGCCGATGAGGTTTCGGTTTGGAATAAAGGACTTACACAGACCGAAATCCAGGACATGATGCAAAACGAGCTCACCGGTTCAGAGGCTGGTTTGCAGATGTATTACAAATTCAACCAGGGTGTTCCAGGAGGCAACAACACAGCAATCACCAAACTCACCTCAGAGGTGGAATCGCCTGCGCGCGATGGCGACCTGCTCAACTTTGCCCTCACCGGAAACTCCTCCAACTTTCTTGGAACACTCGATCCCTCATTCCAGGCAATAGCTTTTCCGCCTATTCCTAACAAACTTACCACCAGCGAGCCTTTCACTATTGAAGCAACAGCCACTTCAGGTTTGCCGGTGAGTTTTGCCATCATCAGCGGTCCTGCCACCATCGATGGAAATCTGATTACTCTGTCCGGAGATACCGGCTTGGTGACCGTTGAAGCAACACAAGCCGGAGGCGGTCAGTACAACGCCGCTACACCGGTTCGCCAACGATTCATGGTACTGAGCCCCACGTTGCACGTACCCGAAATCGACATCCGCCATCCGCTTGCCGGCGATGTTTACATGAGTTCACTGTCGCCGCTCGAATTGGCTACTGTTAGCGAAATCACTTACCCCGAATTGTTCTTCGTGGCTAATGTTAAGTTTATCATCAACGGGCAAACTATTATGGCTCGCAATTACTGGAACGGGCATTACACCGGTTGGTGGACGCCCCCGGCTTATGGCAATTATGTGCTTGAGGTTCAAAGCACCAACAACTTTGGTGCTGTTTCTTCAAAAACTGTGGCCATCAACATTGCTCCTACTGCCACCAACATGGATGTGATTGCTGTGCAGGATGTTCTGATCAACACTGCCAACAATTCAAAAGTTGTTACGGCTGAGCTCCCTTCGTTTCTCGCAGCTTTCGATACCATCATGGCCACCCTCACTGTTTCGTGTCCGGCAGGCGGTTGTGGTGAATGGGATCGTGTAGCCTGGATTGAGGCTCGTGGCCACGATGGCGAGTGGTATGAGATTATCCGCTACATCACCCCTTACGGCAAAGCTTGCTCGCACACCATCAACCTCACCGACTATGCCATGGTGTTGCGTGGAAAAATCGATTTCAGAGTAAATTGCGAGACCCTCGATAATGGTTATGTGTATGATCTTAACCTTACTTATAAAGCCGGAACTCCTCCTTACAAGTACAGTTTCATGCAAAAGGTGTGGAACGATACCTATCAGTTTGGCGATTACGCCAACTTGCAACCTGTTGAGTTGTTTGATTATGAGTTCCCGGCCAATACCGAGGCAGCCAAACTAAAGCTCGTTTCAACAGGTCATGGATGGGGATCACTGAACACCAGCAACGCGGCTGAATTCTACAACGCTACGCATTCAATCTGGGTTGATGGCGTGAAAAAGTTCGACCAGCTCAACTGGCAGGATTGCAACCCCAATCCCGATGGTTGTCAGCCCCAAAACGGAACTTGGTATCACGACCGTGCCGGTTGGTGCCCGGGAGCCATTGCGCGTTGGTTCGATTTTGATATGACCCAATTCGTCGCAGCTGGAAATATTGAGATGCAATACAAATTCTACGAAAACTACGTGGATTTGTGCCACCCCAACCATCCCGATTGCGTTACCGGCGTAACGTGCTCCAACTGCGATGACGGGTTCAACCCTCATCTGATTGTTGCTTCTCATATTGTTACTTTTGCCAATTCGCCAATAATTGTTGTTGGACAGGATCAGCCTGCGATGGCTCGCGAGGCAGCTTTCAACGCCAATCCTAACCCTACTAAAGGGAAAATTGAGCTGTCGCTAACCGGAAATATGAAGATAAAAAGTGCCGTTGTTAGTGTCTATAACCTTTCGGGTAAGGTGGTTAGCAGTTTCATGTGGGACGGCTCCACCCGCCAGATTGATTTTACTGGCTTTCCCCGTGGCTTGTATTTCATACAGTTGCAGGGAAATGGTTTCTCCGAAGCGCATAAAATTGTTTTGCAATAAGTTGCGTGTCTGATTTGTGAGTCCTCTGGTGCTCCAAGCGCTCCCCGAAACATCGGGGAGCGTTTTGTATGTGCGGATGTCGGAAGTTTTTTATTCGGGCATTTTTTTGGTCAGAATTTGGTATTTCCTGAGGATTAATCATGATTGGTGGATATTTGATTTTTTTGTGGGAAAACGGGTTATTAAAGTTGTTGATTTTTTAAGTAATTGTTGTTACATTTGAAGCGGAATGTCTGAAACATTTCAGTTATCGAATAACATCGAAAATATGGGCGTATGATTAACAAAACATCAATTTTCTGGCTTTTTGCTGTTGTGGCAAATTTGTCGGTTTGGGGTTTAAAGGGAAAAGCAGAAGGCCATTGCGTTGAGGTTTCTTCTGTTTTTCGCACGTATCTTTACGATGCTTCTTCTGTTTCGGGTAGTCAGTTATCCATTCCTCCTACATCGGTTACCATGAGTCCACCTTCTTCATGCGCGGGAAATCAGGATGTTTTAATGCTGCAGGCAAATGGTGGCTCAGGTGAGGTTTGTCGATGGTACATAAGTGGGTGTGGCAATATTTTTATTGGAGAAGGTAGTGTGCTGGCAACTTCCATGCCTGCGGTCACAACAACCTATTATGCCCGTTGGGAAAGCCCCGGTGATACTTCGTCATGTGCCTTTGCTACATTTGTTGTTGTCCCGCTTCCCTCTGCCCCTGATTCTGTCCAGGCCAGCCCATCTGTGTCCTGTGCCGGAAATCCCGTGATGCTTTCTGCATGGGGAGGCTCTGTTGGAACTGGCGATGTTGTTGAATGGTTCTCTGATGGTTGCGGCATTACACCAGTAGGCCTTGGAAGTAGTGTAGTTGTCAACCCGATTGCTACCCAAACATACTATGCAAGAACTGTCAATGCGTGTGGTTCATCGATGTGCAAATCTGTGGTAGTTACAATTAGCACTGCCCCTTCTGCTCCTGTAGCCATCAACATCTCCAGCGATACAATTTGCAAAGGCAACCAGGTTAGCCTCTCTGTGATCGGGCCTCCTTTGGCTGAAGGGGAACAGTGGTGTTGGTATGCCGATGGTTGTGGGCTTTCTCCTGTGGGATTTGGCGACACGATTGTTGTAACTCCCCAGCAGTCAACACTCTATCAGGTTAGGGCTGAATCGGTTTGCGGTATCTCCTCATGCATCAGCCAATCTGTCTTCGTATGGCCTCTTGAAGCCAATGCCGGAGAGGATTTGTTGATTGGTTATGGCTCACAGGCTTCACTTTATGGTAGTGGGCTGGCTGGAAGTGGCAACTACAGTTGGCAATGGTCGCCTTCATCCCAGCTTGTCAATCCAACCATCCAAAATCCGCTTACCGTTCAATTGATGTCATTTACAACCTTTACACTCACAGTAACCGATCTGAATACGCAATGTACGGCCAACGATGATGTTGATATTAGCATCAATGGCTTGCCTGTGGAGGTGAATGCCGGGGCCTCCCCAACTGCTGTTTGTGCAGGCGAAGAGGTGTTTCTGTCAGCCATGCCAATGAATGGGTCTGGAAATTACTCCTATTCATGGTCGAGCGAGCCTCCTGGGTTTTACAGCAGCGAGCAGAATCCAACAGCAATCCCAATGGCACCTGCTCTTTTTTCTGTGGTCGTGTCGGATGGAATCGGATTGGCAAGCGATACAGTTTCCATAACTGTTTTCCCTTTGCCCCAGCCACCCACTCAGCCTCAAGGACCAGATACCGTCGATTATCGCTTAAGCCCCTCTTCTTCTTATTGGGTACCCACAGTTGATAATGCTGGTGCCTATGAGTGGGTGTTGGATCCCGACAGCCTTGGGATTGTTTTCCAAAGCGATACTACAGCAACCATATTCTGGCAATATGTTGGTCAAGGTGTGCTTCGCTGCAATGCTCTGAACAGTTGTGGACAAACTACTGGTGAGGCCCTTAGCCTGATTGTCGATTATTCAACATCCACTGAGCGGTTGCAGTCCAGTTCTGATGTTTTCTATCCAAATCCTGTACAAACCACCCTTATAGTACAACTTTCCAATCCTTCCGAAGTGCGTGTTTATAGCTTCACCGGACAAATTGTGTACACTTCGGCTCAAGCGCTAAGGCATATCGTGAATATGTCGGGTCTCCCGGCCGGAGTTTATCTGGTTCATACTGCCCAAAGGAGTGTTCTGGTACAAAAGGTCGATTGAAAAAGTTGATAAGGTCCCAAATTGTCAAACAATTGTGTTTGCTAATAGAAACCTTTTCTGCTTATTTGACAAATGAAAACTGGCGGATAGGTTTTCGGGGGGCAATACAGTTCATTGTCTCTTTTGAGTTTCGTCTTGCTGGTTCCAGCAACGGGTAGCAAGGGTGCTTTGCAGTTCTTCCAACGTTAGCTTGCTTTTGATTGTTATTTCAACCGGCACGCCGGGCAATACATCGGTGTAGTTGTCGGAGAAACTGGCTTCGGGGTCTTTTTCTGTACTGATGAATACATCGAAAGCGGGTTTTGTGGCAGAAAGGGTCAGTGTAAAGCTGTTATCGCCGGTTTTTTGAAGGGTGTGGGTCAGGGCAATGCTGGAGGTTGCGAAGTTCTTGGGACTGCACAGCAGTGTGCGGCAATGGCTGAGCATTCGGCCTTCTTTATCGTTTAACCCGATTAGTACGAACATGTTGGTGGTATCAACCTCGCGGTTTTGCAACAGTTGTTTGAGCGGGATTGTTGCCAGGGTTTTCCCTTCGTTTCTTTTTAGGCTCAACTCAAACGCTTTTGTCATGAGCTTGTTTCCCTGGTAGTCGGCCAGGGTAAGTGTCGCGGAAAGTTTATCCAGGTCGGCGCTGTCGGTTACAGCTCTCACGCTTAGGGTGTCTGATTGTAGATGAGCAGCTATCAGCACCGGGGCGAAGAGTCGTTTAAGGTGGTGGAAAAAGGCTTTCGGACGTTGGTAATAGTCGGTGGCCGACCACGAAGTCACGGGCCAGCAATCGTTGAGTTGCCAAAAAAGGGTTCCCATGCATCGTGGGGCATCTATGCGGTGTGTTTCAATGGCTACTGCCATCCCCTTTGCCTGAAGCACCTGGCTGAGGTAAACGTAGTGGTCGAAATCCTGCGGAATCGCGAACTCGCGGGCCAGATAGGTTTCGATGGTTGCCGCACCAGTTGGATGTTTTTGGTGAGCTTTGATCAGAGGGTTTTCGCTGTTAAGGTTTTCGCGATCTCCGGCCCATTGGCTTATAGTAGCCGGGTGCGGATAGCTTTGAAAGCCGTATTCGCTCATAAACCGGCCTGTTTTTTGGCGGTAAACCTCAAACGGCTGGTTACCCCACCACACTCCCCAGTAGTGCATATCGCCATGGGCAAGGCTTTCGGCTCGTCCCCATCCATACTGCGGCGACGATGGCCAATAGGGTCGATCGGGGTCGAGTTTTTCGAGCAACCGAGGAATCAATTGATTGAATATTTTTTGGTAGTCGCCCCATACCGTGGCCGTATCGGAAGCTGTGTATCCGTAGAGTTTCTGATAGCCCCAGTTGTGCCATGCCTCGTCAATTTCGTTGTTGCCACACCACATTACAACAGAGGGGTGCGGCCGCAGTCTGCGTATCTGGTAGTCAGCTTCCATCGATATTTCGTTAACCATCTCGGGAGTAGCTGGCACAAAATAGCAGGCAAACATGAAATCCTGCCAGACCATCAACCCCAGCGAGTCGCACAGGTTGTAGAAGCAGTCGCGTTCGTAGATACCCCCGCCCCACACGCGCAACATGTTGAAACCCTGGTGGGCAGCGTCTGTCAGCAGTCGGTGGTATTGTGAGTAACCAGGCCGGGTGATGAAATTGTCTTGCGGGATGTAGTTGGCCCCTTTTGCATAGATTAGTTTCCCGTTGATCTTGAAGGCGAATGAGGTTCCGTGGTCGTCGGGTTTTTGAACCAGTTCAACCTTTCTGATTCCAAAAGGGTGAGGTTTTGTCACAGGTTGGTTGTCAATCAGCAGGTTGAGATGATACAGTGCTTGTCGGCCATGACCACGCGGCCACCACAAGTTGGGATCTTGAATCTGGAATGGGAGAACCAGGGTGTTGTTGCCAGGGTTTAATTTTGCTTTCTTTTCTACGGTGGTTCCTGTTTCCGCAACGGTTCCTTTTATCTCGATTTCTCGTGGCTCATTGGCAAATACCTCCACTTCGGCCTGGAGTATAGCATTTTCGTTGGTTGCGCTGATGGTGCGCACCTGAACAGATTTTAGCTTGAAGATGTTCCACCCCTCAAGGGTCACAGGCGCCGTGATGCCACAGGTTACCAGTTTCGGACCCCAGTCCCATCCATAGTGGTAACCGGCTTTCCGGCTGAAGGTGCGGTTATCGGGCAAGCGTGTCGGGTATCGCATGGCCGCCAGCGAATCGTGTATTTGCGCGGGATGAAACACCACCTCCAACTGGTGATCTCCCTTTCGTTGCGGTTCGGTAAGTGGCAACGAATAAGCCCTGAACATGTTGTGGGTTTGGAGTACGATCCTGCCATCAATCAGCACATCGGCGTGGGTATCTAACCCTCCAAACTTGATTTCAACATGCTTGAAATCAGCAAGTTTGTCGGCATTGAACGTGGTACGGTAGATCCATGTCTGGTTACCGATCCATTGCACAGCCGCTTCGTGTTGCCCAATAAACGGATCCGGAATCAGACGAAGGTTAAGAAGATCGGTGTGAATTGTTCCGGGAACAGTAGCAGGTTTCCATGCAGATTCAGCAGCTTTTGTAAATTCAAAACCATTTATGGGTATGGTTTCCTGGTGGCTTTGCCCCATGACTGCCGTGGTAAAGAGACCCAAAATGCATAAAAAAAGCCGAAAAATCTTCATAGCATTGAATTTTCGGCGAAGTTAAGAAATCATTGTTTGTAACTAGATTTAGGTCATCTTGGCTACCGTTTTGTTTAGTTTTACATGGTGCCCGTCGCTTAGGCAATGCGGGCATTCGTCCATCGGTTCCGTGAAACTGAAATCGCATCGCGGACAGCGGTAACGATCTTCATACCATACCTGTACATGCGATGTGTTGTTGAGGTACAAGGCCCCTGCCAGAGGGGTCAGGAAAAGTGAGAGCAGCAAGGCTCTCAGCCAGCTAAGATTCCTTTTTGATGCCATGATGGCAATTATGAACGAGGTCAGGATATATACGACAGCTAAAAATATTAGGTCCATAAACTGCGGATAAAGTAATTAAGGCTCCTGTTTGGCCAAACTGGATGACCCTTGGGTCGGATTATCCTTTTTGGAGGTGTGTGATCGTTTGGAGCTTCCGACATTAATTATAGATTAATTTTCGGTAAACATATAACAATTTTCGTGCTGAATTGGTTGTATGCATTTTGTTGAAGCACAAAAAAGCCGACGTAGGCGTCGGCTTTTTGGAATAAAACGGGTGTAATGTTTTATTTAACAATAAGTTTATGAGTTGAAGCGACGCCTGAAGCATTCTCGATTTTAACCAGATAAAGTCCGGTGTTAAGTCCATCGATGTTCAGGAGGTTTTCTCCATTGGAAACATTAGCCGAAATGACAACCGATCCGGTGAGATCATAAACGCGAACTTTCCCGGTTTCGCTGCCGCTATACACCACGGTAACCGAACCACTGGCAGGAGAAGGATACACCCTGTTGTTGATTTTGCTAATGGGGCTGATACCCGTGCTTGTTTTGCCGAGGACTTCAATTTCGTCAACTTCCCATGTAGCCGATTCTGTGGCCGAGCTGGTGAATTTGAAGGCAAGGTAAACGGTTTCGCCATAAGTGGAGATGTCGATCAAGCCCGATTCGGTCCAAGCCCAGCTGCCTGATGAAAGGGTGGCTGTGAGCGGCGACCAGGTGGCCTGGGTAGGATCGCCCGAGCCGGCGTAATTTGAAGAGATGAACACCTCCATGGGATTTCCTGTGTAGTTTTTAGCACTCTGGAAACGGAATTTTTCCATGGTAGAGTTTGCCAGGTTCAAAGCTGGTGAAATCAGCCAGTCTTCGTTGGCAAATGTAGCTCCGTCGTAACCCGACATTTTAGCGCAGGCACTTCCACCAACACCATATTGGCTGCTGAAAGTCCATACCTGATCGCCCAGAACACTGTATTGGGTCCAGGGATCAAGGCTGCCGCCTTCAAAATTCTGAGAATGGATTACTTCAATATCAGGAGTTGTGGCGTTGGCAGCAGGAGCTGTGCCATCGGTTTTGTAGTTGATATCGCTTCCAGCGTTGGTGTAAGGGTAAATCGCGAAATAATAAATCTGATTGTCATTCAAGTTAGCAAAGGTGTAGGCCTGAGCTCCCTGAGCAACGTTTTTGGCTCCGGTTCCATCGCTCAAATCAAGATCGTCGGCTACAGGTGTACCGTCGGCAGGAGCCTGAATGTTGTTCTGAGTGCTCACCAAAATAAGGTATTTCTGGGGAGCCTGAGTGCCGGCAGCATCAACCCATGTAAGATCAACCTGTCCAATGTTGGCGGCAGCAGCAAATGACGTTGGATAATCGGTAGGCTCGGGAAGAGGCCCACCTCCCTGGGCAGTCCAGGTGATGTTGTCGATGGTAACCTGACCAGCTGTGGCGTCGTGCTGAACCAGTTTGATGATGCAAACCCCGGCCATGTTAACGTCGATGTTGCCGCTGTTAAGCACCACATTTTGTTGGGCAGAGGAGGTAACAGTGGTTATCAGGGTGCCGTTAACATACACATCAAGGTTCACATTTGTTCCAAACGATTGCATGTAGTCGAAACTGAGGGTTCCAATGCCTCCTTGTATGTCGCCCGATTCAACGGCTGCATCGGGGGTTTTGCCTTTGCCAAGAACAGGTGAAGGGGCCGTGATCTGCACTTCGGGGTTTCCGCTGCAATTGGTGTAGATCCAGGTGGAGCCGTTGTTGCCAACAAAACTTCCTGATACATAACTGGAACTGGTTTCAGGGAAATTCGTAAAATCTTCCAGACCCTGTGCCATCAACTGGCTCATGCCTACAAGAATAATACTTGTAATTAATGTAAAGAATTTTTTCATAGAATTGATATTTAATTAGTTAATTCCAAAAACATCCTTATTGAAAATGCTTTGTCTGAACCTGCAAAGGTACGAACACGCAACACATTTTGCAAAAGTTTGAAAAACAATTTCATTCTTAAGTTTTGTCCATTCAAAACTGCAAGTCATCGCCGAACTATTTTCATGGTGTAAGATGTTCCATTTTCGGCCTGAATAGTCACAAAATACATACCAGCGGGGTAGTCAGTCAGGTTAAAAAGTGTCAAATTATTGTTAATGTTTTGTCTGGCAACCATCACTCCTTGCAGGTTGTGAATTGTAATAAGGCTAATTTTAATGTTGTTTGACTCAATTTTTAAGGGTCCGTTGGTGGGGTTGGGGTATATTCTGAACGGTGAAGTGTTTTCTTCAATGGATTGGGCTTCTACCACGTTGATGTAGCGGTTGGCATAATAGCTTTGGCTGCCAAACTCGTTGTAGGCAGTGAGTAAAACCGACCACCTCCCTTTTTGCTGGTAGGTAACAACAGGGTTCTGTTGGTAGCTGGTGTCGGTGTTGGCCGCTTGAAACACCCACATCCAAGCTGACGATGGCCAGGCCAGATCAACAGGAAAGTAGGTCACAGGTTGGTTGAGGGGTATGGTGGTGGTTGTTGAGGCTATCCTGATGATTGGTGCAGAGGGGCCGCAGCTGTATCCTGGTGTTCCCCAAAGGGTGTCGCCATTGAGTTTAAGGCCTGCAATATCGTAGGCTGCTATCCAGTTTGCCGGATCGTTGTTGTCGAGCCACGGATCGCAAAGGGTGAGTGATCTGCCTCCGCCATCGGTTCCAGAAGGCCAGGGAAGTGAAGGGCGGTAGGCTACCGAATCAACCACCATGCCCAGACGGTCGGTCAGAGTGATGGTTTCGCCAGTATTGGCCAGGTTTTCGCCGTTTCGCCATTGAAAGGCACTTTGGCCGGTCAGATCGAAAAGTGCCTGATGGTTTCGTGCTACCAACACTTTATCGCCGGGGTAAAGCACCGTGTGAGGAAATTCAAAATAGACACCGGTGGTGATTTTAAATCCGCGAAGATCTGTCTCGGCGGTGTCGATGTTGGTGATTTCTATGTATTCAAGCGTGTCTTCTATAACATCAGGTGGGTTGTACATAATCTCGCTGATGGCCAATTGGGCACTTCCTCCTTCGGTAACCCTCACGTAGTTTGGTCTGCACAAAGAGTCGCTCCCCGATACGTTGCTTACCTTCAGGCAAACTTCAAACAATCCGGATGAGGTATAAATAATTTCGCCAGGGTGTTGTTCGGTTGATGTTTGCGGAGTAGCTCCCTGGAAACTCCACAGCCAGGCGGTGGGGTTGCCCGAAGAGAGATCGGTAAATTGATTCTCTTCGCCCGGGAACAGATAGGTGTTTGCAGCTATAAAGGCTGCTTGTGGCCTGGTGAGGTTGCATCCGGCCTGAGGATGTGCCATCACGTATTTGCCATTGGCTATCTGACCAACGGTGTCGAAAGCTCTGAACCACGATTCGGGCAGCGAGTTGTCGGCATCGGGGTTGCAAAGCACAAGCGAACTCCCCAATCCATTGGCCAGGCTATTCCACGGGGGTGTGGTTCCATAGGCAACCGAATCTATCTCAAGGCCATAGTTGTCAACCAGCCTGATGGTTTCGCCACTGTTTTGAAGTTCTCCGCTTCGCCATTGCAAAAACGGAACACCGTAAAAACGGGCAGCTGCCACTGAATCACGAGCCAGACTAACAAATTGTCCTGGGGCAAGCGCGTAGGGGCTGAAAGTGTGGCTGATACCCGACGTAAACCGGTAGCCATCGAGTTGAAGGGTGTCGGGGGTGTTGTTGTAAAGTTCAATAAATTCCAGACTATCGGTGTTGGAATCGGGACTGTTGTACATGATCTCGCTGATTACTAGTTGCTTTTCAGCTCCAGTTGTGGCAGTGATGTAGGCTTCGCGGCATATGGAGTCGGCCCCGTAAACATTTTGAACTTTCAAACAAACCTTGAACGTGCCCGCAGTCAGGTATTTAACGATAGGGCTGGCCGATGCCGATGTAGAGGGAGTTCCTCCTTCAAATTGCCATGATCGCTGGGCAACAAAGCCGGCCGAGAGGTCGGCGAAAACAACCTGACCACCAACAGGGATGGTGTTCTGGTTTACCGAAAAATCAGGCAGAGGAACAGCGTGGTTGCAGGGTGACCCAGGCGTAGCCCAGATGGGGCCACCTGTTGTTTGAGCTCCCAATTCGAATGAGCGTACCCAGTTCTCCCCCAATGCGTTATCGAAACTAGGATTGCATAGCGACAGGGAGTAGCCGTTGCCATTGGCTGCCGGATCCCAGGGCGCGGAATTGAGATAATAAACGGAATCAATTTGCCGTCCGAAGTTGTCCCAGAGCAAAAGTTGTTCGCCTGCATTGTTCAGGATTCCATTGTCCCATTTGACTGAGTTTACACCAAAAGTGTTTCGTATGGCGGTGGTGTCGCGTGCAAGAATCAGAAACCCACCGGGTTCAATTTTTACGCTGCCAAAGGTGTGGGTGATCCCTTGTGTAACTCTGAAGCCACTCAGGTTCAGCGTGTCGTTTGAGGGGTTGTGCAATTCGATGTATTCAAGTGAGTCGGAGGCCTCGGGAGGGTTGTACATAATTTCGGTGATCGTAAGGTTGCTTTCCGGGTTGGGTGTCACGGTTACATAATTGTCGAGACACAACTGATCGGAGCCATAAACGTTGGTCACTTTCAGGCAAACCTGATACGAGCCTGCTGTTGTGTAGGTAACCTGTGGGTTGGCTGTGTTTTGAACGGGAGGAGTTCCCCCCTCGAAAGTCCATTCGTAAGTTTCAACATAGCCCAGCGACTGACTTGTGAAGAAAACGGTGCCATTTTCGGGAATGGTTGTTTGCGAAGCAGCAAAGGCCGCTACGGGAATGGTGAATCCACAGGGGCCTCCGGGTGTTCCATAAACTACGGCACCGGTAGCTACCACTCCGGCTTCTTCGGTGGCAGCTATCCAGTTGCTTCCTAATGAGTTGTCGAGCGATGGATCGCACAACACCAGCGATGGTCCATTACCAGCGGCTATGGCCGGCCAGGGAGAGTCGGTGGAGTAGTTTACAGAGTCAACCACCTGTCCGCTGGGGTCAATCAGCACGATGGCTTCTCCGCTGTTCGATAAAAATCCTGAACCCCATTGAGTTGCTTGTATCCCCAGTGTGGCTTCCAGGGCTTTTGCATCGTAGGCCAACACCAGGTATCCATTGGCCTGGAGGGTAATTGAGGGGAATGTAAAGCCGATGCCTTGTGTGAACGAGTAGCCGGCAAGGTTGGCCGCATCAGATCCGTTGTTGTAAATTTCGATGTATTCGAGTGAGTCGATGCTGCCTGGTGGGTTGTACATTATTTCGCTGATCACGATATCCACATCGGGAGGTGTGCTCACGCTGATGTAATTGGGCTCGCAGTGCTGGTGCGACCCGTTGCCGTTAACCACAGTGAGACAAACCTGGTAGTTTCCGGGTTGGGCATACTGGATGGCCGGGGGCTGCTGAAGTGTTGAGGAGGAGGGGTTGCCTCCCGTGAAACTCCAAACCCACGCGGTTGGATTGCCGGCAGAAACATCCTGAAAAATTGCACTTTCACCGGTTGCTATGGTGTTGCTGGCAGCATAAAAGTTGGCTACCGGAGCTCCACTCCATGATGAACACCCGCTCATGGGGTCGGCAAAGATGGTTTGCCCTGCACCGTTAACGGCTGCCGGGTTGGAGGAGGCCGACCAATTAACGGCAAGGCTGTTGTCGGTCCATGGATTGCACAGGGTAAGCGACGATCCGCCGCCATTGGGTTGCACGGGCCAAGGCGAGGCGATGCCATATTCCACAAGGTCAACCAAAAGGCCGTTGTTGTCGGTAAGGGTAATTGTTTCTCCGGTATTGCTCAACCTTCCTGCACTCCACTGGATAGCCGGGGCTCCGAATGTAGAAGTAAAGGCTGTGCTGTTGAGTGCCATAATGAGGTAATCTCCGGGATACAGCAGCAGTGAGCCAAAAGTATGCTCGATACCGCTGGTAAAGGTATAACCCTGAAGATTGATGATGTAACTCCCATAATTGTAAAGCTCAAGGTATTCCAGGGTGTCGGTACCCGATTCGGGTGGATTGTACATAATTTCGGTAATAGCAATTTGAGCCGGAACCGGTTGCTGTGCACTTACGGGCCAACTTAATGCCAACAGAAGAACACCAGTGAGAAACAGAAATAACTTTTTCATAGCTAGTATGGGTAAAAAAAAAGAGCGAACCCTGGGGCTCGCTCTCAAATAAGGTACCAAGGGTTGTAATTATCTAACAACCAAACGCTGGGTATGTTTGCTTCCGTCGGTATATTCCACCTCGAGCAGGTACATTCCCTTTTCGAAACGGCTCATATTGAGCTTAAAGCTGGTGTTTTCGGTGTTGTAAGTGGCAATAACATCGCCCAACAGCGAATAAACCTTGAGGGTTGCTTCTCCTTTAAGATCAATATTGAACAAACCGGCTGAGGGGTTGGGGTAAACGTTGAAACCACGGTTGTCGCGTCCGTCGATGCCAGTAATTACATCAATATAGCCCACTTTGGTTTCGGTGGAGGTACCCCATTGGTTGGTAACGGTCAGAACTACGTCGTAAACTCCGGCTGTGTTGTAAGTGATAAGCGGAGGATCGGCGGTGTTCCAGGTTTCGGGGTTGCCTCCGTCGAAAGTCCATGCATAAGTGGTAGGATCGCCGGTTGAGAGGTTGGTAAATTGTACCGAGAGACCTGCATAAACGGTGGTTGGGGTTCCTTCGAAGTTGGCTACAGGGGGATCGCCGGCTTGCGGGCAACCTGCACCGGGATTGCCAAAGATGCTGTCGCCGGCAGTGTTGATGGCGATCAGGGTGGTGTCGTGCCCCCAGTTTTCGCCCATCGAGTTGTCGAGGTTGGGGTCGCAGAGTACCAGTGAATATCCAAATCCATCGGCCAAAGTATCCCAGGGAAGTACGTCGTCGTAGAAGAGGGAGTCAACCAGGAATCCGTAATTGTCTTTCAGGGCAATAGCTTCACCGCTGTTGCTCAAGGCGCCGCTGGTCCATTGCAGGGCGGTTTTGCCAAAGGTGTTCTGCATGGCAGCAGCGTTTACGGCCACCAACACGTATTCACCGGGGTTGAGGTTCATGGCAGGGAAGGTAAATTCAACGCCTGAGGTGATAGCATAATTTTCCATCGCCACAGCTTCGGTTCCGTTGTTGTAAAACTCGATGTACTCCAGGCTGTCGGTTCCCGATTCGGGGGAGTTGTACATGATCTCGGTGATAACGATTTGTGCATTAACCGGCTCTACAACATTGATGTAAGCGTCTTTGCAAACGGTGTTGCTTCCATAGGCGTTGGTGGCTGTAAGGCACACGGTGTAAGCGCCGGGGAAGTTGTAGGTGATGCCTTGTGGGTTCTGAACATTCGACGACATGGGGTTTGCACCGTTGAACGACCAGTTCCATGAAGTGGGAACATTGGTTGAAAGGTCGGTGAAATCAATGCTCTGACCAATAACGATCTCCAGCATAGAAGCCTCGAAGTCAACAACCGGAGGGAAAGGTGGAACCAGCGTGGTGAACGAAACTTCGTTGCCGTAACCCGTTCCTTCTGAGTTGGTGGCATAAGCCCTCACGTAGAAAGTGGTGTTGTAGGCCAGGTTGGTCATTTGACTGGTGAAAGCACCAGTAGTTCCTGTTTCGGTAGTGAAATTGTCGAGCAAGGTGGGAGTGGGCGATGTGCTCCAGCAAACACCACGTGCTGTAATGGTTGATCCGCCATCGGAGGTTACGTTGCCACCTCCGGTAGCACTGTTGTAAGTGATGTTTGTAACAGCGGCTGTGGTCAGTTCTGGGATGCCAGGGCCGGCAGGTGTGCCGCTGATGGTTACGTTGTCGAAACGCCAGGTACCTGTCGTGGCGTAACTGCTGGTGGTTTTTGCAGCGGCATAATTCGATCCGTCAGCAAACTCGCTAACGATGCGGATTGCAAAGTTCGGGTTGTTGTTTGCTCCGGTGATCGAACTGAGGTTGGCCGAACGGTTAAACCATTTGTCACCATCATCAGCAATGTAGCGACCGTTGTCGAAACCTGCGGTTACTGTGGTGGTTGTGTTGATGTTTCCGGCATTGGCGTCGCTGGCAACAAAGTCAACCCAGTTGGTTCCGTTCAGGGTGTATTGCAGCCTGATGCGGTTGGCCGAAGTGTTGCTGTGACGCTGATCCCAGCTTACATTGATCTGACCCCAGCCCACAGTCGAAACGTTGTATTGGGTTCCGGCAGTGCCTGATGCTGTGCCCTGAGCAGGATAGGTGGATGAGTTCCAGCCTTTACCAGTCGATGGCAGACCTCCGGCGTAAGTGGCTGTAGTCCCTCCAATCAGTTCAGCTGTACCAGTTCCTGTTGATGGATTCGTTGTCTGATCATCGAAATTCCACTGCGTGATAGTCTGTGCCGGCAGCGTAGTTACCGATAACCCAAACAGGGCCAGAGCGATAACCATTGATTTTAACAATAAGTAGCTTTTTTTCATTCGTTAAAGCATTTAGATGAATAAATAGGTTCTTTCAAAAACTTATAAGGTGTCTCGTTCTAATATGCAGATACAAACCAATAAGACCTGCAAAATAACGCGATCAGTCTTTCCTGAATTTATCTTTCGTGTTAAACAATAATTAAATATGTAGTTAACTCACAATCAGTCGAAGGCTTTAAAATAAGTTTAACTTGTTTTCTGTGGGTAAAAAGGGCGGTAAAGTTACGGATTTTCTGAATAAAAGAGTATTTGTTTCAGGATTTTTTCAACCTGAAAACAACATGGGTTCATCTTGTCTGCTATTAGGTTATAAGCCGAGCAGCGCTTTTACAGGATCGCCCTGTTCAAAAAGGAGGTTCACCGGGTTTTCGAGTAGTTCTTTCACCTTCACCAAAAAGCTCACCGATTCGCGTCCATCAATGATGCGGTGATCGTAGGAGAGGGCCACATACATCATGGGGTGGATCTCTACTTTTCCTTTCACGGCAATGGGTCGCTCCACTATGTTGTGCATTCCCAGAATGGCGCTTTGCGGCGGGTTGATGATGGGTGTGCTTAGCAACGATCCGAATACTCCGCCGTTGGTGATGGTAAATGTGCCACCGCTCATTTCGTCGAGGGTGAGTTTGCGGTCGCGGGCCCGGGTAGCTAAATCTTTGATTTTATGTTCTATGTCGGCCAACGACAAAGTGGCGGCATCGCGAAGCACAGGCACCATAAGTCCCTTGGGAGTACTCACGGCAATGCCAACATCAGCATAGTGATGAAACACGATCTCGTCGCCTTCTATGGATCCGTTCACTGCAGGAAACTCTCTCAAAGCCAGGGCACAGGCTCTGGTAAAAAACGACATAAACCCGAGCGAAACACCGTGTTTTTTTTGAAAGGCCTCTTTGTATTTGGCGCGCAATTCCATCACGGGGGTCATGTTTACCTCGTTGAAGGTGGTAAGCATGGCTGTTTCGTTTTTAACCGATACCAATCTTTCGGCAAGTTTTCGCCGCAGGGGGCTCATGGGTGTTCGCTCTTCGCCGCGCAACTCCTTAGGGTTGTTCTGAGTTTGCTCCGAACCAGTTTTCTGAGGTGGTTGCGCGATGGCATCGTTTTGATGATGCAGGTAAAACTCTACATCTTCGCGTGTGAAATGGTAACGTTCGAAAAAGGAACGGAGTGCTTGAGAATCCACATGATTCAGTTCCATGAGTTTTCGGGCCAACGGGGTGGCGGCAACACCACGGGAAGCATTTGTTTCGGCAGGTTCAGCCGGCCCGACAGGTTTGGCTTCGGTTGCCGGAGGAGTTTGAATACTCGCAGTTTGCGGTGTTGACTCACTCTTTTTGTTTTGGTCTTTTGCCACAGTTTCCTGTGTGTTAAGGGTAGCGATAACGGCTCCCACTGCGGCCATTTCGCCGGCCGGTATCACCCGTTTCACCACACCGGCTTCGGGTGCGCTTATGGCCAGGGTGGCCTTGTCGCTGTCAATTTCAACTATTTCCTGGTCTTTTTCTACCAGGTCGCCATCGGCCACCAGCCAATTGGCCACTTGAACCTGCGAGATGGACTCGCCGGGGCTGGGTATTTTGATATCGATATTCATAGCTTCTTGTTATTCTTTTGAATTGGCTTGTAACTCTTTTTCAAAACTTTTCCATTGATTGCCAATGCAAACCATTCTGCATTCAGAATCGAGGCGGGGACATTGGCACTGGTGGAATGCTTTATCAACAATTTTCTTTTGCTGGATGAAATGGAACTTGCTTGAACCTGTTGCCGGGCTTCCTGAAGCTGGCCTGGAGATTAGCTTCAGGTCGATCTGGGGCAGGTTAAGCCGCAAAAACGACCAGGCTCCCATGTTGGCTGGCTCTTCCTGAACCCACAACCACCTTACTTGATTGCCGTAGCGCTCTTTTAGTTTGTCGATTTGGGCTATGGGGAGGGGGTGAAGTTGTTCCAACCTGACCAAAGCTATATCGGTGCGGCCTGTGGCTTGCTGCTCCGACAGCAGGTCATAATAAACCTTCCCTGTGCACATTACCACCCGCTCCACTTTGGCCGGATCTGCCGACGGATCGTCGATCAGTTCACGAAATCCACCCGAAGTGAATTCGTCGGGGGAACTTGTGCAAAGGGGGTGGCGAAGCAGGCTCTTGGGGGTGAAAACTACCAGGGGTTTGCGGAAAGGTCGGTGTAACTGCCTGCGCAGTAGGTGGAAGAAGTTGGAAGGTGTGGTGCAGTTGGCCACCTGGAAATTGTTTTCGGCACACAGGGTGAGGTATCGTTCCATGCGTGCGCTGCTGTGTTCGGGGCCTTGTCCCTCGTAGCCGTGAGGCAACAGCATTACCAGCCCGTTCATCACGTTCCATTTGTCTTCGGCACTGCTGATGAATTGGTCAAGAATAATCTGGGCGCCGTTGCTGAAATCGCCAAACTGAGCTTCCCACAGGGTGAGGGTTGATGGCGATGCCAGGGCATAACCGTATTCAAATCCCAAAACTCCATATTCTGAAAGGGATGAGTTGAAGATGTTTACTGATGCCTGATGGGGTCCCAGGTTGGCCAGGGTGTTGTATTTCTCGTCGGTTTGGTCGAGGGTGAGCACTGCATGACGGTGTGAGAAGGTTCCGCGCTCAACATCCTGTCCGCTAAGTCGCACCGCGAAGCCCTCGTCGGCAAGCGAGGCGTATGCCAGCAGCTCGGCCATTCCCCAATCTATTTTGCCGGTTTTGAGCACCATATCGCGCCGGTCGTCCATCAGTTTCTCAATTTTTCTGAAGAATTTTTTCCCTTCTGGCAAATGGGTAATGGCCCGGGTCAAATCGTGAAGCTTTTTTTGGGTGATGGCAGTAGGCGGCGAAGCATCGAAGTCGGTTGGTTTAGCCCGTCGAATGGCGGTCCAATCGCGATGCAGAAAATTGGTTATGTGAGCCTTATCTGCTTCTTTCGACAGCGACAGGTCGGCTTCGAGGCGTTGGTTGATGGCGTTGTCGATCGATTCGGTCAGTCCGTCGGGCAGGTTGTTGTCGCGCAGGAGATTTGCTGCGTAAATATCGCGTGGATTGGGGTGTTTTTCGATGATTTTGTAGAGGGTGGGTTGTGTAAACCGGGGCTCATCGCTTTCGTTGTGGCCGTATTTGCGGTAGCACAAAAGGTCGATGAACACATCGCGGTGCCACCGTTCGCGAAATTCCATGGCCAGTTTCATGGTGTAAACCACAGCTTCAACATCGTCGCCGTTAACATGAAAAACGGGCGATTGTATTACTTTAGCCACATCGGTGCTGTAGGTCGATGTACGGGCGTCGAGGTAGTTGGTTGTGAAGCCAATCTGGTTGTTTACCACAATGTGAATGGTTCCCCCTGTTTTGTATCCGGGAAGATCCGACATTTGTGCCACTTCATACACGACACCCTGGCCAGCTATGGCGGCATCGCCGTGAATGAGGATTGGGGTTATTTTGTCGAAGTTGCCTTGATAGCGTTGGTCGGCTCGGGCGCGAACAATCCCTTCCACAACGCTGTTCACCGTTTCGAGGTGCGAAGGGTTGGGTGAAAGGGTGAGTTTTAGCGGCTTGTCGTCACGGGTGGTCTCGGTGGTATAACCCAGGTGGTATTTCACATCGCCAAGCAGCAATTCGTCGTCGTATTCAAGCCCCTGGAACTCGGTGAAAATATCGCGGGGCGATTTTCCCATGATATTGGCCAGCACGTTGAGTCGCCCTCTGTGGGGCATCCCTATCACAAACTCTTCGTTGCCCAGGTTGATCCCCGTTTCGATGGTGGCTTCCAAAGCGGGAATTAGTGTTTCTGCCCCTTCGAGCGAAAACCGTTTTTGTCCCGGGAATTTTTTGTGAATAAATTTTTCAAACAGAACCGCTTCACTCAGTTTCTCCAACATCCGGTGTTTCTGTGCTGTATTGAATTCGGGCAGGTTGCGGGTCGATTCCATTCTTTGTTGAAGCCATTCTACCATTTCGGTGTTGCGAATGTAGAGGTATTCAACACCCACCGATCGGCAGTAGGTGGTTTGGAGGTGATCTACAATGTTTTGCAGGGTTGCTGTTCCAATACCTATGGTTTTTCCGGCTTCGAAGCGCCGGGGAAGGTCGGCAACCGTCAGCCCGAAGTTCTGCAAATCGAGGGTGGGATGGTAATCTCTGCGTTTTCTTACCGGATTGGTTTGGGTGAAGAGGTGTCCTCGTTGCCTGTAGGCGTTTATCAGGCCGATGACGTTAAATTCGGCAGGCATGGGGCCCGATGGTTTTGGGCTGTAATGTCGCGAAGCAAAGTTGAAGCCGTCGAAAAAATTCCGCCATGCCGGCTCAACATTTTCAGGCGATTCGAGCCAGGCCTGGTAGAGCGATTCGAGAGCCTGGGGGTCGCTGGCACTCAGATATGAATACTTGTCCATTTTACTAGGAGGTGATGTTATACTTACAAAGTTACAGAAAGAAGCAAAAAAGGTTCACGAAATTCCAAATCACGCGGGGTTGCCACCCTTAATTCTTGCCTGCTGCCACCTGCCTCCTTGTTTTTTCCGACTTCAGGA
Organism: Bacteroidales bacterium; assembly: GCA_028689615.1. Lineage (GTDB taxonomy): Bacteria > Bacteroidota > Bacteroidia > Bacteroidales > TTA-H9 > GWE2-42-24. The sequence goes on along the minus strand of JAQVCV010000015.1, from coordinate 19,605 downwards.
TTTTTCCACAGGGTTTCATACACTGGTTTATTTGGGGGTTAGGGTTTGGAATGATTGCGCGGGCTATTCTTATCTTTGCCAACCATCCGATATTTTAGTTTTCATGACCCCTAGCATCAGTTCCGTTGCCTGGTATTCGATACCTGCCCCTTTGCTTTGGCCTTTGTTGCCTGCAGTTTGCATGCTTGCAGCAGGCATTTGGCTCGCTCTTTTGCATCGCTACACAACAGCAACCTGGTTTCTTGCTGCTTTTGCCTTGCTGGCGGGTGTGTTTGCAGCCAGTCTCGATCCGTATCTAAACCTGTGGGACGAGCAGTTTCATGCTTTGGTTGCCAGGAATTTGGCTCTTGATCCTTTTAAACCCATGCTTTATACTGAAACACCTTATCAGGTTCGGCCCGGGATGTGGACCCATGGAACCATCTGGCTTCACAAGCAACCCCTGTTTCTTTGGCAAATGGCATTGTTCATCAAAGTGTTGGGGCCATCGGTATGGGCTGTCAGGCTTCCGTCGGTTCTTCTTTTCTCGTTGATGCCTTTGATGGTTTTTTCGATGGGTCGTTTTTTTGCCAATGCCCGGGTTGGTTGGATTGCCGCATTGCTGAGTTCCACCTCTTTTTTTGTTTATGAATTGATTTCGGGACGTTTTGCTACCGATCACAACGATGTTGTGTTTCTGGTTTATACCACGGCGAGCCTGTGGGCTTTTACCCGTTATCTGAAAAAGCCTGCATGGCAAAATGCCGTGTTGGTTGGGGTTTTGGCAGGTGCTGCCGTTATGGTGAAGTGGCTGCCGGGTTTGTTGGTATTCGCGGGTTGGGGAGCGTGGTTGCTGGCAGGCCGGCATCGTGTTGTGGCCCGTTTGTGGTGGCATGTGGCGCTGGCCTTTGCCGTGAGTGTTGTTTTGGTGGTTCCCTGGCAGGTTTATACCCTGATGGCTTTCCCGACGGAAGCGCGGTTTGAACTGGAGTATAATTCACGTCATTTCAACGAGGTGATTGAGGGCCATGGCGGCGGTTGGTTTTTCCATTTCAAGGCTCTTGAAGATTTGTACGGCAGTGGCGATGCAATGATTGCTGTGGTGTTGGCAGCCATCGTGTTGTTTCCTCTCTTGGTGCGTCGCACCGAGGTGGTGGCTCCTCTTGCCTGGGTGGTGGTTCCTTATGTGGTGTTTACCCTGGCTGCCACCAAGATGAAGGCTTTTTGTCTGCCCGCCGCCCCTGTTGTGTGGATGAGTCTGGCCGTGGTTATCGACCGGTTGCTGAGTCTGGTGCCTGACACCAACCGGCGATGGTTGAAAGGGCCAAAACTGTTGGGAGGGTTGGCTGTGTGGCTTACAGTTGCTTTTTTGATGTTTAACCTCAACGAGATGGCGCGTGTGCGGTTCCTTCCCGATTCGCCGGAATTGGCTGCACGCCTCAAGCAGCAACAGCTTTTGACTGCCATCGACGCGATGAAGCAGGCCTGGGCTGGTAACAATCGGGTGCTGGTGTTTACCAATTTCAGGCTTCAGGCACCCGGCCTTAGTTTTTACGCCGGATGCAACGTGTATGGTTATGTTCCATCGAAAACACAGGTGGAGCAGTTCTTGAGTGACGGGAAACAGGTTTGGTTTATCAACGGGGGCACTCTGCCCGATTATTTAGCCCAAAACCAAGAAGTGAAGGTGGTGAATGTTGAATAAAAAAGGGGGCTGCCCAACGGGCAGCCCCCTTTTTACAGGTTATCGTGTTAAGCTGTCGGGCTTATTCAGCGGGGTGAATGGCCTCGGTAGGACAAACAGCAGCGCATGAACCGCAATCGGTGCATACATCAGCATCAATCTTGTAGATTTCGCCTTCGCTGATAGCTTCAACAGGACATTCGTCGATGCAAGTGCCACAGGCAACGCATTCTTCATTAATTACATATGCCATAATAAATGATTTTTTAAGGTTTACAAATCTAATGGGACGGCAAAAATAGAACATTTCGCCAAGCAAAATGAAATCATAAACCACATGGGCAAAATTTAAAATCAATCTAAATTAAAAATCTAAAGGTGAACACATTTAAAACTAAAAACATTGGTTAGCGACATAGAAAAAACCATACCTTTGCCCCCAATATTTTAAAACCATCCGATATGGCAGCAAAAGATAGCAAAGTTGTTGAGATGGAAGAGGTTGTTATTCGTTTTTCAGGCGATTCCGGCGATGGGATGCAACTCACCGGTACCCTGTTTTCCGATACTGCCGCCCTCTCAGGCAACGACCTTTCCACTTTCCCCGATTTCCCAGCAGAAATCAGGGCTCCACAGAATACTGTGGCCGGTGTTTCTGGTTTTCAGTTACACTTTGGCAGCTCAAAAATTCACACCAGCGGCGACTTGTGTGATGTTTTGGTTGCAATGAACCCCGCCTCGCTCAAATCGAACCTGAAGCACGCCAAAAAAGGGGCTACCATTATCACCGATATTGATAATTATGAACCAAAAATTCTGGAGAAAGCCGGATTCGCGTCCAATCCTCTTGAAGATGGTTCTTTGGGCGATTACACTTTGGTGAAGGCTCCTATCAGGAAACTCACCCGTGAGGCTGTTGCCGAACTTGGCCTCGATGCCAAAACAGCTGACAAGTCGAAGAACATGTTTGCCCTTGGGCTTCTGTTCTATATGTTTAACAAGGAGTTGGATCACACTTTCCATTTCCTTGAGAAAAAATTTGCTAAAAAACCTGTGGTGATCGAAGCCAACAAACTGGTTTTGAAAGCTGGCTACATTTTCGGCGAGAATGTGGAGGCTATCAAATCGACCATCGAGGTGAAACCGGCCAGCATCGAGAAAGGGAAGTACCGCAACATTACCGGTAATACTGCTACTGCCTGGGGTTTGATGGCAGCATCCGAGAAATCGGGTCGCAAGCTTTTCCTGGGTTCCTATCCCATCACTCCTGCTACCGAGATTCTTATGGAACTGTCGAAGCACCGCAACCTGGGTGTGAAAACCTTCCAGGCCGAAGACGAGATTGCCGGGGTAACCTCGGCCATCGGAGCTTGTTTTGCCGGTAGCATGGGCGTTACAACCACATCTGGTCCGGGTCTTTCGCTTAAATCGGAAGCCCTGGGATTGGCCGTTATCACCGAATTGCCTTTGGTGGTGGTGAATGTTCAGCGTGGCGGACCCTCAACGGGTCTCCCTACCAAGAGCGAACAGGGCGATCTGCTGCAGGCTCTTTACGGACGCAACGGCGAAGCTCCCATGTTCATCATGGCTGCTGCCTCACCGGTTGATTGCTTCTATGCCGCATTCGAAACGGCTCAGATTGCCATGGAGCACATGACCCCCTCCATTCTGCTTACCGACGGCTATATCGGGTTTGGCTCGGAACTCTTCCGAATCCCCAAAATGGCCGATTTCCCCGAAATCAAACCTCCTATTGCCGCTCCCAACAGCGACTTCAAACCCTATGCCCGCGATCCGGAAACCCTGGCACGCCAATGGGCGCTGCCTGGCACCGAAGGGTTGCGCCACAGGATAGGTGGCCTGGAGAAAAGCGATGTTTACGGACAGGTTTCCACCGATCCGCAAAACCACGAACGGATGACCTTCCTGCGCGAAGAGAAAGTGCAACGCATAGCTAACCGTCTTCCTGAGCAAGAAATCTTCGGACAACCCGAAGGCGATCTGCTGGTGGTGAGCTGGGGTGGCACCCGTGGCTTCGTCAGATCAGCAGTTGAACGGATGCAGAAAGCCGGCCATAAGGTTGGGCACGCCCACTTCCGCTATATTATGCCACTTCCAAAGAACACGCGGCAGGTGTTGTCGGCCTATAAAAAGGTGCTTGTTTGCGAACTCAATGCAGGTCAATTTGTGAAATACCTGCGGATGAACTTCCCCGACATCGCCATGAGCCAATACAACAAAGTGCAGGGGCAGCCCTTCACCGTGATTGAACTTACCGAAAAATTCACCCAAACGATTCAGGAGGCTTAACAATGACCGAAATTAACAACACCATCGAAAAATCGCCGGTTAAACTAACCCGCGAAGACTTTATGAGCGACCAAATGGTGAAATGGTGCCCGGGTTGTGGCGACCATGCCGTGTTGGCTGCCGTGTCGAAAGTGTTCCCTGAAATCGGCTACAAGAAAGAGAACTTCGTTTTCGTTTCGGGTATCGGTTGCTCGTCGCGCTTCCCTTATTATGTGAATACCTATGGTTTCCATGGCATTCATGGTCGCGCTGCTGCCATCGCATCGGGCGTCAAGATTGCCAATCCCAAACTCTCGGTATGGATTGTTTCGGGCGATGGCGATTCGATGGCCATTGGTGGAAACCACTTCATCCACCTGATCCGCCGCAACATCGACGTTAACCTGTTGCTGCTCAACAACCGCATCTACGGTCTTACCAAAGGGCAGTATTCGCCAACATCGCCACTGGGGGCAGTTACAAAAACCTCGCCTTATGGAACCATCGAGCACCCCTTCAACCCCGGCGAACTGGTGCTGGGAGCCCAGGGAACCTTCTATGCCCGTGCACTCGATGTTAATCCCAAACTGATGACCGAAATCATGTTCGAGGCCGCCCGTCACGACGGCACCTCGGTGGTGGAAGTGCTTCAGAATTGTGTGATTTTCAACGATGGTGCCTACGACGAAATCACCGATAAAACCGTTCGCGAAGAGCGTACCATCACCCTGCGCGCCGGCGAAAAGATGATTTTTGGAGCGAAACGCGACAAAGGGATCCGACTTAACGGCACAAGCCTCGAAGTGGTAACCCTTGGCGAGAATGGCATTACCGAAGACGATTTGCTGGTGCACGACCCCTACCAGACCGATCCTGGAATTCACCTGATGCTGGCCAAGATGGCCGGCCCCGATTTCCCCGTTGCACTGGGCGTCATCAGGGCTGCCAAAGCTTATGCCACCTACGACGACTTGATGGAAGAGCAAATTGCCTCTATCAGCGCCAAGAGCAAAATCCATTGCATGGACGACCTGCTCAACAGTGGCGATACCTGGATGATTTAATGCTTAATCATTTTATAAAAAAAGGCCGGCAACATGTTGTCGGCCTTTTTTTAATCCGATTCGCGACGATCTAAAACACCGAGCAGCGGGTGTAGGTAGTAAACAGGTCGAGGGCACGGCTTCCGGCTACAGAGTTGCCTTGCTGGTTGAGCGTGGGCGACCAAACAGCGATGCTCATCTGGCGCGGTATCACCGCCACGATGCCGCCTCCAACCCCACTCTTGGCCGGAATGCCCACACGGAATGCAAAATCGCCTACTGCATCGTAGGTTCCGCAGGTCATCATCAGGGCGTTGATCCGTTTGGTTTCTCGGGGCGAGGTGACCACTTCACCCCGCTGGTCAACACCTTCGTTGGCCAGAAAGAAAAACATACGGGCCAGATCGGTGCAGCTCATTGCCAGCGAACATTGATGAAAATAGGTGTCGAGAACCTCTTCTACGGGGTTCAGAATGTTGCCGTAACTTTTCATGAAATTGGCCAACGCCGCGTTGCGAAATCCGGTTTGTTTCTCGGAGGCAGCAACTGCCTGGTCGTAATCCAACGCGGGATTGCTGCTCAGCTTTCGCGCTGTTTGAAGTATCAACGACTTGGCATCACCGTAATGACTCATCACCCCGTCGGTTACTACCAGGGCTCCGGCGTTGATAAACGGGTTGCGGGGTTTGCCTCCCTCGTATTCGAGCTGAACCAACGAGTTGAAAGGGTTTCCCGAAGGTTCCACACCTACGCGATCGCCCAATTCAAGCCCCTGTTTTTGAATGAACAGGGTGAGGGTTAACAACTTCGATATGCTTTGAATGGAGAAAGGTGCCAAGGCTTCGCCGGTGGTAAACTCGCGGCCATCGGCAAGTTTTACGGCCATGGCAAACCTCCCGGGTTTGACGGCGGCCAGAGCGGGGATGTAATCGGCCACAGCTCCCTGATGGGTGAGTGGCGCTACTTCCTGAGCTATCTGATTGATGATCTGTTGGTAATCGGTGTTCATAGCGCTACGATTGGTGGGGTGCAAAGATAGCCAACCCTTATTGGGTTTACAACATCACCAGCTTTACCCGGATTTTTATGGCAGGGTCAACGCGCCCCGAAGTTTTCGGGCACCTCCACGGCCACCACTTCGCCAGTTACACACACCTCGCCGTTGGCTATCACCTCGGCCTCTATCACCACTTTGCGCCCTTTCACCTCTTTGATGGTTCCCCTGATTTGCAGCTCGGGACCAAGCGGGGTGGCTTTTTTGAAGTTCACATGCAGCGAGGCTGTTACGCAGCGTGGTGCATTGTGTTGGGTTAGTTCGATTCCTCTCTCACGCGCCAGAGCCAGGGCTGCCGATCCGGTGCCGTGGCAATCGATGAGCGAAGCGAGCAACCCTCCATAAACGAAACCCGGAATGGCGGTGTGGTGGGGAAGAGGGATGAAGGTGGTCAGCGTTTCGTTGCCGTTCCAGTTGGTTTTGAGTTGAAGTCCCTGGTGGTTGAGTCGCCCGCAGCCATGGCAGTGGGCGAAGTGGTCGGGGTAGTAATCCTGGATGCCGTTCATGAAAAAAATTATTTTGCCTGGGCAATTCGTTGAAAATTGCCACCGCGGTTGATAAAAAAAGTACACTGGCTGGTTTTAGCAGATTAACCAGCCAGTGTCTTTTAACAACTTCCGAGTGCGATTGTTTCGTGCCGGTTTAATGTTGCACCATCAGTTTCATGCTCAATCGCTGGTTGTTGTGGGTAAGCACCACCATGTAAAAGCCCGAAGGCAGGTGGCGGGTTTCTATTCTGTCGTTTTGAATATCGAAATCAGCCCTTTCCAATATCCTGGTTCCGGTGGCGGTAAATACTTCGGTCTTCCAATGGTTTTCCGGAGCCAACCCGTTGGTTGTTATTTGCACCTGTTCGTTGGCGGGGTTTGGGGTGAGGGTGAATGCGGGAGCGGGCTCATCGGCAATACCTCCTGCAAAATCAACGCAACCTCCCCTTATTTTGAAAACGGCATCGGTGAATTGCGGGCCTGGTTCAAGAGAAATTGGAATTTGTTCCGACAGCAATTCAAGAGTATCGCTTTGAAGTTGAACAGATGTGGCTTCATACAAGTTCCACGATGGATAGGAACAATAAGGGTACACTCCCAGAGTATCAATCTTGTAAAACCCCGTGTGAAGCCCATAAGCGTTGTCTTTAACCCCCATTAAAGGTCCCAGACCCAGTGCCAGGTAGTTCAGTTGGTTTGTCACAATGGCATCTGTCATATCCATAAATGCCTCATAGGCTTTCGTAACGACACCTAAAGAATCGGTGATGATCAACGGAGAGTCTAAAGTAAACCCTGAGGGGACAGAGAAGGCGAATCCTCCGTCGGGCAATTGGTTGAGAGTGCTTGAAATGTCGAAATGGTAGAGGGGGTCAATATAAGTATTGTAAGATTTGGCCCACGAAAGGTCCCCCGCATAATTGGTTTCAAAGAGGGTCAGGTTTTTGTCCCCCCACCACGATGCTGCCAGCATGGCTATTCCTGTGGGTGTGGCAACCATATCCAAAGCATATTCGGGCTGGTAATTTCCCGCGCCGTAGCTGAAAATTTTAACCCACTGGCCATTGCCTTCTTCGTCGAGCCTGCAAAGCGTTATCCCCATCGGAGTTCCATTGGGTGTTGTGGAGGTGGCTCCGTACACCAGGTAGCCCCCATCGGGATGTTCGAGGGCTTTTACAAAAGAGGTGAAAAGGTTGGGAACCAAGGTGTAAATTCGGGCAAAAACCAGCACGCCGGCCTGGCTTATTCTCATTAGGAAACCCTCGGAGGCGAAGATTCCCGGGGTGCTGCTGTTGCCTGAAACGAGAAGGTCGCCATTGGTGCAGAATTCAACCGATCGGATGTGGAGCGTGGTGCTGGAGAGTTGATACGACCATATGGTTTCGCCGTTGGCGTTGAACCTGGCGATGATGTTTTCGCCGGCTGCAATCAACCCCGAATCGGGTGCAGGCAGCAGCGCGCGAAAGGGTTCGCTACCGTCGGTAGTCTTGCTCCATAAGGGGATTCCCAAAGTGTCGGTCTTAACAACCAGGGGATCGTCGCCGTGGAAGGCTCCAGCCCAGGCATACTGACCGTCGGTTGTGGCTCTTAGCCTCAAGCCTGAGGTGCCTCCGTTAATTTCTACTGTATCCAAATACACCATGTTGAAAACGTTGGTCTGGGCTGTTGCAGCTATAGTCAACAGCATTGACAGGGTGAAAAGAATATTTCTCATATACCTAAAATTTTGAGAGTTATAAAACACAAATGTACAACATCTTGTGTAATGATTTGCCATTCTGTTAGAAAAGCGACCTAAATTGGGTTCATTTAAGAATTAAACAGCTGCTCTCACGGTTAATTCTCTTTTGTTGCCTCGGTTATCAGGCTACTTACAAGGGAGGGAACTCCGGTAGTTGCTTTCTCGCGAAGGGTGGTGAGGTTTGGCACGGCATAGCCGGGTGTTGCAGTCGGGTCAATAAGCCAGATGCGGCAGTGGGCTGGAGCATAAGCCAGAAGTCCTGCTGCGGGATAAACTTGCAGCGAGGTGCCAATCACCAGCAGCAACCCGGCCTCTGCCACTAGTTGCACAGCCTCCTGAAAGGCAGGAACCTCTTCGCCAAACCACACGATGTGGGGCCTGAGTTGTGATCCCAGTTCGCACAGGTCGCCGAGTTTCAATTCCCAGTGTTTTAGCTCATACACCCGTTGAGGATCGCGGGTGCTGCGGGCTTTTTTTAACTCGCCGTGCAGGTGCAACACGTTTCGTGATCCCGCCCGCTCGTGGAGGTCGTCAACATTTTGTGTCACCACCACCACTTCATAATGCTTTTCCAGGCTCACCAGAGCCAGATGAGCGGCATTGGGGTTTACCTCGAAGAGTTGTTTGCGTCGGAGGTTGTAAAACTCCAGTACAAGTCCGGGGTTGTTGTGCCAGGCTACAGGGCTGGCCACCTCCTCGATGCGGTGGTTGCGCCACAGCCCGTTGGCATCGCGAAAAGTGCTGATACCGCTCTCGGCACTTATACCTGCACCCGTCAACACGATCAGTTTTTTGTTCATAGCAATAATTGGATTTGGTGTGAAAAAAATTGACTCACGCCGCCTTCGACCACGGTTCGACTACGCTCACCGACCACACTCATTCTCCGGCTAAAACAAATCTTTCAAATCCTCATCCCGCATTCGCGGGACTGTCGCTGCACTCCAGAATCCTTGATCCCGATCGCCCCGATAGCTATCGGGGGGATGAATCTTTGAATCCTTGAATTTTTGAATCTTTGAATCCTCAAATCCACCCCTTCCATTTATACCACCCAATGGCCACAACCTCCCTCATGAAGTCGATTTCCAGTTTCATGTAGTTCCAAAGGTTGTAGCGCAGGCCGGGCATTCGGTTGGGGGCAAGGAAGCCCTGGCGTTTTTCTTCCTCGGTGATCAGGAGGTCTTCGTCGATTCCCGACTCAAACGCCGGCCGGCCTCCCGCCATGGCGAAGCCTGCTTTGCGGAAAGCCCTGACGGCCCTGTAGAGGTGTTCGGGCGACGAAACGATGAGAACTCTTGCCGTATCGGGTCGTTTAACCAGAGAGGCCACCCCGAGGGCCTGATCGCGGGTGTTGGTTCCGGTTGTCTCGAAAAGGAAGCGGGTGGAGTCAACCCCGCGAAGCACCATTTCGCGATACATGCTGCGGGTGTGGCTGCTCGCGAAATATTGGGGCAGCGTGGGCATGGCTATCACCACTTTGGCGTGTGGGTAAGTTTCTGCTGCCAGGGCTGCCGTGTGGCAGCGCATCAAACCTTCGGGGCCTGGCATGCCGCCGGCACCCAACACCACGATGTAGTGGGGATCGGCCTCCAGCGCGGTGCCGGTTACTGCCAGATGGTAGCACCCCCAGAAAGGGAGGTCGGTAAGTGCCAGTCCTGCCGCTAACAAGAAAAGCAATCCCGAGGCGAAGATGGTTTTAACAACCACCTTTTGCACCCTGCGAGCCAATTGCTTCATGCCAATAAAAAACATCATGTGGCAAATATACATGAAATCGCCTTTACACACAGACGAATAAGAATCGAACCAGTGGATTATCGGTTAGTTCAGGTCTGTTATAACAAGGATTAACAGTAAGATGTATTTGCCGGACGGGTATTCTTTTACCGCTAAAAACGCTATGATAAGACGCTAAGAGCGCTAATATTTTTCGACGGGTATGGTTAAGACCGCTGAGATGCCTACGTCATCTATCGGACGCAGATGTAGAAGGGTATTGCACGTCAAGTCAGCACGAAGTGCCTTAGCGGTCTTTACCGCTTGTTGGTTAAAATGCGAAGCTTTTAACCTAGAAGCGGTTAATCCCGAGAGGCTTTAATAATAGTAACGACCATGATTATAGCCGATTCGGGATTAAAAATCAGTGTCCGGCATCTTCGCGTTCTTAGCGTGAAGCTATCTTTGCGTTCTTAGCGGTAAAAAAACACCAGCGCGAAGCGCGGGTGCTCAATGTCGAAGACAGAGAAATCGAGCCAGCGGATTATCCAAAAGTTCAGTTTTTTTTAACAACGATTTATAGGAGAAAGGTAATTGAAATGGGGAGAGGATGGTAGGTTTTCTCAGCTTCTTGAAACCTCATCCTGTTGCACAGGTTTCGTGCTTGCCGGTTTGAACACCAACTGAGCAGCCTTGGACCTGATGCCGCGGTACTTTGTGAGGCAGCAGGTGTTTCGGTCGCCAACTGAGGAGTTGATCGCAAAAGATAATAATGTTAATCTACCCATTGAAAATCATTAATTTTGCTTCAGATACATGCTGATCTTATGCCGCTAAACCTTCTCATAATCAGGTGGTAAGTAGTTGGGATTAAGTGAAATAAATGAATTAGTTATGGAATCGACAGATTTTTTAGCGAAATATTTGGAGAAAGACCCAACCCTTAGCCAGAGGGAAATTGGGGTGATATGCCAACATTTTTGTGAAGAGCATCTGAAACGTGAAGAAGCAGTGGTAAAAGAGGGGACACAATACAAAAAGCTGCTTTTTGTGGTTGAAGGTATTCTGAGGGTGTTTATTATCGACAGCAACGGAGAGGAAGTGGTGAAAAACTTCATTGAGCCGAATGGTTTTTTTGCCGAATTCGAGAGCTTTGACAGAAATGGGATCTCTCGAATCAACGTGAGTGCTGTGACCGATTGCCTGGTTCTGAGTATAACCAAAACAGCATGTGAGCATCTGATTCAGTTGGTGCCACAATGGGGTTTTATGATGAAAACAGGAGGGCTGGAAGCGATGAGTGCAATGCTCCGGAAAAAGGAGTTCCTGTTGCTTGGCGACTCGACCGACCATTACCGTCATTTCCTCGAAAACTATCCTCATCTGGTTCAACAGGTTCCACTAAAATACATCGCCTCATTCCTGCGAATAACCCAGAGTTCGTTGAGCAGAATTCGCCGCCAGATAGAATAATTTCGTTTCTGGTGTTTTTTTTGCCATTTGGCAAGTGATAACGATCGGGGGTTGTGTTTTTTTGCAGAAAATTTAATCACTTGAAAATGGATACACTGATTTATTACTTTTCGGCCACCGGAAACTCCCTGAATGTAGCACGCGATCTTGCTAAGGCGTTAGGAAATACCCAAATTCTTTCGATACCCAATTTTGTGGACCGCGAAACTGTTGAGGCAAGCAGCAAACGGGTTGGTCTGGTTTTCCCTGTTTATGCCTGGGGAATGCCCCGGATTGTTGCCGAATTCATCGAAAAACTGAAAATAGACAAAGCCACTTACATTTTTGCCGTAGTCACCTGTGTGGCCATTCAGGGCAACACCCTGGTTGCCCTCCAAAACGCTTTGCGACGCAAGGGGGGCGATCTGGGTGCAGGTTTTGCGGTAAAAGCACCCCGATCGAGCCTCATGAAACTCAACAACCTCGATCGCATCATCATGAGGCTCGACAGAAAACGTAAGAAGTTAAAAACAACTGAAGAGCGTTTTTCTGAGATCCTGCCGGTTGTAAAAAACAAAGAGTTACACAAGGTAGAGACCAGTTCTCTGGCTTCAGGCATCTTTGGGTCGTTGCTTCATGGCATGGCTTTAAACAGCTTTCGAAGCACCGACAGTGCTTTCGTGGTTGACGACACTTGCAAGGCTTGTGGAACCTGCGCTGATCTTTGTCCAAGGGGTAACATTGTTCTAAGCAACGGCCGGCCGACCTTTCTGCACAATTGTGAATTGTGTCATGCCTGCATCCAATGGTGCCCGCAATTTGCTATAAGGCATCCCAACTTCGATGCCGATGCTTTACAATACACCCATCCCCGGGTAAAGAAAACCGATTTACAACATACCCGCCTTGTATCAACAGAAATTTCAAACAAAACCCATTGTTAAAAACAAAATGTAATATGGAAGCAAAAATTGTTGAAAAACCCGAAATGCACGTTGTTGGCATTTCGCTGCAAACAAGCTTTACCAACGAGCGAAACAAACACGAAATCCCACCGTTCTTTCACAACGTGCTGAAAGAAAAAAAGCTTGACGATGTAGAAAACCGGCTGAACAACAACCAACTCTGTGTTTTTGAGATGAAAAGAGGAAATCCTGATTTTAGGTACACGATGGGTGTCGAGGTCTCTGCCGGTCATAAAGCTTCGTTGAGCATGACTGCCTTGACGTTGCCGGCAAGCAGGTATGTGTCGGTGCGGACCATCAAACGCGGGCCTGAGGATGTTAGCAAAGCATTTGGTTACATTTATAAGGATTACATACCTAACTCGATCTACATCCCTACAGGGGCGCCAGCCTTCATTTATTACGATGAAGAATTTTTCAACGTTTTTAACGAAAAGGGATATGCCGGAAACCCGGTAGCCACAGTGTTTGTTCCTGTAAAGCCTTTGTTCATCAAAAAAATAATTAGAAGGATCGGCATTAAAAAGTTGCCGGCCTAGCGAAGAATTGGCAGGTATTCATTTAGCCTGAAGGGGATAGCTTCCGGATGGGATTCATGCTGGTTAAGCCTTGAGGGGTATTGCTCAGCCGGTAGTAAAGGCACGAAAACCAATCCCGTCTCTTCGCTTGCCGCGGATGGCCCTGGCTGCAATCTTTCCCGATGAAACACGTTACCTTTGCGCTAACATTTTTTAATTCATCATCCGACGATGCGATTCAACATCATCCGATTGCCGCTTCTGATTGTCGTTCTGTGGCTGTTTTCCCTGCCAGGGATGAGTCAGGTGAACATCCCCCACTTCGTGTTCAGTGGTATGCAAAACCTTTCAGAAGGGAAATACACCGAAGCCATCCGCAACCTCAATGTTGTAATTTACAACGCTCCCGAAATGTACGAGCCCTGGTTTTACCGTGGCATTGCCAAATACAACCTGGGCGACTACAAGGGGAGCGAGGCCGACTTCAACCAGTGCCTCTCCATCCACCCGCTGTTCGCCCCGGCCCTGCACTACCGTGCCATCACCCGCGACAGGCTTCGCGACGTAACCAACGCCATGCACGACTACGCGGCAGCCCTTCGAATCGACCCGCTCAACCCCGATATCTATGTTAACCGCGGCATCACCCGTTTCCAAAACAAGGATTACCGCCTGGCCCTGGCCGATCTGGATTCGGCCCTGCGCCTCAACAACGACCACCCGCTGGCCTACCTCATGCGGGGCATGGTGCGCAACGCCCTGAAAGACATCAAAGGGGCTCTGGCCGACCTCGACAAAGCCACCCACCTCAACATCTTCTTCACCGAAGGATACATCCGCCGTGGACAAATACGCTACGACAGCGCCGACTACCAGGGTGCCATAGAAGATTTCAACACTGCCCTGCGCATTGAATCTGACAACCCGGCCGTTTTTTTCAGCCGCGCCATGGCCTGGAACAAACTGGAGAAAAACGACCTGATGCTCGACGACCTCAACAAAGTGCTCGAACTCGATCCGCACAACTCCCTTGCCCTCTACAACAGGGCACTTCTCTACTCAGAGCAGAAAGAGTATAAAAAAGCCCTCGACGATTACGATCAGGTACTCAGGCTGAGCCCCGACAACGTGCTGGCTACCTTCAACCGCGCCATCATCAAACACATGACCAAGGATTACAGGGGCGCCATCGACGATTACTCGCGAGCCATAACCCTGTTCCCCGATTTTGCCAAGGCATGGATGAACCGGTCTGATGCCTGGCGGCAACTCGGCAGGGAAAAGGAAGCCATGGCCGACTATTCCAAAGCCACCCTCATCATGCACACGGTTGAAACCAGCGGCGATTCAACCCTGGCCAACTACGCCGACAGCGCTTACCTGTCGCGCATCGTGGAGTTTGAAGCCGACTTCCGCAACACCTCGGCGGTTGACGGACGAATTCAGTACCAACCGGTGTATGTGGATCTGGAACGCAACTTCTTCATCACCTACCTCTACAACGACTCGGTGTATGTGAAGCAGAAGCGCGGAGCCTACTGGATTACGGCCATCACCGAGTTCAACCGCCGCAACGCCTACCGTCTGAATTTTGGCCTCACCAACAGGCAAAACAACCTCACCGCCGACGAGGTGTCGAAGTACATCGGCAGCGTTGACAGCAGCCTGCGGATGAATCCAACCGATCCGCTGGCCTACTTCTTTATTGGTGTGCTCAACGGGATGATTCAAAACTACAACAGCGCGGTGACGGCCTACGATCGCGCCATTGAGCTCGATCCCGGTTTCGCTTTCGCTTACCTCAACCGCGCCAACACCCGCCTCCAGATTCTCGACGAAACCACCGGTAACGACGATTACGTGAACACCATCAGCATTGGGAGCACCATGCCCGTGAAAGCCGGTGCCGAAATGCCCGACCTTCAAAACCAATACGCCACCGTGCTGGCCGACTACAACAAGGTGATACAGATGAAACCCGACCTGAGTTTCGCATGGTTTAACCGCGCCAACGTGAAAGCCCGCCTGGGGAAATACCATGAAGCACTGGCCGATTACAACCGCGCCATCGAACAGGACGACAACCTGGCCGAGGCCCACTTCAACCGCGCCCTCATCCTCATCTTCCTCAAACAAAACGAAGTGGCGTGCAAAGACCTGAGCAGGGCCGGCGAACTGGGCATCACCAATGCCTACAACCTCATCAAACGGTATTGCAACAGTGCCAACTGATTGCTGCCTGTGTGCTGACCGCCTGCCGCCCCACGCGCCATCCGGCAGGTTTGTAGTACCTTTGCCCAAAAATTGAACCTTGCTCAGAATTGAAGAGATAGCCCTGCTGCCAGGGCACCACCCCGACGAGTTGCCCCGGTCTGCAGCCCGCGTTTTGGCTGTTGAAACCACCGCCTTCACCTCCTTTAATGTGGTGAAGCAAGCCATCGACTCACGCAACAAAGCATCCATCAAAGTGGTGTATGCCGTTGATGTGTGCTTCAACAACGAAGCAGCGTGGCTGTCGTCGGCCCCCGCTGAAGTGGTGAAACGACACCGCATCCGTCCGTCTGAACTGTATTGCTACGAGCAGCCCCGTTTGCACGGTGCCTCTCCGAAACACCGTCCCGTGGTAGCAGGCAGCGGTCCTGCCGGGCTCTTTGCCGCCCTGGTGCTGGCCCGTGCCGGATTGAGGCCCATCATCCTGGAAAGGGGAAGCCGCGTTGACAAAAGGGTGGCCGATGTGAATCACTTTTTCGCCACCGGCAAGCTCGATACCGAAAGCAACGTGCAATTTGGCGAAGGGGGAGCCGGCACCTTCTCCGACGGCAAGCTCTACACCCTCATCAACGACCACCGCACCCGCTTCCTCTTCGAGGAGTTGGTAAAAGCCGGCGCGCCTCCCGAGATCCTCCACGACGCCAAACCCCACATCGGAACCGACAAACTGCGCGGCGTGGTGGCCAACCTCCGTGCCGAGATTGAGCGCCAGGGCGGCGAATACCGCTTCAACACCACCCTCACCGATCTGCGTTTAGCCGATCACCAACTGAGCGGTGTGATGACCAGCCAGCGCGACGAGTTTGAAGTGTCGCACCTGGTGCTGGCCATCGGTCATTCGGCCCGCGACACCTTCGAGATGCTGCATCGCAAAGGGTTGCTCATGCAACAGAAAGTATTCTCGGTGGGCGTGCGGATAGAACACCCGCGCGAAGCGATCGACAGGATACAATACGGCCGCATGGCCGGCCACCCGGCTTTGGGCACTGCCCGCTACAAGTTGGCCGTGCAACCCCGTGGCCTGCGTCCTGCCTACACCTTCTGCATGTGCCCCGGTGGCTTCGTGGTGGCTGCTGCATCGGAGCGAAACAGGCTGGTGACCAACGGCATGAGCGAATACAACCGGATGAACATCAACTCCAACAGCGCCCTGCTCGTTAACGTGGGTCCTGCCGATTTCGGTTCCGACCATCCCCTGGCGGGTATGCACTTCCAGCGCCATTGGGAAGAGAAGGCCTACAGCACCGGAGGTGGCGGCTACGTGGCACCGGCACAGTTGGTTGAAGATTTCCTTGCCGATCGCCCCTCAACACGCTTGCTCGATGTGCATCCCACCTACCAGCCAGGCATCAGGCTTACCCGCCTGAGCCTTTGTTTGCCCCGCCCCGTTGCCAAAAGCCTCGCGGCAGCCCTTCCCCTTTTCGATCAGAAGATGAAAGGCTTTGCCATGCCATCGGCGTTGCTCACGGCCATCGAAAGCCGGAGTTCTTCGCCCGTGCGAATTGTTCGCGACGACCACGGTCAGTCCTCGGTGCAAGGCATCTTCCCGGCAGGCGAAGGGGCAGGATATGCCGGAGGCATCGTGTCGGCTGCCGTGGATGGCATCAAAGCTGCCGAAGCCATACTGAATGAACTCAACGCCTGAAGCAATCTGTTTATAACCGTCAAAAAGCACGAAGATGACAAACACTTACCCATTTGATGTGGTGGTAGTAGGAGCCGGAGCCGCCGGTATGCTGGCAGCCCTGGCCGCGGCAAGAAAAGGGGCCGCTGTGGCTTTAATAGAAAAGATGGAGCGGCCGGGTCGCAAAATCAACATCACCGGCAAAGGGCGGTGCAACATCACCAACACGGCACCCATGGCGGCCTTCCTCGAGAAGACCGGTCCCGATCAGAAGTTCCTTCGCAACGCCTTCGCGCGGTTCTTCGCGCCACACGTGGTAGAGTTGCTCAACAACCTGGGCGTTGACACCGTGGAGGAGCGCGGAGGGAGGGTGTTCCCGGCCAGCAACCGTGCCGCCGACATCAGCGAAGCCCTTGCTCGGGGCATGAAACTCGCCGGCGTGACCTACAAAGGGAATTGCCGCGTGAAACGCCTGGTGATAGACGAGGGTTGCGTGACCGGGGTTGAGACCGAAACCGAAGGTTTGATAACAGCACGCGCCGTGGTGGTGGCCACCGGTGGAGCCTCCTATCCCGCCACCGGAAGTTCGGGCGACGGCTACCCCATGTTGCGACAAGCCGGACACACCATCACCCCCGTGTTGCCGGCCCTGGTTCCCGTGGAAACCGATGGCACCCTGGCCGTGAAGCTTCAGGGTGTAAGCCTGAAAAACGTGACCGCCTCGGTGTGGCGCGACGGGAAAAAACTTGGCGAAGAGTTTGGCGAGATGTTGTTTGCCCATTTCGGCCTCACGGGTCCCATCATCCTTACCCTCAGCAGGCGGTTTGCTCAGGAGATGAACCAACCCTGCAACCTCGAAATCAGGGTGGACCTCAAACCCGCTCTCGACCACCAGAAACTCGACGAGCGGCTCTTGCGCGAAATCAACGAGAACGGCAACCGCCAGGTGCAAAACACCATTCACACCCTGCTGCCTGCCTCCATGGTTGATGCCTGCCTCCAGGAGACCGGCATAGAAGCCGGAAAACCCTCGCACCAGATGAAAGCCGACGAACGCAAAAGGCTTCGCAACTGGCTGAAAGAACTGCGGTTTCCTGTAAAGGGGGTGCGCGGTTTCAACGAAGCCATCGTGACGCGTGGCGGTGTAAGCACCCGCGAGGTGGACCCCAAAACCATGCAATCGAAAAAGATAAAAGGGCTTTACATTGCAGGAGAATTGCTTGATGTGGACGCCGACACCGGCGGGTACAACCTCCAGATAGCCTTCAGCACCGGCTGGGTGGCCGGTGAAGCAGCAGCCACGCGATGAGGATGTTGGGGGAGGTTTTCGGCTTCACTCCACCCGCGGGACGAGATTCGTTCAATTGCCTTCATCGGGGCAAAAAACAAGCACCCTTGCAAACCTAAATAGAATATTGCTTCAACAGCAATGCGCCTTTGAGAAAAGGGATTTTTTCAACTGTTAAATACATCGTGTTGGTTGGGTTTTTCACCCGTAGGGTTGTGCGTGTGGCAGACGATGCAGGGTAAGTGTACCCGTCCATGAATCTTTGCGTTCTTAGCGTTCTTAACTTAGCGTGCTTAGCGGTAAAAGAATACCCGACCAGCACATTCTTTGCCCGGCTTTCTATTTCGCCCCTTCAGGGCTCTCCTGCCTCATGGGGCTCTGCGCATCGTGGGGTTTCACCCCACGCTGGTGTATGGTGCCCTTTCAGGGCTGCTTCGCGAGGTGCAAGTGCAGTTTCATGACTTTGTTTTGCACGCGCGCTTCGCGCTGGTGTTTTTTTTACCACAATCCCGAATCGGCTTGAACTTGCCACTTTTCTACAAGTCATGCCTCTCGGGACGATCTTCGTCCCGAGAACGTAGTGACTATAGTCCCGAGAACGAAGTGATTCGGGATTCGGGATTAACCGCTTCTAGGTTAAAAGCTTCGCGTTTTAACCAACAAGCGGTAAAGTCCGCAAAGATAGCTTCCGCTAAGAACGCTAAGGCATTTTCAGACGCCAAAATCTTTTTTCCCAATTTTTTTTTCGCGAAACACGCAAAACCTCTTGACTTTTTCTGTTTCGTATGTATCTTTGTCACTCACTTTTCGCTCTTAGCGTTAAGAATAACAGTAAAGTCAGGTGCCGTTTCCTTCGTTGCGTGAGCAACCACCACCGTCCGGTTCTTCTACAAGAGGCGCACGTGGCTTGCTGCGCAGTTCTTTGACATCTTGATCATGGGTACTTATTGATTTTTGCTTTTATTACTACTACTACTGTTTCAGCTGCTTTTTTTTATGATGCAATCAACTGGTCTGCCTTTCTTTGACCCACTTTTTCAGAGACTTCGGAATGTGAAAAACCATCTTCGGGGTCCCGGAGCAATCCAAATCATTGTCATTCACGCTTCAGAAGGCTTTGTGACGCCATTTTCAGGCTCGCTGCCTTTGTTTGATCCCTCCTCTCCGTGTTGTCCGTCGCGTCTTCTTTCACCGAATTTTCGCCGGATCATGCCAGAAGTACGTCCTGGCGTCTCTTCATGCTCTTCTGCCATCCGAAAACGGGACCTGGAAGCTGTGGAAAGAGACTCCACAACCAGGGAAAGAGACTCCGCAACTTGGGAAAGAGACTCCGCAACCAGGGAATGAGACTCCGCAACCAGGGAATGAGACTCCGCAACCAGGGAATGAGACTCCGCAACCAGGGAATGAGACTCCGCAACCAGGGAAAGAGACTCCGCAACCAGGGAAAGAGACTCCGCAACCAGGGAATGAGACTCCGCAACCAGGGA
>JAQVCV010000078.1 GCA_028689615.1 Bacteroidales bacterium | reverse complement strand
ACAGCCAACTCCCGGCAACAACTCCAACGGAAACGCCGTGGGAGGCAACCCCATTGGAGGAGGAGCAGCTCCGGCAGGCAGCGGAATTGCCCTGCTGCTGGGACTGGCAGCCGCATATGGCGGGAAACGCGTTTACGAAACCAGGAAAAAACTGGCGGAGTAGAATTATTATTCAATACTATACTAAACTTTATTTAAGCCATGTATTTATTAAATCATCGTTTACTATCAATAAAAAAAATGATTAAGAGCAATACATCTTGTCTCCTTGCATTACTATGCATACTAGGCAACATCAGTTTTGCCAAAGCATTCAGCGGCAGCGGTTCCGGAACGGCAGGCGATCCTTACCTGGTAACATCGGCGGCTCAAATCGATGAGGTACGTAATAACCTGACCGCATATTACAAGCAAACGACCAACATTGACCTCAGCAGTTATGCCGACTGGGTTCCCATTGGCGGGAGTTCGACAGCTAACAGTTTCTCGGGCACTTACGACGGGAACGGGTACCAGGTCACAGGGCTTGCCATTACATCCACTCATCTCAACTACAACGGGTTATTCACCATCATTACTACTACAGGAACAGTGAAAAATCTCGGCATATCCGGCACCATAACCGCCGGAGCCTATCCCGGGTTGTTAGCAGGTCGCAGTTACGGGTTGGTTCAGAATTGCTGGTCAAGCGGTACCATCAATGGCGCTGGTCAGGTTTGCGGCGGCTTGCTGAGCCAAAACTACAACGGGACAATGACGAACTGCTATTCAAGTGTTAACATTACATCCAGTAGCAATTCATACACTACTTATCTTGGAGGGTTGGTCGGTTACACAACAGGAAGCATAACCACAAACGGTATTATTCAAAACTGCTACGCAACGGGCGATATTATCCATACAGGTGCCGCCGGTTATACAGGCGGATTTATCGGGGTGATATGGACCGATTATGTTCACATTACCAATTGCTACTCCTCCGGCGCTGTAAGCGGAATAACCCATGGCGGTTTTTTGGGTTATATTCATGGCACTGGCGCCAGCCTTGCCGAATGCTTTTTCGATTATGAAACTGCCGGCACATCAACAATAGGCGGAATAGGCTCACCAACAGGGGTTACAGCCAAGACAACCGTACAGATGCAAACGGTTTCAACTTTTTCAACCTGGAACAACTGGACATGGAACCTGAAGGACGGTCGTTATCCGAAACTGTTTTTTACAGATGCTATTTGGTTTACTGACTTTGATTTTACTGCCGGAACTAACATTGCCCCTTTTGCTAAGTATCATTCGAATGCCCCTTTTACAATTACCCCTGCGATAAACAATTCTACTGCTATGCAAACTGACAACACTTTCCAGGGATTCTACTGCAGGAACAGTGAAGCAGGAAACAGTACAGAATTCACTCTTTCTGTTCCGTTCGGATATAGTTTCGATCTTAACTCTTTTGAGTATTTTATTGACGACCGTATCACTGCTTTGACCATTACACTTACATTCACTGATGCAACAACCGACACAAAAGTCTATGCCCTGTCAGGATTGAGCACCGGCACTGTTGGAAGATTCTCTGAATTCACCACCCCTGCCAACAATGTAGTTAGTGTCAAGTTCGTATCCGATGACTATATTACTTATAATTTTATTGAGACAACAGATGTTATTATAAAATACTACTGGGATGGTTCTGAAAGTGCAGACTGGAATACGGCAGGAAACTGGGATGCGAACGCAATACCCGATGCCACTGTTAGCGTAGTCATTAACAATACAGGAACCCAACCTGTTATTACTTCCGGTCAGGAGATCAACTGCAAAGATATGACTGTGAACAGCGGGGCTTCGCTCATCCTCAACGATGGTGCTTCGCTCATCACCAATGGAACCATCACCGGAACGGTCACAGTGAACAAGACCCTCAACGATGCCAACTTCCACCTTCTTTTCCCTCCGGTGAACAACACTTTGGCAGCGGCACCCACTTTCAATGGCTTCTACCTCGACAAATACGTGGAAGCCGACGGTGAATGGACACGCCTGACCGATGCCGACAACGTTACTCCAAACCAGGGCTACTCGGTGAAGCATGTTTCCGGCGTGGGGAACCTCTCGTTCACCGGAAGCCTCTTTACAGGCAATCAAACCTTCAGCAACCTCAGCTACACGGCAGGTGCCGGCGGATACGAGTATGGCTGGAATCTGGTGGGCAACCCTTTCCCATCAGCTATTGATATCGATCTGGGAGCTGGTTGGAACTTATCGGGTTTCAATGGTTTCATTTACGTGTGGAATGGAACCAACTATATGGCAGGACCAACAAACCCAGGAGGCTACGGAACCCTTACCGACAACATCATCCCCCCGTTCCAGGGTTTCTTCGTGAGAACTGAAAACGCAGTCAACTCTTTCACCATTCCTCAGGCTGCCCGTGTGCACAGCAGCCAGGCATTCTACAAAGAGGCAAAAGTGATTGAAAACGCGATTGGACTGACCGTTTCTGGCAACAACGCCACCGATAAGATGATGCTCGTGCTCAACCCCGAAGCCTCACAGGGCTACGACAGCCGCTTCGATGCATTCAAACTTTTTGGCAATGCCGATGCCCCTCAACTTTTCACCCTGGTTGGCGACCAGAAAATGAGCGTGAACACCGTGAACACCATTACCAACGACACCGAATTCGATGTGATGCTGCAAGTGGGTGCCAACGGCGAATACACCCTCACAGCCGAGCACCTTGCCGGGTTCATGAACGGTGCCGATGTTTACCTCACCGATCTTCGCACCCAGGCACGCCAAAACCTTTCGCTGAACCCCGTTTATTCCTTCGATGCCACCACCACCGACCAGCCCGACCGTTTCAAAGTGAGCTTCGCAACCGTGGGAGTTGACGAGAACCCGCTGCAAAACATCGGCGTGTATGCCGCCAACGGACAGATTGTGCTGCAACTGCCTCAGGTCACAAAGGCCACGGTAACCATCACCAACCTGGCAGGTCAGTTGGTTGCCCAGCACAACATCAACGCTTCGGGAGTTGCAACACTCGATGCCCCAGCCACAACAGGTGTTTACATGGTTACAATCACCACCGGAGCAGCAACCATCACCCGCAAAGTAATTGTGAATTAATAATAAAAAATTACAATATAAAATAGAATTATCATGAAAAAGAACATCGCCAAACTGATGATAGCCGGGCTGATAGCCCTGGCTCCTGCCCTCTTGGCGGCACAGCCAACTCCCGGCAACAACTCCAACGGAAGCACCGTGGGAGGCAACCCAATTGGAGGAGGAGCAGCTCCGGCAGGCAGCGGAATTGCCCTGCTGCTGGGACTGGCAGCCGCATATGGCGGGAAACGCGTTTACGAAACCAGGAAAAAACTGGCGGAGTAACCGCCCTTGAAACCCGGTTCCTCTCCTTTTCAGAAGAGGAGCCGGATTCTCAGGATTGCTTTAAAGTTTGATAAACAAATATTTCATTAGCAATACACACTCAAAACTCATTAAATATTATTTAAAATGAAGAAAACATTCACCCTATCAACAATTTTGCTTCTGTGGTGCCTGATGGCATTGGGGCAAACAACGGTAACCATTGGCAGCGGAACCACCACGGACTATACCATACCAGTAGGTGCCTACTACAACTATTCCTACAACCAACAAATTGTACTTCAGAGCGAGATAGCGACGGCAGGAAGTATTACAAAAATTAAATTCTATATGGTTGGAGGTGTGGACTTATCCAATTCAAACAATTGGACTATTTACATGGGGCATACCACCAAAACCGGTTTCGCATCAACAACAGATTGGGAAGCCTATTCCTCACTTACACAGGTGTATTACGGAACTATTGCTTCAACACCGTCAGCAGGGTGGTATGAGATTACCCTCAGCGTCCCGTTTAACTACAACAATACCGACAACCTGTTGGTGGCAGTTGATGAAAATAATCCTGCATATGGAAGTGTTACTCATTATGCGCGTGTTTGGTCACCATCCACAATTTATTACCGGTCACTTCAATATGCAAGTAGTACCAACCCCGATCCGTCGGCACCTCCAACTGCAGTTCTGAGATCAAAAAAAATGAATCAGATGCAATTGGTATTTGAAACTGCAACGGCAGTTCCAAACTGCGCCACTGCTGTCAGTCCCGCCGATCTTGCCACAGATGTTTCACTTTCTGCCAGCCTTAATTGGGCATCGGGGGGTGGCGTTCCTACCGGCTTCAAACTCTATTTTGGAACCGATAACCCGCCAACCAACCTGGTTAACGGAACCGATCTGGGGCAGGCAATTACCTACGATCCTACTCCCGACATGAATTATGGCACTACCTACTACTGGGAAATAGTACCCTACAATGCTTTTGGCGATGCCATGGGCTGCCCTGTCTGGAGCTTCACCACCCCGGACGATCCTGCCATCACCACCTTCCCATATACTGAAAGCTTTGATGGTACCACGTTTCCTCCCACAAACTGGATCACCGAAAAAGTATTTGGATTGGGGAATCCAGGTACCTGGGATCGGCAAACCAGCGGAACCCGGCCTACCTGTCAACCCCACTCTGGTGCAGCTATGAGTCGTTACAATTGCTACAATTTAACAAACCCAACATTCGGGATGCTGGTAACACCTCCCATACAATTCCCCTCCGATGATTTCAGGGTGAGATTCTGGATGTACCGCAACAATAGTTCTTGGGCTGATTTTTTAAGAGTGTATTACAACACGAACAACACAATTACAGGAGCCACACTTCTTGGCTCGATATACAATTCGAACCTGTTTGCCCCTGTCGTTGCCTCCGCAGGGTGGTATGAATACACCTTCGATATGCCAACAGGTGCAGCCGGAACAGGCCGATATATAATTTTTGAAGGTTCGAGTGCTGCCGGCTACAATATTTTCATCGACGATGTAACCATAGAACTTATTCCAGTACCAGCCATTTCAGTTAGTCCGGCTTCAAACAACTACGGGACTTTATTCAGTGGCAATACATCTTCTGACCAGCTATTTACAATAGAAAACTCTGGCACCGGCACCCTCACCCTTGAAACGGGCAGCATCACCCTCACCGGTGCCGATGCCGACCAATTTACCATCACCGACAACAACACCTACCCCATCAACCTCACGGCAGGGCAGACTGCTACGGTAAGCGTGGCTTTCGCCCCCACCACTGCAGGCAGCAAAACAGCCAACCTGCAATTGGTACACAACGCGGCGGGCAGCCCAACGTCGGTAGCGCTTTCGGGGTTGGCTCTGCCTGAAGGTTCGCTCTACGAAACTTTCCAGGGAACCTGGAAGCCGGCTTGTTGGAGTGCCGACCCTTCAACCTGGGTTCAAAACATTACCGCCGGCTATAACAGCACCAAATGCGCATTTTATTATTCAATAGAAAACATCCCCGAAGATGTAAAACTCATTACGCCAAAAGTGGTTGTCGCCAATGGCGATCAAATCAGTTACTTCGCCAAAACTCTTGCCGGAACCGAACAGAAAATACAAATCAAGTATTCTGCCGACAAAATCAACTGGACCAACATCGGCAGCGAGGCTTCCCTCACAACCTCCTTCGCACAATACAGCACCGACCTGAGTTCTCTCGACGGGCAAACAGTGTATCTGGCCCTGTCGGCTTCTTCCATAAATCCTTATGTGCTCTTCTATGTGGATGACGTGACGGGTCCCCAGATTGCCGAACCCTCGCAGGCAACCATCGGAGCACCCGCCGACGGAGCCACCAACGTTGACCTCACCACCAACCTCACCTGGGGCAACAACGGCCAGGGCAACGACCCCACGGGATACAAACTCTATTTCGGGACCGACAACCCGCCAACCAACCTGGCAAACGGAACCAACCTGGGCCTGGTAACCTCTTACGATCCACCAACCGACCTCGCCTACAACACCACCTATTACTGGAAAATTGTGCCTTTCAACGACATCAGCGAAGCCACAGGAAGTTCCGTCTGGAGCTTCACCACACTGCCAGCTTCAGCCACTACATGGACCGGCTCTGCCAGCACCGACTGGAACACAGCCGCCAACTGGAGCAACGGCGTTCCGGGTGCCAACACCGAGGTGACCATTCCGGGCAATACATCCACCTTCCCCACGCTGACAACTGCCGCCTCGGTTAAACAACTGATCCTACAAAACAACGGCTCCTTTATTGGCGCCGAATACCTCACCACCACACTGCCTTCGCTGGTTCAGCGCGACCTTACGGCCAATGCCTTCCATTTCATAGCCAGCCCCGTGGCACCAACCACCATCGGCTCCATTCTCCCCAACAACCAAAGCGGGGTTTACGTGCGTGGCTACGACGAACCAACCGGCAACTGGACCAACCTGATGGCCGAAGATAACACAACCACAGGCATGGGCTATTCAATAACGATGAACGCCCCTCAAACGGCGCTGTTTTCAGGGACCCTCAACACAGATCCGCTCAACCTTACACTCTCCCGCCAGGGAGCAACCGGTGGCGACAGTTACGTGGGATGGAACCTGGTGGGCAACCCCTACCCGTCGGCCCTCGACTGGTCGGCAGTGGTTGCGGCCAACCTTGGTGCGAACTTTGAAGGGGCCGCCTACATCTATTCAGGTTCGCAGTACATTGCCACCAACGGTTTGAACGGCGGCATTGCCGACGGGCTGATTCCTGTAGGAAACGGGTTCTTCGTGAAGGCCACTGCAAACGGAGCCTCGTTCAACATACCCCTGGCAGCCCGCGCCCACAGCAACCACAGCATCTACAAAACCACGCTGCCCAACAACCTGACGGTTGCAGTGAGTGGCAATCAGTTCAACGACAAAACCTTTATCCGCCTGCACAACCAGGCAACCGAAGGCTTCGATGCCCGTTGGGATGCCCGAAAACTCGACGGCGATGAACACGCACCTCAACTCTACACCCTGGCCGGCGACTTCCAGCTTTCCATCAACGAATTGCCCGAGAAATCTGAAACCAACATCCCGCTCGCGGTTCGTTGCGGTAGCGACGGAGAGTTTACGCTCTCGTTTACCGGCCTGGAAAGTTTCCCAACCAACTCAAGCATCACACTCGAAGACAAACTGCTTGGAACTACACAGGCTGTTGACAACAACACCAGCTACCCCTTCACCTATGCCACCACCCACGACGCCAACCGCTTCGTGATTCACCTGGCTATGGCAACCAGCGTAAACGAAATCAACGACCTAAACACACGTGTTTTTTACGCCAACCACCTGCTTGAAATTGAAAACAACTCAGGAATGAAAGGTCTGATGACCCTTTACGACATGGCTGGTCGTCCGGTACTGGTTCAAAATATTGCTGAAGGACACAACCAGGCACAAATAAACCAGGCTAAAGGCATCTATCTGGTAAGAATTGAATATGCAACTGGTGCTGCCTGTTTTAAAATAAACCTGATGCAGTAAAACCTGATTCTTTTCACGAACTTATCAGAAAAATTGAATTTGAAAAACGTTTTAACACTGTTTTTAAACAAATTATAAACATGAAAAAAACATTTGCAAAACTTTGCATCGTGGGCACTCTGGCTCTTGCCCCAGCCCTTTTGACGGCACAGCCAACTCCCGGCAACAACTCCAACGGAAACGCCGTGGGAGGCAACCCCATTGGAGGAGGAGCAGCTCCGGCAGGCAGCGGAATTGCCCTGCTGCTGGGACTGGCAGCCGCATATGGCGGGAAAAAAGTGTACGACACCCAGAAAACCCTGCTCGGGTAGAGCACCTCTGGTTTGATTTATTCATGAGGGAGCGACCTTGCGGTCGCTCCCTTCATTTTATCGAAAGAATACCTGAGAACGTGGTTATTCATACACCAACAAAGGCTTCGGCATTAATCAACATCTATTTCTCAGGCATTTCGCCCCTTTGAGGAGTCAATTCACAGACAAATGCCACCAATTGAGCCACATGATGCTTTGACCAAGAAATACTGTATTTTTGCAACAAATGTTTGAGCCATGAAAAAACTTGCTATTGGTGAAGATGATTTCAAATTGCTCCGGCAGGGTAACAATTACTTTGTTGACAAGAGTCTTTTTATTCAGGAGGTGATCGAGGATGCTTCACGGGTATTGCTCTTTCCCCGCCCGCGACGGTTTGGCAAAACCCTTAATATGAGCATGCTGCACTATTTTTTTACGAATAAAAACGTGGAAGAAAACAGGCAGCTTTTCACGGGTCTGGCCATAACCCAAAGTCCGGTTTTTGTGCAGTACCAGGGACAGTACCCGGTTATTTCGCTGAGTCTTAAATCGTGCAAAGGCGATAATTTTGAAAAGATTTTCTATTCCATCAGAGCGGTCATCGCGAAGGAATTCAAAACACATGAAAGCGTACTTGAAACGGGTAAGCTTTACCAGGTTGAGCTGCAAAAATTCAACAGCATCATCGAAGAAAAAGCCGATGAATCCCTTTTGAGTGAATCCATATTGCTGCTGTCCGAATTATTGCATCGTTACTATCAACAAAAAGTTTTTATCCTCATTGACGAATACGACACGCCCGTTCACGAGGCCTTCCTGAACGGTTTTTATACCCAAGCCATCAACTTCCTTCGCACCCTCCTGGGCAATACGCTGAAAGGCAACCAACACCTGCAAAAAGGCATTTTAACCGGCATCCTGCGTGTGTCCAAAGAATCGATGTTCAGCGATCTGAACAATGTTGAAGTGTATTCGGTCCTAAACAAAAACTACAACCAATATTTTGGTTTTACCCAAAGCGAAGTTGACGAAATGCTCGATTATTATGGATTAAACAATTCAAAACAGGATGTAAAAAACTGGTATAACGGTTATTACTTTGGTGATGTAGAAATTTACAACCCCTGGTCAATCCTGAGTTTTGTAAAGAACAACGGCGAATTTAAACCTTATTGGCTCAGCACCAGCGCCAATGCCCTTGTTCACAGTCTCATCAAAGATTCCGATAAAACCGTAAAGAAAGACATTGAAGATGTGCTAAACAACAATCCGGTATTTTCGAAAATTGATGAAAACATTGCATTCGATTTTCTGAAAAACAATCGTGAACATATTCTTTCCTTTCTGGTGCAAACAGGTTATCTGAAAGCTCGTTACCACGATTTCACGGGTTCGGACATCATTTACCAGATTGAAATTCCAAACAGTGAATTGCGTAAAATCTACCATACTGTTGTCGAAACCTGGTTTAACGAGAGCATCGGCAGCAAAGAATTGGATGAAATGCTCAACGCTTTAATTGCCAACGACATCAATACTTTCGAGCGAATACTCTCGAAATTCGTGCTCGAAACACTTTCTTATTTTAATGCAAGCCGCAAAACCAAAGAGGTTGAGCGTGTGTTTCAGGCATTTTTGCTTGGGATGCTCATTCGTTTGACTGACCGCTACGAGGTGTATTCTGAAAAAGAGTCGGGTTACGGACGGTTTGATGTGAGTGTAATACCAAAGGATAAGAGCAAGCAGGCCATCATCATGGAGCTTAAATCCATTGATACATTCAACAACGAAACCAAAGACCAGACCCTCGAAGCAGCCCTGAAACAAATCGACGACCGCCGCTACGAAGCCGCAATCCGCCAGCAAGGCTGCACCGACATCATGAAGGTAGCAGTAACTTTTGATGGGAAAAGGGTGTGGGCGAAAACGGCATCATAGTGAAATCCGCAGATTTAATTAAATCCTATGAACTTCCTGAATAATTTAACCAAAGTTGTTGTCGTTATTATTGCCCTGGCATTTACAATAATAATTGGGCAAATTGTACCCAAAAATCAATTCGTGCCTTACCGGCTCGAATTGGACTCTACCTGGGCTAAAGAACCGGCAATACAGGATTATCTTGTTGATTTAAACAACGACCATCATTATGAAAATATCCGTCATAAAAGCATCAACAAATCAGGTAATTCGCTGGATTTCAAGAACGATGTGCACTTTCGTATGATACATATTTTTGATAAAAAGGAGTTTTTTATCAGTCGTTATCTGAAGTTTGCTGATGTTAATCAGGATGGGAGTAAGGAAATTATTTTTCTTTCGGCAATGGGTCGAGCCGCCTTTTTAAACATCCTGGAATTCGAGTTCGACTCTCTCATGTTTTTACATATGAAGAGGGTAAAACAAATAAAAGTGGACAGTATTACCTTTGCCAACGACAAGCCCGATGCAATTAACCACAGTTTAATCATCAACAAATCCGATATCTGGTTTGATATTCAGGCAGGTTATTCCATTCAGCCACGAAATACCTACAAATATAATTTTGAAACCGAAAAACTAATCAAAACTTCCGATAATAGTATAGTTATAGATGACCACGACTTGATGACCTGGCAGGGGCGCGACTATTTGCTTGCGAAAAGCGTGGTTGCAGCCGGCAATACCGTTTCGCCTGAAGAATCGGAAATGTTGAAATCTTCAAACGATCCAGATACCATTGGTTTTTATGAATTTACCAAAGACAAGGTTTACAGTTATGGCGACTTCGGTTCCTATATCCTGCTGTATGACCACAACCTCGATTTTGCTTTTGAGCCGATTGAATTTATTGGATGGACTAACTTTACAAAATCCGAATTCATTCAACTTGGCGGTTTTCCGCACATCCTGGCCATCACCAATACTCAAAAAGGTGATTCAAGCCATAAGGCGATAACAATTTGCAGTTTCGATGGCGAAATAGTGAAACAAGTACCCATGACAAATGATTACAGGAATGTTTTTGCCAACAACGGGATCATTGTTTTCGAGGCTTCAAATGCGTTGCATATATGCAACGACAGCCTTGAATTCATAAGAAAAACACCTGATATTTTGCATTCATCCGGTTTTTTTGACCTTGATGGAAATCGTGAGGGTGAATTTATTGCTTTCAGTAACAATGAACTGTTGGTTTTTGCATCGAATTTCTCTGTAAATGCCAGCTACCGAATCAATCAGGAGTTTGCTCCGTATCCCGAAAACAACAGGGTCGAAATCCTTAAAAAAGACGGTAAATCCTGTTTTTTGTTTAATACCCGCCTGTTTTACTATTTGTTCAGTTATGAAAAAAATGAATGGGCCATACTGAAGTATCCGTTTTATATCATGACATTTCTATTCTGGTCTGTAATTTTATTCGTCCTGCTGCGGTATAACATCAAGCGACTGGAAAAGGAAAAACGACATCTCGAAGAAGTTGTTACCGAACGCACCACGGAACTGCTGGTAAAGAATAACGAACTCCTGGCGAAAAATGAAAAAATTCAGAAGAATACCGTAGAAATTCAAATGCAAGCCGACGAAATTCTCCAGCAATACGAGCGTCTCGAAAAATTAGACCAATTCAAGGAAACCCTTACCCATGCCCTGGTACACGATTTGAAAAACCCGCTCAGCCAGATTTTGCTCAACACCAGCGACAGGGCTGTGAACCTGCCGGCCAGGAAAATGCTTCGCCTCATCACCAATATGCTCGATGTGGAAAAATACGAAAAGGCCGGTTTTATCCTCAACAAAGAACCCCTCTCGCTGCGCAACATCATTGCGGAAGTCATCAACGGGCAGGAAGCCGGCCTGAAAGAGAAAAACCTGGAAGTGCACCTGCAGTTTACCGACTTTAAAATTTTGGCCGACAAAGAAGTGATAGTGCGCGTATTCGACAACCTCCTGTCGAATGCCGTCCGTTATTCGCCGCTCAACCAAAGCATCGTCATTAAGGCCGAGCCATCCGACGATGGTATGCTGCACATTTCCATGAAAAATTACGGCGATCCCATTCCCACGGAAGCACTGCCCTATATCTTCGACAAATACCGCCACTTCGGGAAAACCGAAAGCGGGGCGCACCGCTCAACAGGTTTGGGGCTGACTTTCTGTAAGATGGCAGTAGAAGCCCACGGTGGCACAATTGGTGCCCTGAACAATCCTGACCAGGGGTGTAGTTTCTGGTTCACTTTGCAGCATATTTCGCACAACATAAAACCGGAAGAAAACGAAACCATCCTGCCCGATCTAAAACCAAAATGGATACCCACCGAAACCGAAAAGGAGAATTTGAAAGAAGTGGTGAACAAAATGAAGGCGTTCAAAATCTTTGAGATTTCGCGGTTCCATGAAGTACTCGACCCTCTGAAAGCAACTGCCGGAAGCAACATAAACGAATGGATATCCTGCCTGTTTAGAGCTATTAACATACAAAACGAAGCAGAATACAACCGATTAATAAACCTAATGGACGATGAACAAACAAAAAATACTGATCGTTGATGACGAGCCTGCGCTCCTCGATGGCATTGTCAATTATTACATCGAATCGCGCGAACCTTACGAGTTATACCAGGCTCTGAATGGTGAAACTGCTTTGCGCGTGGTTAAGGAAGTTTTGCCCGATCTGGTGCTTACCGACTGGGATATGCCCGTGATGGACGGACTGCAGTTGATAGCAAAAATGAAGGCAAGCAATGATTTTTGCGATATCCCGGTGGTAATGATGACCGGCTTCATGCTGTCGGCCTACGACCTGCGGACGGCTATGTCGGTGGGTGCCGTTGACTATATACGCAAACCCATCGACAACATTGAATTGCTGGCCCGCACCAAATCCATGTTGCGGATTTCCTTAGCCAACAAAACCATCCGACAACAGGAAGAAGACCGCCTGAATGCCGAGCTCGACTACCACAAAAAAGAACTTGCTTTGGCTGCACTTCATTTAGCCAATTACCAGAAAAGAAACGAAGAGATGCTGGTGGAGATTAAAAGGCTGATTCCATACATCAACAAGGAGGGCTTAGAAATCGTTAGGAAAATCATCAGCGACAATAAATCCAATTACGAAAATGATTTTCTGAATATTTTCGAAACCCAATTCAAAGATGTGCACGCCGATTTTTATGAACGGCTGGACGAGAAGCATCCCGAACTTACCCCCACCGAGAAAAAGATTTGCACTTTCCTCAAGATGAACATGAACACCAAGGAAATTGCTGTGCTGCTGCTTTCCACGCCCGCTTCCATCGAAGTATCCCGTGCCAAAATCCGCAAAAAATTTGGCATCGATCACCACGACAGCCTCACCGCGTACATTGCCGGGATTTAATTTTGCGCTTTCCTGATGTAAATTTTATGGGTAGTTGAAGCAAAAATGCGTACCAAGCGTATTATTTTCAATCAATTTTAGGTCATCACACTGATAGTTTATTACATAAAAAGAATCAAGGCATTGATTGTTTTTTCTTGTCTGGCAAATGAAAACTCAAACCAGGAAAATATTCGCGGGTCTATTTTCATCAATCAATTACAGTCTTTATATAGGGTCTGCTGAAAAACATATTACTTATTAATATTGAATAATATAGATGATAGTTTTAAGAAAGAAATGCAAGCAATATGAAGGAACAACCAAAATATACTTGCACTTAAAATTTCAGTCTGGAAAAAAATTATCCCAGAGGGATAAAATATTTATAGAAAAAATAGATCA
Source organism: Bacteroidales bacterium (assembly GCA_028689615.1). GTDB lineage: Bacteria > Bacteroidota > Bacteroidia > Bacteroidales > TTA-H9 > GWE2-42-24. The sequence goes on along the minus strand of JAQVCV010000078.1, from coordinate 3,572 downwards.
AACATCTAAATATGCGACCCCGGCCGGGGTCGAACAGTTTTCTAATCTTCATTTTTTATAAACATTTGACCTCTACGAGGTCAAATGGAATTTTCAGCAGACCCTATATACACTTGCCAACAGAGGAAGTAATATCTTGCCAAATGCGGAAGTAGTAATCGATTTGCAAACTATAAAATAGTTACCAAAATGAACAAAGAAACTAACCAACCACAAAACAATAGAGATATAGAACACCAAACACTTTTACTCGATAAAGACGGGTGAACTGCCAACCCCAAACAATTCAAGAAAATTCCAATGGCTACCCTTACAGCCTTCCTCCGGTCGCCGGACGATCGAAAGCCTCACCCGCCCCGACTTTGAAGCGTCCGTCATGACCTTCAAGCGTCAAACAAAATCAAGCCAGCCATAACATATCCTTCTCAACTTTTATCCTCGAGCTGCAATCCCCCGCATTTTAGCCAAAAAAATTACCATCATAACCCACTCATTTTCTATCCGTTAACTTTCCGATTAAGGTGTAGTTAAGGTGGTGGTGGATTTTTGCTAAGGTCGTTTTTTTGCATTTCGCCTGCCGTTGACTGTACTTTCGCAAAAGTAAAAATGATGTTGTGGCGAAAAAGAACGATTGTAAGAAAGAAACACCCCTTCAGGAGAAACCGGAAGAGAATCTCCTCGAAAAGGAAATTGAAAATTTAATCATCAGGGAAAAAACCCGGCGTACGCTTGTGAGCAAAATGCTCCACCAATCCAAATCAGAAAATCAGATAACTAAATAGAAAACAATTTTTTAATTAAATATTAATGATTATGAAAAACTCAATCTTTTTACTTTTTGCTGTAATGCTGACCATGCTGTCGGCTACCGCAGACACCTACACGGTAACCCAGAGTACCGACAACGGCACAGGCGCCACTTCCGGAAGCCTGAGCTGGGCAATAAACACCGCAGCCGCAACAGGCGATGTGATTGCCTTTAACCTCACAACGGGCGACGTGGTAACACTAAGTGCCGCCTTGCCCACTATTGACAAATCGTTTACAATGGAAGGCATTAACATTGCTACCGGCAACCCCGTTACCATACAGGTTGCCAGCCCCGGTGTATCCACCTTCAGGGTATTTTTTATTTGGTTTTCTGCAGCCGGCAAAACCATAACGCTGAACGACCTTATCCTGCGAGGTGGTGATATAAGTGGACTTACATCAGGTAATGATTATGGTGGGGTAATACGGTTTCTAGGTACAGAATTGTCAACTATCAACCTGAGCCGATGCATTATAAGAGATGGGAAAGCTAGATATGGAGGTGGTATAAATCATTCTTTGGGAAATCTAACAATAAATCAATGCACGTTAAATAACAATACATCCACAAGCTTTGGTGGTGGAATTTATTCAAGTAGTGGTGCCATTTATACTACAGTTATACTAAATACAGCTATATGTAATAATAGTGCTGCATTAGGTGGAGGCGTATATAACAATAGACCTGGTAGCTGTAGAGTAATTAATAGTACCATTAGTGGTAATAGCGGATCCGGAATATATGGTAATGGTACAAATACAGGTCCAAATGGATCTTCTTATTTCTTTTTACTCAATAGTAGTATTGTAAATAATACTCCGTATGATTTTTATAGATCTCTTACATATAGTTTTCAGTATCGCTTTTTTGTATGGGCTGCATCTAAACCTGCTTCTCAAACATGGAGTACTGAATTAGCTTATGCCCCTAATACGACCACTGCTTATACAGCCGGCGATTTAGGCAGTTTGAGCAACAATGGCGGACCAACGCCCACCATGCAGCTTTCGGTCACAGCACCGGCTTATCATACCGGAAGCTATGCCTATTACAATGCTACTGATGGCTATTACTTTAAGGGAACCGATAATTTTTATTATAAATTTGTAAGTACTGGTGTTGGTTGTATTGCCTTTACACCTACTTCAGCCAACCCAGAGAACGACAAAATCACCACCGACCAGCGTGTCGCCACCCGCGAAAACCCGCCCTCAATGGGCTCATACGATGGAATGTTGTCGAATCCCATGCAACTCGTCTTCACCACCACCGCTGCCAGCCAAAGCATAGCCCTGCCACTCTACGGCACCGTAAACTGTACCGTGGACTGGGGCGATGGCTCGGCTACCGAAGACTTTACCACAACCGGTTTGAAACCGCACACGTTTGCTACTGCCGGAACTTACACGGTGAGCATTAACGGAAGTTTAACACATTTTGGTTATTATGATGACGAGGATGATGAAGGTTGGTACGGAGCAGGGTATCTTACCGAAGTAGTTGATTTTGGAAGCCTGGGTTTAACTTCCCTTTCAGGCGCATTTGCCGATGCCGATAATCTTTCATCTGTTCCCGCTGCGCTACCTGCTACGGTTACTGATTTGTCGTATTGTTTCTATCTGAATGGCAAAGCCTCCATAACAAACCTCAACTCGTGGGATGTAAGCCATGTAACCAATATGTCTGCTGCGTTTTATAAGGCATCGGCTTTTAATCAGGACATCAGTAGTTGGGATGTGGGTGCTGTAACAAACATGGAGGATATGTTTAAAAGAGCATTTGCATTTAATCAACCCATTGGCTTCTGGGATGTGAGCAGTGTAACCAACATGGAGGATATGTTTCGCAGTGCTGATGCCTTCAATCAGAATATAAGCTCCTGGGATGTAAGCAGTGTAACTACTATGGAAGGGATGTTTGAATCTGCATCAGCTTTTAATCAGGATATTGGTGGCTGGGTTGTTGGCAGTGTAACCACCATGTCAAGCATGTTTGATTGGGCAACATCGTTCAATCAGGATATTAGCGATTGGGATGTAATCAATGTAACCGATATGTCGTGGATGTTTTCGGGAGCTACTGCCTTCGATCAGAGTTTAGCAGGTTGGGATATAAGTTCCGTGACAACCATGGAAGATATGTTTGCCGATGTAACACTTTCCACTGCCAATTACGATGCTATCTTAATTTCCTGGGGATCAAATGCTGTCGAAAGTGATGTCGTTTTTGGTGCCGGCAACAGCAAATATTCGGCTGGTGCAGCAGCCACAGCACGTGGTGTTTTAACCAGTGCACCCAATAACTGGACGATTACCGATGGCGGGATGAATGTAGTAACCTACACCTGGGACGGCTCCTCAAGCTCAGCCTGGAACACCGCCGCCAACTGGGATTTGAACGCCGTGCCCACCGCCACCGACAACGTGGTGATAGCCAATGCCGGCATCGCACCGGTGATTACAAGTTCAAACCAAATTACCGTCAACCAGCTTACCGTGAACAGCGGTGCCAGCCTTACCATCAACTCGGGCGGCTCACTTATCGCCAGCTCGGCCAACGGCACGGTGACTGTTGAAAGAATGCTTAACGGATTGAGCCAATACCATTTCCTTTCCTCGCCCGTGAACAACGCCAATCTGGCAACCATTTTCGATGAGGGATATCAGATGGAAATCTATCTGCGCCGCTTCGACGAACCCACAGGCAACTGGGTGAATCTCGAAATTCCAGCTTACTTATCTAACGGCACAGGCTACAGCTA
>JAQVCV010000122.1 GCA_028689615.1 Bacteroidales bacterium | reverse complement strand
ATCGTGGATGGGGCTGTGGCAATGGGTGTGGGTGACGATGGGTTGTCGAGATACTGGGCTGGCTGCCAGCTGTAGGTGTAGGTGCCGGTGCCGCCAACCGTGAGGGTTCCGAGTTGTGACGTTCCCCCTTCGCAAACATCGGGAGGGAAAGCAGCTACAGTGGCTGTCAGACTTCCGCCAAGGCACTCGATGTAGGCTTTCCAACCGGGTTTGGCTACCATGGCGTCGGAGTGGAATTTGAAGGTGATGGCACCTTCGGTATTGGTGGCTGTAAACATGGGCGGGTTGTTGGTTCCGCAGTAGTTGCCAACCATAGGAGCGTTGGTGGTGGTTCCGTCGTAGATGTTCAGGAAGTCCCACGAGCACGACGAGTTGGCCTCCACATCGAACGACAGGAAGGTGACACGCAATTTGGCTCCGGGTGTTGCCGGCATCAGGGTCATCACGATGTTTTCATTCAGTCCGTAAGGACCATCGGGGCCGCCAGTATCAAAGAAATCGGTTCCACAAACGCTGAAGGTGCCTTCAGCCATCAACAGTTGTGGTGTAGCACCGATGGTTACGGTAAGCACTTCGCTGCAATTGTATTGAGCTCCGTTGCCGGCGGTTACGGTGTATTGGAGTTGGGTGTTGGTAAGGGGCGGGGTGATGATGTTGGTCACCACGTTGAAGGTGGCTTCGCTGCTCTGTCCCGACATCAGGTTGTTAAACAGGTAGTTGGGGGTCTGCACGATGATGTAAGGAGTGCTTCCGTTCATCACGGTCAGGTGAGCAGGGGCGTTAACGGCATCGGCATGACCAGCGTTTTTGGTCATTACTTTCACAACGGCGCTTTCGCCCGGATCGAGTACGCCGTTGCCGTTTCCGGTGGCGTTGTCATCAATCACGATGCCGGTAACTTCCAACACAGGTGCATTCAGGGTCAGGTTGCCTGCTGCTTCCCAGGTATTGGTTCCGTCGCTCATCACCAGGTTGAATGGAGCGGGGTGCTGGTCGGGAACCAGTTGGCCCACTTGCAGTTTGTAGGCATTCTCAACGGTGAGTGTAGCACCGGGAGCTACTGTGGCAATAGTCTCGAGGCTGTCAATCAGGGTGATGTAGCCATCGGTGGAGTGGAGGTCGGCATTCACGTTGGTAGCAGCCTGAACACCCACGTTTTTGAAGGTAACATTCAGGTAAACTTCTTCGCCAAAGTCGGCCTGTCCGTTGTTGTTGCCATTGGCGTCGTTCACGGTGTAGCTTTGCATAATCAGGTAGGGTCCTGTTGCCGGAGCTACAGTGATGGAGGCGATATGCGGTTTGCGGTTTTGCTTCATGACCACGATGTCGGCGTTGCCCACGTTGTTCAGGGCAGCAAAATTCAGGTTCACCACTCCGCCGGCAGGTGCTACGGCAGCAGCCAGCAGGTTACCATTCATTGAAAGAGCCACGTAGGCATTTTCTTCGGTATTAACGGTGAGGCTGGTCATGCCAACCAGGAGGGCATTCTGATAGGAAGCGGTAACGGCAACAGGTACACCGGTATAGACGGTCAGCGAAGGATCGCCCATCAGGTGATAGATTTCCCAATAGTAGGTTTTCTGACCCGAGTTGGATTCTTCAACGGCCAGGTTGCCGCCAACTACCATCTGACCTTGTGTTACATACCATTCGTCGGCAGGTTCGCCATGGTCGTGAAACTGACGGTCGAAGGCTCCCAGATGGTCGGCCAGGTAAACAGGATTGGCCGAAACTTCTTTTTTGCCGCAAGCCCACCAGTAGTCTTCATCCCAGTAGGTGCTGTTGGAGCCACCAATGTAACCAACAGCTCCTTTGTTGGGAGCACGAAGCAACTCCTCGCCGAAGCAGGTAACACTGAATTTGTTGCTCAAACAGCAGTTGCCAATAAGCAGCCCGTACATGTTGTTGTTGGTCAGTCCGGCAATGTCGCTGATCACGAAACTGGGGTCGGCCCAGCCGCTTTCCGAACAGTGGGCGGAGTAGTTGCCAACCGAGATTCCTTCCGAAACTTTGTTAACTATTTGCTGGTGGTAGTTTGCTCCCGATGGTTCGGGTTGTAGCAGGGCCAGGGTATTGAGACCATGTGCAGCGTTGAAATAGTAGGTGGTTCCGTAGTTTACCTGTCCGTTGCCCCAGGTCATCTGGTGCGAGGCATCGGCTCCGGCAACCAACAACGATCTGCCAAGGAAATCGTCGTTGGGGAAGGTGAATTGTTCGTACTGCAGGGTTTTGTCGATCTGTGGCTGCAATTGCGCAACACTTATAGCCGAGAAACGACCGTAGTAAAGCTCGGGGAGTTTGTCGCCGGTGTATTCGCAGTAGTACAGGTCGGTGGGGTGCGATCCTGCTGTTCCGTTCCAGGCCGGGATTTGGGCTACATCGCCCACGAACAGTACGAAACTGGGTACGTTGTAACCGGCAGGGGGGTTGTTGTAGAGGTCTTGCAGATAGTTTTTGATGCTGGTGGTTGTGTTTCCAACAGCAGGGTTGTTGGTGTAAGCCTCAATTACTTTGAAACCCCGTTTGGTTTTCCACTGGATGAAGGGCTGCAACGTGCTCTGGAACATGATGTCTGACACAATCACGTAGGTGATGGGGGCATCGGTGATCAGTTCTTTGGGTGCAAAAGCCCTGTAGTTGAATGCCATGCGATAGGCATTGTTGAAAAAGGGTGAAAAGGTCTTTTTCTTCAGAGCCTCGGTAGCGCGCAGATCGCCGCCTTTAAATTCCACGGTTACTTCGAGTTGATCGAAAACGCGTAAAATCCCCTGAGCCGGATTGTACTGTACAGGGTATATCTCCAGAATGGCCAGGTTTTGACCACGCATGATTCCTGATGGTACAACTTTGGCCATGTCGTCAAACAGGAAGGCATCCTTTGAGTAGATCTCCTGGTTATAAACGAAGGGCAAATCGCTCACATCGTCCCATTCCTTCGATACCGAAGGTTGGGCAGGTATAAGCGGGTTTTGAATTCCCAGTTCGGCCAAAGTATAGTCGCGATGGCTTTCACGAACTACTTTGATTTCGAATCTGGCTCCGAGCGGAACTTCAATCAGGCGACGCATGACGGGCACCTTGGGAGCTCCTTCTATGGTGGAATAGCTGTAACCGGCCAGGCCGATTTCAGTGAACAGACCGGCTTTCGTGTTTACATTCATCTGGTTAATTTGATGAAGGGTAGCGCGAACGCCAAGGGTGGTTTGTGTGTTTTCGGTAAACTCAAACCGGTCGGCATCGGTGCCGGGAAGAACGATTTGTGCAGCTAAAGGCACGGATGCAGCCAAAAATGCAACCATTGCCACGCCCCCAAGAAATCGCCCAAGAATGGTAGAGAATGTTCTCATGATGATTCTTTTAGGTTAGGATGTTGGAGTTTATAATCGCCGCAAAGATAGTAAAAATCAAATAGGTTTGTTTTTGTGATCTTGCTTTTTAACCGTTCCCGTCATCACAAAGAAAAGGCCTCCGGAACATCCGGAGGCCTTTGTAGTTAAATGATAAAGCCAGATGGTTGTTTATTTTTCAATCACCACCTTCATCACGAGGGTTTTTCCATTGGCTTCCACCTTCAGCAGATAGACACCTGCAGTGAGGTTTGTCAGCGCGATGGTGTTGATTCCTGTTTGAAGCTGCCGTGCAACC
>JAQVCV010000121.1 GCA_028689615.1 Bacteroidales bacterium | reverse complement strand
TCCGGCAAGCATCAAGCAACTGCGCTTTGGATCGAGCCGATCCCGAAGAAATCAACACATTTTTTTTCGGGATCCTATAACCCACCGACAGCATTGCTTTGAGGAGCGCATCGAAAAAATCGTCGCCTAAGCACCCCACTTCGCCAGTAGAAGTCATCTCAACACCCAATACCGGATCGGCTTTCAACAAGCGCGAAAAACTGAATTGAGAGGCTTTTACCCCCACGTATTCAATATCGAAGAGTGTTTTATCAGGTTTTGATACTTGCTGGCCCAACATAACCTTGGTGGCCAACTCAATAAAATTGATTTTCAACACCTTCGAAACGAAAGGAAAACTCCGCGAAGCTCTCAGGTTGCATTCGATAACCTTGATATCGTTGTCGCGTGCAAGAAACTGGATGTTGAACGGGCCAGAAATTTGTAATTCGCGGGCTATCTGACGGGTGATTTTTTTGATCCGCCGGATTGTTCCAAGATAGATTTTTTGAGGCGGGAACACCAGTGTGGCGTCGCCGCTATGAACGCCTGCATACTCAACATGTTCCGATATTGCATAGGCAATCACCTCGCCCCCGGAAGCCACAGCATCGATTTCGATCTCCTTGGCTTGCTCAATAAACTGACTGATAACCACCGGATGATCGCCTGAAACTTCGGCGGCCAAATTAAGGAAATGAGAAAGTTCTTCGCTATTGGAAACCACATTCATAGCCGCTCCTGAAAGCACATAGGAGGGTCTGATTAGCACCGGGAAACCAACTTCATCTACAAATTTCTCCAGTTGATCGTGGTTGGAAAGCTCTTTCCATCGAGGTTGATCAATCCCTAAACTGTCGAGAAGTGATGAGAATTTATGCCTGTCTTCAGCCGAATCAATGGAATCGGCACTGGTACCAAGAATAACGACACCATGATTGGCAAGCCGGCCAGCCAGATTGTTAGGAACCTGTCCACCAACCGACACGATAGTTCCATAGGGGCATTCAAGATCAACAATATCCAGTATCCTTTCGAATGACAGCTCGTCGAAATAGAGCCTGTCGCACAGATCATAGTCAGTACTAACGGTTTCCGGGTTAAAATTTACCATCACTTTTCTAAAACCACACTGTCCGGCTGTTTGAAGGGCGTTGACAGCACACCAGTCAAATTCCACCGACGAGCCAATTCGATAGGCCCCCGAACCAAGCACCACAACCGAACGCTGGTCGGCCTCAAAGCTGATATCGTGCTGTGTGGCATGGTAAGTAAGGTAAAGGTAATTGGTGGCTGCAGGAAATTCAGCGGCTGTGGTATCAATCTGCTTTACAAATGGAACCATTCCCAGTTTCTTACGCAAAGCTCTCACAGTGTCAACGCCATCGTTAAGACTTGCATTATCAGCCTTTAACACGCATCGGGCTATTTGAAAATCGCTAAAACCGGCTTGTTTGGCCTCCAGCAACAACGGTGGGTGCAACCGTTCAATGCTTTGTACCCTTAAAAGCTTATGTTCCAACCTGAAAATATGATGCAATTTCCACAAAAACCATTTATCGATACCGGTAAGCTGATGAATGCGGTCAACAGAATAGTTTTCAAGGAATGCCTGATAGATAACAAAAATACGTTTATCTGTTGGATGAATCAACTCAGCCTCGATATCGCGACTGAACCACTCGTGATTAGCCACAAAACCATGCATTCTACGGCCAATCATCCGCAACCCCTTTTGTATAGCCTCCTCAAAAGAACGACCGATAGCCATCACTTCACCAACGCTTTTCATCCCCGATCCAATCTCTTTCGATACTCCGATGAATTTATCCAAATCCCATCTGGGAATTTTCACAACCAAATAATCAAGGGCAGGTTCAAAAAAAGCAGTAGTACAACGTGTTACAGCATTTTCAACCTCATGCAGAGCATAGCCCAACCCCAGTCGGGCAGCAACGTAAGCCAAGGGGTAGCCGGTGGCTTTACTGGCCAGGGCCGACGAGCGGGAAAGGCGTGCGTTCATCTCTATTACACGATAATCTTCACTGTGGGGATCGAGAGCAAATTGAACATTGCATTCGCCGACAATTCCGATATGTTCCACAATCCGAAGCGACAGATCCCGCAACAGTTGATACTCGCTGTTGGAAAGGGTTTGGCTGGGAGCCACCACGATGCTTTCGCCTGTATGAATCCCTAACGGGTCGAAATTTTCCATATTGCACACTGTTAGTGCATTGCCACAGCTATCGCGAACAACCTCATACTCAATCTCTTTCCAACCACGCAACGACTCCTCTACCAGCACTTGCGGAGCGAAAGCAAAAGCATTGGTTGTGAGTTCAATCAATTCTTCGTCGCTGGAACAGAAACCACTACCCAGCCCGCCCAACGCGAAGGCACTACGACAAATAACCGGATAACCAATAACGTGTGCAGCATTTAAAGCTTCTTCTACCGAATGGCAGGCACGACTACGGGCCGTCTTTATACCGATTTGATCCAGCTTAAAAGCAAATATCTCACGGTCTTCGGTCTCTATTATTGCCTCTACAGGTGTTCCCAAAACTTCAACATTGTACTGATCGAAAATTCCCTTATTGAAGAGTTCAACTCCACAGTTCAGAGCTGTTTGACCACCAAAAGCCAACAAAACTCCTTGTGGCCTTTCCTTCATGATCACTCTTTCCACAAACTCGGGAGTTACTGGCAAATAGTAGATATGATCGGCAATTGATTCCGAAGTTTGCACAGTGGCGATGTTGGGATTGATTAGCACTGTTTCAATGCCCTCATCGCGTAAGGCTTTCAAGGCTTGCGAACCAGAATAATCGAACTCCCCGGCTTCGCCAATTTTAAGCGCACCCGAACCCAAAACGAGCACCTTCTGTATGTTTTTCTTCATCTTTTCTGTATTAAAGGTTTGAAAATGGGATGTTTCCTCTGTTAGCAACAGCCTGCATAAAATGGTTGAAGAGAAAACCAGTATCAGAGGGACCACCAGCAGCTTCAGGGTGAAACTGAACGGCAAAGAAAGGCTTGGTCCGATGTCGGATCCCCTCACAACTGCCATCGTTAAGGTTGAAAAACAAGGGAGCCCATTCTTCTGGGAGGGAATCGGTTTGCACTGCAAATCCATGATTCTGGGAAGTAATGTAACACTTGTTGGTTCCTACGAGCCTGACTGGTTGGTTGTAACCCCGGTGGCCATATTTTAACTTGTAGGTTGAGGCTCCTGAGGCTAATGCCATCATTTGCGAACCAAGACAGATACCAAACACTGGCTTGATGTCGTTTAAAGCCTTCTTAATGTTGGCGATGGTAGCGAGGCACTGGCTGGGATCGCCGGGGCCGTTGGTAAGAAACAGGCCATCGTAGGGTTCTGAAGTAAAGTCGTAATCCCAGGGGACCCTCACAACCGTAGCATCATGTTTAAGCAAACTCCTGATTATATTGTGCTTAACACCGGTATCAACCAACATAATGCGGTGTCGTCCATTACCATAAATCTTCTGCGAGTTTACAGAAACCTCTGCCACGAGATTGCGTTGGTTGGGGTCTTCCCAGTCTATAGTTTTATTTTCAGGAACCATACGCGCCAACATCGAACCTGTATTTCTGATCATTTGGGTGACGGCACGTGTATCGACGCCCCACATTGCCGGAATATGGTGCAGTTGCAACCATTCCGACAGGCTGTTTCGGGCATTCCAGTGACTGTAGCCTGAAGGGTCGCCAGCCACCA
>JAQVCV010000120.1 GCA_028689615.1 Bacteroidales bacterium | reverse complement strand
TTTCTACTCACCTTCCCGTGCTTAGTAGTGTGCCACCTCTTCATAATGGTACCACAAGCAGGAGAAAAGTTTAATAAAATATTTGTGTCCGCGACTGTAAGGTGCGCGGAAATGGAGGAAAATATGAAAAAAAGTGCAACCAATGAAAAATACTACATCTTCATCGAATTAAAAACCCAGAAACCTTTTGTGTATAAGGATTTCCGGGTTTTTACTGTCGATCAAGTGTCAAAGACAGGGATATGATACTCCAAACCTATTTTAAAACCCGCCTGAAGTTAAGCGGGTGTGAACCGAAGCATAGTCTTTCATGCAGACAGGTCAATCCAAAACATTGTTCCTCTTCAATTCAGAAGCAATGTGGACCTGTTGTACGGCTAGTATGTTATTACATTGGTGGTTCTTAACGACCAGTGCAAGAGTATTTGGTTTATATCATTGCCTTGATTTCCTGCAGCCATTGCTTTTGATCCTGGATAAAGAGGTCCATTGCCAGGATCAGGTCAGCCAGACCTGCACCATCGCTATGGCTGATCTGTGTTTTGATAATCTCGATCTTGTGGTTGAATTTTTCAATTGCAGCCAAGCCATGCTTCAAGAGGTCCTCACAATTCTTGGCTTTTGGTGCTTTATCTCCTGTTTCCTGGTCATCCAAAAGTGCCATGGTTTTATCCAGGTTGTCGAGCTGCTGGTCCATTTTCATTGTCAGGATGTACAATTCCCGTTCGTCACAATTTACTTTAGGCAAGCCTGTCAGCTGGTCTTGCAACATTTCATTGTTGGCGGTGGCAGTCGCAATCAGGTTGTTTAGCTGTTCTTCCATTTTGTTCATTTCCATTGTGTTTTCATTAGTGTTCATTTCATTTTTCTCCATTTCTTATTTTCTATTTCTACTTTTTTAATAACGGTTCTGTTTGTCTTGTTAATCTGATATCTGTGTCGACCATCATAAGTCCAGTTCTGTTAGATTACTGCCAGCCGGCCATACGTGACCAGCCCTTGAACAACGGGCTCATATCGCAGGTGCATCCTTATGGTCGGGAATGCAATCAATTAATCAATCAGAGAATCTGAAACTGCACTTTAAGTGATTCCGGAATCTCAGGATCATCTTTAAGTAGGGGTAAGGGATTCTTGATTTACATTTTGGCTTTGGTCGAATAGTGATGACGCAGGCGCAGGTAATTATATTGTTGGTTGCCACCGAGCATTTTTTTCCATTTTTCTGGTCAATTTCATAGCGATTGAAAATATCCAGGTACACATCAATAGCATATCGGGGATGTTTATCAAATTTCCGGAAATAATTCTTTAAGTTGCGGTATACCCGGAATCTTTCCAGATTCATAACAGCAGCAATCTCCCCCGGTTTTTGGTTGGCAAGCATCCGGCAAAACATTTCGTCATCATTCGAAAACCCATCATAATTGTCATTGCCGCTCAATTCGAATCCCAGCCGGCCCCGCGCAAAATGGCCCGGAACAACCTCACTGATCCACTTGGACTTGAGATCTTTAGCCAGAATAGCTCGAATTACCTTTTCACCTTGGAACATACCCGGCAACTCGGCTTCAAGTTCCTCTAAAGTACTCCCATACTTTATGTCGATTGTAGTTGGAATCTTCTGATCCAATTCATAGCCAAAAGACATGCTGGCCAAAAGCGCCAGCCCGAATTCCTGATCATCGAGACAATTGCTCACATCATAACCTTTTCCTTGGCTTTGGTAGTACTTATTACAAATTGCCATCAGATCATCATAGGAAAATGGCTTACGATTAAACAACTCTTGAAAACATCCAATGGCGCTATAGAATAGATGTTCCCCGCTTGGTGGTGCATCTTTATCAACCCCTAGAGCGATTTCCAGCTCCCATTCGTATAGCCAACGCCGGATGTCCCAGATCTGATTGAAATCAAGATTTAGGCGCTCCCGATACATCTTGGTCGTATAGCCGATAATCTGTGAGAGCCAATACAAGCCAACCCGGTGGAGTTCAAGAAAAATCTAACGGTCCCAGATTACCAGACCCAGGGGTACGTCCTTGTAACGGATCCCATCAACATGACGGAAGTACCGCTCATTTTTTTCTTCTTGGACCTCTTTCCGGCGTTCCAGTTCCGGGTCGATGATCATGATTTCCCGTCGAATCATCTTCCAATAACAACAATCCAACTCATCAAGTGATTCCTCACCGAAAACTCCAAATTCGCTTAATTCCTCAATATTATAGTTCAACATCTCATCAACCGTCATTATTCCTAGCTAGTACAGAAGCTTATTGGTTTTCGTTGATAGTTGCAACTCCTCGATTGTAGCGTCTATATTTATTTCCAAATCTTCCTACTCTTGTCTCCCGCTCCTGATTATCGTCGATTATAGCAAAAGGCAATCCTTTTATGTTCTCCATGTCTATAAATAACTATTGGACTTTATCCAGCCAATGCCTTCTGGCCCAAGCGCCATTAACCCCAACCAAGGAGACCCGGTCATCAGCCTGCCACCATAAGCAAGATACCCTTCCGCGGTTATCCCTTCCCGGATATCGAACCAACGTTCCTGGCTGTTGCGCTTTCCCGCTGGCTATTGTCTATCAACCCCGCAACATCAATCCGTTCAAGTGGGCTTCGATTAGATCGAGATTAAGGCGGCCTTGGCAAGTGAGATGGCAGCAATCCAAGGGCGTATTCCTTCGGGCGCTCTTGTGAGGACAAAGGGGAACCTGTATTATAGCGGTCCTATGAGCAGCTTCAGCTTGATTGTCTTGATATTTGGCCTGATTCAAATATCATTCCCAGCGATTCTGATTTGTCAGCCCGGCCATGTTTGTTGCCTGTAACAGCAAGGCTGATTAAGATCCGGTTGGATCATAGTCAGGCCTTTCCATTGAAGTTTGTACTGGTAACTTTGCCTCGGGTTGGATTTCCTTAATAATGGCAAGTACCTGGATAATCAGTTTTATCAATCACTTTTTTCGGTTGATCAGATTGACAACCCCTAGATTTGCACCCAGTTCTCTATTGGGATTGCTTGCTTGTAAAAAAACAGTGGCTCTAAATTGCAGGATTGCTTCAATCAGTCATCAAAGCAACCCAGGACTTGATACCTCGCTATATCGCCCGGCACGCTAAGAAATGCCATACCGGATTGCCCGTTTTGCTACACCCCGGTATGATTTAAACCCCTGCGCCAATTCACGTTTCCTTAAACCCCTTTACAAGAGCCCGGCGACAGGCAATTGAAAGGTAAATATCCCGCATTTGACTGCAGCATGTCTGTAATTCAACTTGGATTTCACGGCATTGCATATACATGGCCTATGCCTGGCCTGGCTTCCATATCCCGCAATTTTATTGACCCGGATCGGGCGAATCACTTTCCAGGAATCCGATCTTGATATTAAGCTGCAACCTTTTGCACCGATGAATAGCGGCGGCTTGTGTTTGCAGATAAGAATCACGGACAGCTTATGTCGATTATAACCGAAGCCGGAACGGTTCCACCATTGGTAAAACCAGGAGCATGGATATGGTTCCTTGATAGGGTTTTTGTCTCCAGGTAACATTCATGATCAGCGAACGTGTAACTGATCCGTTTCATTGGCAAAGCCAGGGAGCTGTTATAAATCCTTGGACAAGGGACGAATTTCACCAAAACAATGACGACCAACCCAAATTCCCCAGAACTATGATAGGCCCCTAGGGAAACATCAATTCAACAAGCAGCATTGAATT
>JAQVCV010000077.1 GCA_028689615.1 Bacteroidales bacterium | reverse complement strand
TGATGATTTCCCCTTTCGTAAACCCTCAACACCAAGCGTTTTGGAAACGCCGAAGATGTTGGCAGATTTTTTGAAAAAAGTTCTGCAAAGACGCAAAAACGCCCGACTGCATAAAGCAGCCGAGCGCACAAGGAAGCACAAACTATCGCATAGTGATATGTGTATTCATCTTCATAGCTGGAATGTCCCTGCGGTGGAGCAAGGCTTTTTTTAATTGGTGCAGCTCATGAGGGCTGTATACAATAATAGACACGACAATACCTCCTGTTTCCGTCGTGTCTATTGGGTCATTGTGATTTGTCTTGACGCAAAGAAACGGCGGCTCTGAAAATCAAAGCCACCGTTTTATAGGCAAGATGATATACTGCTGATTGGCGGCTTTTTTTCTTTGCTGCCACCCAGCAGCTATTCATATCAGTTAAAAAGAAAGAGCCGATAATCCGCAATCATGGCTGCGGGTTATCGGCTCTGCGTCTTTGCGTCTGGCTCTTTGATAACTGACATATTTAATTTTCGTATTGCAATTAAAGTTTCCTGCTTACATTTCGGACAGTACAGCGGGAAATTTTCAAGTATGGTATCACGCCGTATTCTAATCCGTGTCTTATTCTTGCAAATAGGACATAATATCCATTCGTTTTCGTCCATATAATTTTCTCCATTCATTACATCATCACAACTCGTATTTGCGATAGAATAGCATACCAATAATTGTAGTTACTGCAAAAATAGCGAAAGATGTTATAACAATAGAGCTAATCAACATTGGTGTCATAGACGATGTTGCAAGGGCTACCGACATACCATAAATTGAATGTTCAACGCACCATGCAACAACCTTTTCCGTAACTACTGAAATTCCACCAATATTTTGAAAAACAGTTACAAGTGTTTCACTTAACATGACATAGCCCAAAGTTACAATAATCGAGGTTGTGCTACTCTTAATCAGCATAGAAATAAAGCATAGAACAGCACCGAGTGCAATGTAAATCACGCTGCCACAAAGCAGGGTTGTAATATAACCACCTGCAAGCAGATTTCCCACTTGCCCCGAAAACAGTAATGCTGAAAGCTCAAAAACAAGAAAGGTTAGGGCTGATACCATAGCGGACAGAATTGCTTTTGATAAGTACATCCC
Organism: Bacteroidales bacterium; assembly: GCA_028689615.1. Classification (GTDB taxonomy): domain Bacteria; phylum Bacteroidota; class Bacteroidia; order Bacteroidales; family TTA-H9; genus GWE2-42-24. Next base: position 16,608 of record JAQVCV010000077.1, on the reverse strand, counting down.
ATATCGTGTCTTGCTAATCAGCCATTTGTGCTGCCATGTATTCCACTGATACTCTTGACCAATAAAAATGGACACAAATATAGCGGCGACCAGACCAAGCCCCTTTTGATATTGCACACCAAGAATGATTACATCTTTTGCTGAAATAAAAGTTGTCAAGTTTCCGAAAATTGAGATACCAAGGCGAATATCCTGCCTATTAAGTATCATTAACAAAAATGAAATCAATCCGGAAAAAATAATCGCGCCATAGAAAAGTTTACTTTTTTTAATGCGGTAGAAATCACCATTTAAAATGTTAAGCATTATGTTCATTTCCTCCTTTTGTGTATTGCATATAAAGTTTTTCCAACGTTGAATTGCTTTGTTGAATATCATGTATGGATAATTCCTTTATTATCACACCATCGTTTAAAATCCCAAAACAAGTTGCAGTATGTTCCAGTTCGCCTAAAATATGGCTTGAGATTAAGATAGTCATCCCATATTCTTTGTTTAACTGGTGTAGCAATTCTCGTAAAGCAGCAATCCCGTCGGGGTCAAGACCATTTACAGGCTCGTCCAAAATGAAGAGATCGGGGCTTTCGAGTAAAGCCATTCCCAATTTTAAGCGTTGGGTCATTCCTAACGAAAAGCCTTTTACTACTTTATTTGCATTATCTTCCAGTCCTATGGTTTTAAGTATGTCATTGATTTTGGTATCATTATGCAACCCCAACAAAGCAGATTGTTCTTTCAAGTTTTCAAATGCGGTCATATTGAGAAAAAGTGCAGGAGAATTTATCAATGCCGCTATTTTGCACTTGCTACTACCGATATTGGCAAGTGTAATTTTTCCTCCATAGTTCGGAATAAGCCCACAGAGTATGCGAAGCAAGGTCGTTTTCCCTGAACCATTTTTCCCAATCAGCCCGTAAATCTCGCCTTGCTTAATATGAATGGAAACATCACGAAGAACATGGTTGTTTCCATATTTTTTGCTAATGTGTTCACCAGTTAAAATATTATAGTTCAAATTTTTGTCCTCCTAAAATAAGTTTTTGATAATGTTGGCTCCCGCAATAAGCGTACCAAGCGAGCTGCCTATATTGGCAAAAATCACAATTACCATAGCTTTCAAAAAGCGATTTCTGAAAAAGCGTTTTATATGAAATATATCATCTGGTACACGGTTTATATCATCAACCGTCGGTTTTCTAATTGTAGCTTCGGTAAGACCGACAAACCAACCACACGCTAAAAATGGATTGAGTGATGTAATCGGTGCAGAAACTAAAGCTGCTAAAATACTGAAAGGGTGTCCCAACATTGCGGCTGTAAAAATTCCAGCCAATACGCCATTCCATAAAACCCAAGATTTGAGCTGTTGTAATCCTGTTTGAAAGTTGCTAATAAAACCGTAGGCAATTAAGAGAAGAATAGCGATTGGAATTATCCACGCAAACACCTTAAAAAAGCTATTTGACTTTGGAATAGATGTTATACTTTCTAAGTCCTGCTCACACAATATTTCTCTTTTTATTCCGGCAACATGAGCCGCGCCGACAACAGCAACAATTTTTTTCCCAGGTGCGGTTTTGATTTTATAAGCCAAATGTTGGTCGCGCTCGTTAATAAGTATTTCAGCCACTTTGGGTAATTCTTCCCCAATACTTGATATTGCTGCTTCTAAATTATCTTTTTCCATGAGCGTCTTTAGGTCAATTTCTTCATCTTGTTCCTGTTCTCCGGTGAGTAAACCGGAAAACAGTTTGCATTTTTCCCAAACAGACAGTTTGCGCCAAATCCTCAAAAATGTCGTCTGAATATTTCTGTCCGCAAGGACTAATTCACAAGAATGTTCCTTTGCACTTTCAATTCCTTGCAGCATTTCTTGACCGGGAGTAGCATTTAGTTTTTTTGCAATCCGTTTCTGGTAGCTGCTTAAAATAATGCTGGCAAGTAACAATCCTAATTTCTTTGACTTGATAACGTCAGCGACATTAGTGTTTTCCCATGCTTTTGGATTTTGAAGATTTTTATATCGCTCCATATCTAATTCAATACAGACCGTATCGGGTAATAGACTGTCGATAGTCTGCTTTACCTGTATTGCACTTTCATGCAGTACATGAGCCGTTCCAATAAGTGTAATCTCTTTATCTTCATATCTGATTATTGTTATATTATCTGCCATTACACTTCTCCATTAAGCTATTCTTATGCCAACAAAAAGATAAAGTACCAAAAGAAAAATAACAACAGTCAAGAGAGTAAAGAAAGCTCCTTTCAAAACTGATTTAATCATTCCTTTCTTCCAACGTTTAGACAATTTTTTTACTGCCTCGGCTTCTGCCAAGTTTTCAGTTCTGTTCGTGATAGGCAATTCGCTATCCATAGCCTTTAATTCATTACGGCAGCTTTCACAATGTTTAAGATGTTCTTCAACCGCATTTTTGCTATCTTCGCTACATACGCCGTCATGATACAGCGGTAGCAAATCATTGATAATGTCACAAGAAATATTCATTTCATTTCCTCCTGTAATTGTTTTTTTGCTCTGTAAAATACCAATCTTGCCCAACTATCTGTTTTCCCGAATAATTCCCCTATTTGAGAAAACGGTAAATCACCGAAAACTCTCAATGTAAAAACTTCTTTATACGGTTCGTCAAGATTATGCAGAAAAAAATGCAATCTTTTTGCCGTATCCTTGTCAATGTATGATTTTTCTAAGTCTAAAGTCAAATCCGGGTATTCCGTATCAATCTCCGGGGAAAATCGCTTTTCTTTCTTGCAATAAGAAAAGTAAGTGTTTTTAGCAATTTGACAAAGCCACACATACAATTTGCAGTTGCCGTTAAACTTGTCTATGTGGCGCATTGCCTTAAAAAATGTTTCTTGCGTAATTTCTTCTGCGATGGTTTCATTTTGAGATAGGGACAAAATGTATTTATAAACATCGGAAAAGTATTCCGCATATACTTTTTCAAAATCGGGCGTCTGCACTGTCTCACCTCCTGTTCATTTATAAGACTTCGTAATATCTAATCCGTTTCAAAAATTTTTGTCTTTTTTTTACGAGCGTCAATAGGTTTCTTTGCATCTTTTGGTATCAGCCACATACGACTGAAACGAGCAACGCCAGGTATTCTGTTTTCTTCGCATAGCTTCTGTACCCGTCGCTCTGAAATGCCCCACTTTTTAGCAGCTTCGGGAGCTGAAATATATTCCATATCTAACCGTCCTTTCTATTGCAAACAACATTACTCAATTATTATATACGGTCAGCCGAATAAAAACAACAGATTGCGCGTGAATAACATGCTCTATTCTTATCAACTATATGATATGTGTACTCATATCTCGAAAGAAAGGTGAACAGTAAAATGTAATAGGGTGATATTATGAAGCAGGAGAAAATCAAATATGATTTTAAGGCTTTCGGTCAAGCCATAAAAGCGGCACGAAAGGCAAAGGGTATTTCAAGAAATGAATTAGCGGATAGAATGAACATTGCGCCCCGCTATATTGCGTCTATTGAAAACAGCGGACAGCACCCAAGCCTGCAAATCTTTTATGAGCTTGTAACTCTTTTGGACGTGTCAGTAGACCAGTTCTTTTTCCCGGATAAAGGCATGGATAAATCGACGCAGCGCAGACAGCTTGAAACGCTGCTTGATGAAATGGACGACAAGGGATTGCGGATTGTGACTGCCACGGCAAAGGAAATACAGGAAGTCAACAAAGAGGGCGAATAAGAATGTCCTACACAAAAAAGAATACACATTGAGAAGCGTTGCAGCCATTGAGGATTGCAGCGTTTTTCTTTTGCGTAATTTTGGCAAAAAGCAGCCTTTCGTTGTTGTAGGTGTTAGGGAAAAAACTTTCATAGCAAGCATAGGAAGCGGGTACCCACTTCCGTATTTTGCCCTGCAAAATTGCTTGTTGGGAAGTTTCCCAAACCCTCTAAAAACGAAAGGAGCATCAGCGTATGGACGGAAGAAAAAGAACGGTGCAGCTAAAGTTTCGCGTGACGGAAGAAGAACGCGAATTGATAGAAGAAAAAATGAAACAGATACCCACCCGGAACATGGCGGCGTATCTGCGGAAAATCGCAATCGACGGGTATATCCTGCAAGTAGACCATAGCGATATAAAGGCAATGACCGCCGAGATACAGAAAATCGGGGTCAATGTCAATCAGATTGCGCGGCGTGTCAACAGTACAGGCAGCGCATACCAAGAGGATATAGACGAGATAAAGGGGGTGCTAAACGAGATATGGCGGTTACAAAGATTAAACCTATTAAAAGCACGTTGAGCAAAGCCCTTGATTATATCCAAAATCCCGCAAAAACAGATGAAAAAATGCTTGTGTCCTCGTTCGGCTGCTCCTTTGAAACGGCAGATATTGAGTTTGGTTTTACCCTATCGCAAGCGTTGGATAAAGGCAACAATTTAGCCCACCACCTCATACAATCCTTTGCGCCGGGAGAAGCCACCTATCAGCAGGCGCACGAAATCGGACGGCAGCTTGCCGACGCTGTAACCAAAGGGCAATATGAATACGTCCTAACGACGCACATTGACAAGGGGCATATCCATAATCATATCATTTTTTGTGCAGTCAACTTCGTAGACCACCATAAGTATGTTTCTAACAGAAGAAGCTATTACGGCATACGGAATATAAGCGACAAGCTGTGTCGGGAAAATGGCTTGTCTGTCGTCGTTCCGGGCAAAGGCAGCAAAGGAAAAACCTATGCAGAATACCAAGCAGAAAGAACGGGTACCAGTTGGAAAGGAAAGCTGAAAATTGCAGTTGACGCACTTATCCCCCAAGTGTCAAGTTTTGAAGAATTGGTGCAGCAATTACAGACGGTGGGCTATGAAATAAAGCCCGGTAAGTACATATCCTGCCGCGCACCCGGACAGGAACGGTTTACCCGTTTGAAAACCCTCGGTGTAGATTATACAGAGAAAGCCATAACCGAACGGATAGCGGGCAAGCGTACACGCACCGCTAAAGCACCCAAACAGGAGCGCAAAGGTATTTCGTTGCTCATTGATATTGAAAACAGTATCAAGGCGCAGGAAAGCCGGGGCTATGAGCAATGGGCGAAAATCCAAAATTTGAAACAGGCAGCAAAGACGCTAAACTTCCTAACCGAAAATCGCATAGAGCAATACGAGCAGCTTCAAGAGAAAATCGCGGAAATAAACACGGCAAGCGAACAGGCAGCCGACGCATTAAAGAGTGTTGAAAAACGGCTTGCAGATATGGCGGTACTTATCAAGAATGTTTCTACCTATCAAAAGCTAAAGCCAGTCTATGAAATGTACCGAAAGGCAAAGGACAAAGCGGCGTACCGGGCAGCCCACGAAAGCGACCTTATTCTTTTTGAAGCGGCAGTAAAAGCATTACGGGCAGCGCAGATCGGAAGCAAGCTCCCGAATGTCGCTACCCTGCAAGCCGAATATACCGCCCTGCAAGAACAGAAAGAAATCCTTTATGCCGACTATGGGAAGCTGAAAAAACAGGTCAAGGAATACGATATTATCAAGCAGAACATAGACAGTATTTTACGGCAGGAGAAAGAGCCGGAACGTGGCAAGGAAACAGAACGGGGGTAACCAGTTATGATAGAAATACTTATAAATGTGTGGTATAATAATTACTATTCTATCGCAATCGCAGGAGGTAAGTATGTTCAAAAAAATTAGAATTTCTGGTACAGAGCTTTGCCCCTGTAACAGCGGAAAAGAATATAAAGATTGCTGCAAATACAAAGCGGCGAAAACTTTTCACAACAATAATGAAGCATTACATTTTACAGGGCAACAAATGAAAAAAAGCAAAAGCAAATTTTGCTTATATGAGGGATGTACTCAAAAAGGAAAAAGCATTATTAAAGCCCATGCACTTCAAGAGAATAGGATATTAAGCAAACTCGCTAATAACGGTAAAGTTATAATGCAGGATTTTTCAAAAGACCCTGTTATTCTTGAAATCAAAAAAGGACAGCCTGAACCATTTTATTTTTTAACAGAAGTATCTATTTCTACTGCAACAACAGCGACTTGTTTTTGCAAGACACATGATGACAAACTGTTTGCGAAGATAGAAAAGAAGCAATTTGATTTGCAAACTCTTGATAAAGAGCAACGCTTTCTATTCGCATATAAAACATTTTCATTTGAATTTTATACGCAAATTGCTGCGCAAAAATTCAATACCTTGATGTTCTCTAATGTTCCACAAACCACAAAAAATCCTTTGGTGGTACATCAATATAGAAATGTGCAAGAAAAACTTAACGATTTGCAGTATTACAAAATGTATTTTGACAACGCTCTCAAGAACAATGATTTTGATGGATTGGAAACTATTACACTCGAAATCCCATTTGAAATCCAATTTGCAAATTATATGGCAATATCCCCGCCGTTTGATATTACAGGAAAAAAAGTAAAAGCATTTGATAAAGCGTCAAAAAGGTTGAAGTTTATATTTTTCACATCATTTCCAGTAGATAATAAATCTTACATTTTAGTTAGTGCGCTGAAAGAGGACTTGAAATATTTTTCTAAATACTTTGAAACAATTAGAAATTCCCCACTGGATTTAGTCGAATATTATATCAACATACTTATTCCGTTGTACTCGCAGAACCTAATTATTAGTCCACTTCTATGGGACAAATGGAGTGAAAAGGCACAAGGCGGTGTCCAATTTGCTGTTGCTGACCCGCATAGTTCAAAAATGATGTATGGCGTGAAATGTTATCTAAGTCAAATAGAAAAATCAAAGCAACCTATCAATGTTTCTGCAAATGACATTGCATTTAACTTTTTTCTTAAACCATAAAAAAGCGGGGCGCGACAGCCGATTATGGCTGCCGCGCCCCGTCTTTTTATGGGTGCTGCTTTGGTGCTGATGTCACGCAGTAGAACGCTGATTTTGAGCAGTTAGGTATAAATCCCTTGCTGTATCAGTTTCACGCCCGCAAAGCCCTGTTATACAAGGTCTTTTTCGCCCCTATCGCGTGACATTGACCGTTGTTTTCGCTTGCGTTCGGCTGCCTGTATGCGCTGTATTCTTTTCCGGCAGTCCGGGCAATATTTGACGCTGTTTGAGCTTGACGCAAAGGGCGTGTTGCATACCTCACACCGCCTTTTGTCCTCCGGCGCGTAAAGCTCGGCGTACAGTTCTTTATCAAGGGGCAGGACGGCGGCGCGAAACCATTTGCAAAGCAGCGAACAGGAAATGAGCTGCGGACATACGCACTCGTCCCCGTCGTCCAGTAGCAGACAGTTCCCGCCGTCGCAGTTGCAGCACTCCTTTTTCACAAGGGCGTTTGTCCTGCGGCTTTGGGGCGGCGTCAGCCGCTTTACCTCGCTCATACTTCGTCGGCGGCATATACGGGAAGCTCGGCATATTCGCTTTCTGTCAGCGCGTCGATTTTGGTAATCGTGCGTGTGGCAAGCTCCCGCATATCCGCGTCCATGAACGGCAGCTCGGCAGAGATAGTTTCGATAAGCCCACGCTTGCTGCTTCCTGTGTAAATGCTCAAAAGGTTTGTTTCCTCAACGGTTAATCTAATCATGTTCATACCTCCATATCGTGATGTTTGGTTTTTGCCGCTGCCTTTTTTGGGGCGGCTTTTTTCGTGCCTGCGGCAAGCTGCGCCCGGATAGAGGGGCGGGGCTTGCGAATGTCCTTGTCCCGGCTTTCGTCCTTGCTGATTTGTGCATATACGCCGTGGTGGTCTTTGACAGTAGAAAGTGCAAGGGTCTTATAGGGCAGCATGGCGGCAAGCTGTTCTGTATCTTTGCTTGACGCAATCATCATAAATGCCGGGGAAACTTCTACCATGAAATGGGTCTTGTTCGGGCTGTTGGGGGCGTAAAGCTGCTTCATCTGTGCCACGATATGCCGCGCTTCGGCTTCAATTCGTCCGTCCTGCAGGACGGCGATATGCTCTGTGAAATTCCCCGTCGTCAGCTTATCGCGGCTGCGCTTTTCTTCCTGTAAAAGCTGTTGCAGGGCTTCGGGGTCATTGGGTAGTGTTTCAAAGCGTTCAAATTTGCCAAGCTGCGGATCGGTGCTGCCGTCGAAACGATACGCTGCGGGCTGTTCCCGTTCTCCATGCTCGTAAATCAGCCGGACAGTATCAGCGGGCAGCTCCTTTTCCTTGACGCGCTCATAATGCTGTGCATAGTCAAGCTCATAAAGACTGCCCTTGATTTTACCGTCCACAATCCCGGTCAGCTCCACGGCATAGGCAAGAATACGGTCGCGGGTCTGCTCATGGTGGAAACGCCAGGTGTTATGCGGGGCTGTGTCCTTTAAGAAAACGTCGCGCTCCCGAAAGCAATGTGTACCCGACGGGCGGGCAAGCCACAAAAGGGTTTTGTCCTCCCGGTTGGGGCTTGCCGTTGCCTTTTGGATAATTGCCTTGTCAATTTCAAAATCGCTCTGAAAAAATCCTGTGTTCTGCTTCATAATGGCTTCAAGATAGGCGAACACATCCACATCTTCAAACTTGCTTAACTTGCTCATGGGTCAGCTCCTTTCCAAATCCTGTGATTTACTTTTTGGCGGCTTCTTTTGCGCCCTTGCCTTATCTGCTTTGAGCTGCGCCCGGATAGAGGGCTTTTCTTCTTTGCCCTTGCCGCGTTCCTTATCGGCTTTGATTGCTTCGGCAAGCGTAGTAAGGGAAATCTGTTCCCCGGCTTTTACCTTTGCTTCCAGTTCGTCCACGGTGGGCGTGTTATTGATAATGCCGTCAAAGTTGTTGTCGTTTTGCTCTATTGTGTCCTCGACGTACTTCAAAGGGTTTACCTTTTCGGGCGGCTCTACCGCAACGGCAAAGGCGCGGTTGTTGCTTGTCATAATGTCATATTTTCCGTCGTCCGATTGATGATGAAAACCATATCCGGCTTCTTTCATCTGCTCGACGCTCATAGACGTAAGGCTGAAACTGCCGCGTGGCGTCTGTACCTTTTCCCCGGTCAAATGTTCGTCGGGAACAAGGGCGGGTGTCTGCGGCTGCAAAAATTCCGGCACGTTCCGAAAACCAAGACTGTCTACATAGTGGGCGGTGTCCTGCCCGTTCTGATGAAGCACTACCACGTCAGAAACGGAAAGGCTGTGTCCCGTAAAATCCTTTGGGTGGTCGATATTAAAACGCTCATAAATGCTGTCAAGGCTCATGGTGCTATCAAGCGGCGCGGTATAGGTCAGCTCGTAATTTCCCCTGTCAAGGGTAAGCCCTGCCACCTGCAAGCGGTCGTATGGCTCAAAGCGGAAGCCCCGCGTTTCGTCGCCGCCCTTTAGCTGATAAATGGTAAAAGTGTCCTTGTCCGGCTCTGCCTGTTTTGGGGTGTCCTGCTCGGCGGTCTGTGTGGGTGTTGGCTGCTCCTGTGCCTTTGTGAAAAGCTCCTTGACCTGTCCTTGCGTCAGTTCCCCGGTATTTAGCTGCTCCAAAAGTTCCCGGCACTTCTCCGGCGTACCCACAAAAAGAATGTCACCTATCTTTGCTTTTCCGTCCTCCTGTGGAATATAGGCTTGCAGGAAAGAACGATTTTCTATGCTGTCGCTGCTGGGGTTGGTGTGCATTTTATAGATAACTTCCGGCGTGGCAGGCTCGGCGGTTTTTGCCTGTTGCGCCTTACTATGCGCCCGCAGCAGTTCCGTAGGCTTTTCCCCGGTAAGTGGCTGAATGACTTTTATATAGTTTGCAGCATAATAGGCATTGTCTGTAAGCTGCCGCTGCCAGCGTTCCGCTTTGGGCGACCAACGAAAACCATTGCTTTTGAGTTCTGCCCGCGTTGCTTCGTCGGGCTTTTCCTCAAAGAAGATTTGCAGGCGGTTATCCTGCGTGTTGGCTTCCACCTTGCCGCCGTCAAATTCCCACCCGACAAAGCCGATTTCCTTTTTCTTTGAAAGGTCTGCAATGCGGCTTTTTACACGCCGGATTTCTGCGCTGTTGTTGGATAACGCCCATGTGGGATAGGGCTTGCCCTCAAGGTGGTAGCCGCTTTCCATGCTTGCCTTTAGCTTTTCGATACGCTCCGGCGTCAATGCAGGGCAGCCGTCAAGGGTCTTGTGCTTGCGGTAATAGGCATTGACCGCTTTCATGGTTTCCTGTGACTGTTCCAAGTCTGCAAGTTTATGTTCCAACTTCTGAACCGCCTGCGGGTCGTCTGCGCTGATACCGCCCCTGCCTGTGCTGCGGATTTTATCAAGCAAGCCCTGTATGTCCTGCCATTCCCGATAATTGGTATCACGGGCGGCGTTCTGCTTTTCTTTCTTCCTCACGGGGAAGTTAGAGCCACCGGCAATAAGGATAGACGGCACACGGGCGTCAATGGCAAAACGGTTGTTCATATTTGCCGCCAGTTTCCGGGCGTAGGTATCAAGCAGGCTGTCTATCTTTTCGTGATACATAGGGTCTACCCGTGCTTTTTGACGTTCTGCAAGGGCGGCAGCTTCATCTACATACTGCTTGTATTCAGCCGTTGCGCTGCCCGGTTTATAATCGGAAAAGCTGTTTGCGTCCTTTGCACGTCGGGCGGCGGTTTCATTGATAGCATAATACTTGACCGCTGCGGGCTGTGCTTCCTGTGGTGCTGCGGTGGTCTGTTCGTCGGTTTTCTCCTGTGGCAGCTTCGGCGCAGGCTTCGTTTCGGAAACGGGTGTTTCCTGCTCAACGATCTGCTCCGGGGCAGGCTGTTCCTGCGTCTGCTCCTGTGATTTTTGCAGCTCTGCGATATGCCCGTCAATGGCGGTAATCAGTTCAGCAGCGGCTTTGTGGATTGTCTGCAAAGAGCCTTTTAATTCTGCAAGCTCCTTTCCGCTGCTCCACCCGGCAACATAGCCAAAGGAATAGTCTGACGTATCAAGCCCGTAATGCTGACACACGGTATAGGCAACGCTTTCCGCTTCAACTTCACGGGTGCGCTTGTCAATGCGGGGCTGCTCGGTTTTAGGGATAGATAAATCAATATCGTGCAGCTTTGCATGGGCGATTTCATGGATAGCGGTTTTCAGCGTTTGCAACTCGCTCATTCCCTCGTCAATGGCAATGCGTTTTTCTTCCAAGTGGTAATAGCCGTGTGCGCTGCCCCCGATTTGTTCAAAGCCAATGGGAACAGGGGAAGCCTTTTCAAGTGCGGCGTAAAAATCCTTAAAGTGTTCCACGTCGCCCAACAGCTCATTGACACCGATAGAGGGAAGTTCCTTTCCCTCGGTCTGTGATACGTCGAATACGGACACTACCTTAAAGGCAGGGATTGTCACTTCGGTTTCCTCGGTAACGGGCTTTCCGTCCTTGCCGATAACAGGCTTTTGCGTGTTCGGGTCGATTTTCTCCGTCTGCTTTCTGACCTTGTACGGGGTGGGTGCAATGATTTTAATTGCCTTTTCTCCCTGCTTCACATTGCGCCCAAATTCACTTTTCCATTGGTTATAGCCCCTTACCAAGCTGCCGCCCTGCATGGCAATCAGCAGCGTATTGTTCAGACTGTAATCGTGGAATTTCGACATGGTAGACAGGTATGCTTTGAAACGGTCGCTGTCAAACAGTTCTAAAATTCCCTGCTCCAAACGGTCGGTAATCTCTTTCATCTTTTCGCCGGATTTTTCCCCGGTCAGAATGATAGGGATAACGGGGTGCGGCTGCTCGGTAGTAGAGGGTGTGGGCGGTACCGCACCGATAGCGTCCATTTCCACCTTTGACGGGTCGGGGCGTGTAGGAACAGGCTGCGGCATTACCCGGTATTCCTGCGGCACGTCGCGCCCGTCGTACCATTCTGTAAAAGTATTTTTGTTGTTATAGATGTAGCCCTGTTCGGTCAGCCTGCCGCCGTCATTGATAACCGCGTCCCGTCCATAGGCTTCATAGTCAAAATATTTCTTTACTTCTTCGGGCAGCTCCAATTCGTCCAGTTCGTCAATGAGATAATAGCCGTAATCTTCCTCACTCTGTACGGTGGGATAAAGCCAGTAGCAGTCAAGATTTTGTGCAAGGTTGATAAGGTCTTTGAGGTTTCCGGCGCGTTCTCCATGTGTTACCGCCGCCGCAAATTTCGCCTTGTCCTCGTCGCTCTGCAAGGAAAGCAGATTGCCTAAATAATTCAGCTCGTCCATGCTGCCGTTTTGGATAACGGCAAGCGGCACATCAAAGGGGCAGTCCTCGGTGTTCCCAAAGCCATTGATAAAAAAGTCCTGCGGATTGTCCGGGCTAATACCGACGCTTTTCATGGCTTCGTGAAGCTGCTCGGTAGTGGTCGGCATGGAGAGCCACACGCCGCCCGGTGTTCCTGTTTCAAAACGGCTGCGGCTGTCAATCAAGATAGAAAATTGTTCGCTCATTTTCTCGCTCCTTTCTTTCGCTATTCGTTGGTGCATGAGGTCGTAGTCCTCTATGCTCATATTTCCGTCATATACATACGGGTCAAAATCTTCGCCCCGGTAAGGCTTTTCATAGAACGGAAGCCCTGCGTCATGGGCGATTTTTCTTGCTTCCTCTAACAGCTCCGGCGGCAACGTGTCGTCGTGCATTTCGAGAAAGGACACAAGGCTGTTGGTGTGGTTTTCGTAATGGTGGTGCACTCCGGCTGTCAGCTCGTCAAGGCTCATATCTTCCCCAAGCTGTCCGCAGTAATAGCCGTTTAGGGAAACGGCGGCGGGGTCTATGCTGCTTATTTCTTCAAGGCGGCTTTTGTCCTCCGGGGAGAGCAGGTCGTCCCCGTCAAGGTGGAAGCACTCGCTGTTCCATGAACGCCCCTCACGCCAGAACACCACCCAAGCAATCCCGTCCTTTAGTTCTTCCTGATAGCTTTTTACAGCGTCGCGTAAACTTGCCATAGCGTCGCTCCTTTCGTTTTGGTTTTATAAGAGGGTTTGGGAAACTTCCCAACAAGCAAAATCCCCGCCGTTCTCGATAGAGAAAAGCGGGGGTTTTACGGAAAGGGTACCCCTTTCCTATGCTTGCTGCGTAAGTTCCTTATCCCTTGAAATTGCAATGCGGTAGTTGACATACTTCCCGCCAGTATCGGCTAAAAGCACCATGCCGTCATAGGTTTTGCCTGTTTTCGTGGAATACAGCTTTTTCACTTTTACCTTGCCGTCCTTTAAGAGAGCCGCGGCAATCTTTGGCGTAAAAGCGGTTTTCCGTTCCTCAAAGAAACGGTCATTTTTCCACATGACAAAGGCGCAATCCCGATTAGAACAGTAGTAGTTTTTCTTTCCCTCATGCACATCAGCACCGCAACGGGGGCATTTGCCGATAGCAGCCTTTTCCTCTTTGAACAGGTCTTTTTGTTCTTCAGCAAGAAACGGATAGGTCTTTACAAGCTCCTGTGCCATACGTTCAATGCCCTGCATGAAGCTGTCCGGGTCGGCGTTTCCCTTTGCAATCTCGGTCAGATTGTTTTCCCATTCAGCGGTAAGCTGCGGGGAAGTCAGCGTATCGGGCAGGACGCACACAAGGTTGTTGCCGTCTTTGGTGGGGATAAGCTGCTTTCCCTTTCGTTCCACAAATCCCGCCGATACCAGTTTTTCAATGACGGCGGCGCGGGTGGCGGGTGTGCCTAACCCTTTGCGTTCGGCTTCCTCTGTGGTTTCCTCACTTCCGGCGCGTTCCATAGCAGAAAGCAGGGTGTCCTCCGTATGCTGCTTTGGCGGTGTCGTGAAATGCTCGGTGCGTTTTGCTTTGGGGTGTTCAAAGGTCTGTCCCTCGGAAAGCTCCGGCAGGGTAAGCTCTAAAACCTCCCCGTCGTCGGGTTTTGCTTTGAGCGTTGCCCGAAAACGTGCGTCAAGGTCTTTCCACCCGGCAGCAAGCACCGTCTTTCCTGTGGCGGTAAAGCTCTGTCCGGCACATTCAAATACTGCCTTGACCGCTTCGTAAAGGTGGGGCTGCGCGGCAGCGAATAAAAGACGCGCTCCGGCAAGAGTAAGGATATTCCGTTCCGTTTCCGGCAGCGTGGCAAGGTCAGCTTTTTTCAGCTCCATTGTAGGGATAATGGCGTGGTGGTCTGATACCTTTTTGCTGTCAAGTGTCCGGGCAATCTCCGGCGTAAAATCCACGCCCTGCATAAAGGGCAGCTTGCTACAAAGCAGCGCAGCAATGCCCGTCGCCGTATCGCCCATATCGTCGGTCAGAAAGGTGCTGTCTGTTCTCGGATAGGTCAAAAGACGTTTCTCATAAAGTGTCTGTGCAAGGTCAAGGGTCTGCTTTGCGGTGTAGCCATAAATGCGGTTGGCTTCCCGCTGCAAGCCCGTAAGGTCAAAGAGCTTTGGCGGGGCGACGGTCTTTTTCTCGCGGGTCAAGGTAACACATACTGCCTGTGACGCTTCGCAGGCTGCTTTCAGCTTTTCCGCTTCATCAGCGTCGGAGAACCTCACGCTTGACGCTTCCGCGCCGTCCAAATCCAAGCGCACGATATGATACTTTTCTTTGGAAAAGCCCGTGATTGCTGCGCCCCGGTCAACAAGCAGTTTCAGCGTCGGGGTCTGCACACGTCCCACGTTTAAAGTCCTGTGATAGAGGACGGAAAAAAGACGGGTGGCATTGATACCGATAAGCCAGTCAGCCCGCGCCCTGCAAAGTGCCGACTGATAAAGCGCGTCATAGTCCCTGCCGGGTTTCAGCTCTGCAAAGCCTTTCTTGATTGCGCTGTCCTCCATTGAGGAAATCCAAAGGCGGGAAAAGGGCTTGTTGCAGCCTGCCACAAGGTAGACAAAACGGAAAATCAGTTCTCCCTCGCGTCCTGCGTCGCAGGCATTCACAAGCTCCGTTACGTCGTCCCGGCGCATGAGGTCTTTTAAGATTTTGAATTGCTTTTGCTTGTCAGAAGCAACGGCATACTGCCATTCCTGCGGTAAAATCGGCAGGGCTTCATAGCTCCATTTTTTGTACTGTTCGCCGTAGGCGTCAGCCTGTGCAAGCCCTACCAAATGCCCGACACACCAGGACACGACATACCCGCCGCCCTCGATATAGCCGTCCTTTTTCTGCGTCGCACCCAGTACGGCGGCGATTGTCTGTGCAACGCTGGGCTTTTCTGCAATCACAAGTTTCATTGGTAATTCCTCCTTTCATGCTCCGGCACACCGCTTTTTCCTTGCAGCTTTTTGATACAGTAGCCCACACAAGGGGCAAGCCCCTTGTAGGAACAGCTATCACACGCCGGAGAAATAGGAACAGGCGACGCAGTATCGCGCCGCCCGTTGGGTTTTTGGGTCATCATCTTTTCAAAAGGACTGTCGGTAAACCACGTCATAGGGTGTCCTCCGTGTCGTCCCCGTCAGCGTTCCCGGTGGTTTCTTCGTCCTCCGTTTCCTCGTCGTATTCGTCAAAATCGAAATCGTCAAGGTCGGTGCCGCCTTTGACGCTCTGTTTCGGCTTCATAAACTTAAAGTAATAGAGCGCACCACCGCCGCCAAGCAGGGCAATCACAAGGAAAAGCACAAGCCCGCCCATGCTGTTATTATGGGTTTCCTCCTGCGGCTCGTCGGTAGCTTCCGGCGTGACTTCCTTGCCTGTGCAGCCGCTTGTATCGGTCTTGCAGACAGGGCAGGAAACATTGACCTTGCCCGTTTCGCATTTCTCGGTACAGTTGCAGACAGCAGGGGCAGGAGTGGCAGTCTGCCCGTCCTCGATAATCGCCATAAGGTCGGCTTCGTCCACTTGATTGAGGAAATGGACGGTGTTTTCGCCCTCGGCGGCTTTGTCAATGACGATATAGAAATAGTTGCCGCCTTTGCTCTGCACTACGATAAACTGCTTATCTTCGGAAGCGTCGCCCGCAATATCGTCTACAAGGGTCATGTTGCCCTCCGGGGTAAGTGGCTGCGGTGTCACTTCCGGCTCGGTAACTGTTTCAGTCGGGGTTTCTTCCGGCGTCTGTGCAAAGGCAGTAACAGAAAAACCGCACGTCAGAACGACGGCGGCAAACAGCGCGGTAATGGTACGGAAAAATCTTTTACTCTTCATCTTCGGTGTCCTCCTCTTTTTTGGTGTAGGTGGTCGGGGTAGCAGCCATGCCGGGAATACCGCCGCCGGAAAGCATGGCGGTCAGCTCCGCAGGGGTTACACGCATAGAGCGCACAAGGGAAACGATTTGCAGATTTTCCGCTTCGGTTTTCTGCGCGGCAAGCTCCCTCAACTTGTTCTGATATTCCGTGATTTTCTCACGGGCCTTTTGCATTTCTGCTTCGATACGTTCAATCTTGTTTGTTGCCATAATAAAAGCTCCTTTCAAATGTTGTTTAGTCCCAGTTCATCAAGCCGTAGCCCTTGATACAGCCGTAGTCAAGGGAATAGCTCTTGATTTTGCAGGCGTCGCCGGAATTGCCCTCAACGGTATAGACACGGCTGCCGTCTGTGCCGATAACAAGCCCTACATGGTCTGCGCTGCCGTCGCTGTCCCAGTCAAAAAAGATAGCGTCGCCGGGGGCAAGGTTAGAATAGCCCCGGTCAGCCCATTGTCCGTGACTTGTAAACCACGGAATACCCTGCGACTGGCAGGCTGCAAAGCGCGGCTCGGATAAGCCCGCCTGTCCGTAGCACCATGACACAAAGCAGGCGCACCATTCCACACGGCTTGAAAAACCGT
>JAQVCV010000014.1 GCA_028689615.1 Bacteroidales bacterium | reverse complement strand
TTATTTTTCAATCACCACCTTCATCACGAGGGTTTTTCCATTGGCTTCCACCTTCAGCAGATAGACACCTGCAGTGAGGTTTGTCAGCGCGATGGTGTTGATTCCTGTTTGAAGCTGCCGTGCAACCACCTGTTGTCCGACTGGGTTGAGCAACAGCATGGAAGCGTTGGCTTCGGGTGCCACGATGGTTAACATTTCGCGAGCCGGAACGGGATACACCTGGTATCCACCCTGTTCGAGGGTTCCTACAGCCACGAAGTTGTCAACCTGGGGAGCGAAAGCTTCGGTATATCCGCTTTCGCCGCATTCGTTCACCGCGCTCACTTTGATGTAAGCCAGGCCGCAGTAGAAGGTGTTGCCCCACACGGCAGTTCCTGTGGTGGAGTTGCCCTGCATCGAGCCTGCTTCGGCGGGTTCCAGCCCCCATGCGTAGGTTACAGCCTCGGGCGAACCTGTTGTTTCAAAGTCGGTTGTCGGGGTGATGATTGCGTTCACGTAGTTGGGTCCAGTGGGGATGGCCGGCATCGAGGGGGCAGTTTTCACCGAAACGGCTGCCGATCCGCTCATAGGCACCTCGCACGAAGACGACGAGCCCAGGGCGGCATAGGTTCCCACGTTGGTCTGGCTGCCAAAGCTGATGGCCGCGCCGGTTCCGGTGACAATGGTACCGGTTTGGGTGCCGTTGAGCAGCAGCGAATAGTTGATTCCGGTTTGCGATCCGTCGAGTCCCACCTCTGAGCCGTTGGTTCCTTCGCAATAGGCTCCGCCACCGGTGATGGTGTAGAGGGTGGGCCCTGCCGATACGTCGATGGTCAGAGCCTGCGAGTTGGTGCTTTCACCACAGGTGTTGGAGGCTTTCACCGTCAGGTCGGCCAGACCGGTGTAAGCGTCGGTCCAGTTCACGGTGCAGAGGGTACCGTTGGGTATCAGCGTGCCGGCATTGGCAGGGGTGAGTGTCCAGGTGTAGTCGGTGGCACTCACAACAGCGGCCACGGTGTATTGACTTGAAGTGTTGTGACACACCTGCGCCAGACCCGAAGGTTGTGCCGGGGTGGCGGGGGCTTCGCTCACGCTGATGTTCACGGGCTGCGAGAAGGCTCCTTCGCCGCAGGTGTTGGTGGCTTTTACCGAGAGCTGTGCCAGACCCGTCCACGCGTTGTCCCAGTCGATGGTCACGGTGGTTCCGTTGGGGGTCATCACACCGGCGGTGGAGGGCGACAGTTGCCAGGTGTAGCTGGTGGCGCCGGTCACAGCGGTGGTGGTGTAGGTGGTGTTCACGGGGTTTTTGCACAGGTCGGTGTTTCCTGTGGGGGTTGCCGGGGCAGCAGGCACAGTGTTGGCAGCTATGTAGGCCGTTTTGGTGAGGGTTCCCTGTCCGTATTGGTTGGTGCTCACCAGGGTCACGTCGTAGGTTCCGGCGGTGTTGTAGGTAACCGTCGGGTTCTGCAGGTTGGAGGTTGCGGGGGTTCCACCGGCAAAGGTCCAGGCCCAACTGGTTGGGTTGTTGTTCGACTGGTCGGTGTAGGTCACCGTTCCGGGTGTGCAGAAGCTGGTTTGGCTGGCGGTGAAGTTCACCACGGGCGAGGGGCCGCTTCCAATGCACTGCATCTGGGCTTTCCACCCGTCTTTGGTTACCGATCCGTCGGAAGTGAACCTGAAGGTGAGGGCACCTGTTGCATGGGTCGACTGGATGGTTCCGGGCGAGGTGGTGCCGTTGAACGGACTGCCGACTACCTGGGGCGAGGAGGTGTTGGGGCCATTGTAAATGTAGAGATAATCGTAACCCGATTCGGTTTCAAACGAGATGAAGGTGGCTTTAACCTTTGCGTTGGTGGTTCCCGGGTTAAAGGTCATGGTGTAGTTCTCGTTGCTTTGATATTGTCCGTTTTCACCACCCGAATCCAGGAAGTAACCTGTACAGGTCGAAACGGTGGTGTTGCCGATGGTGAAGGTGGGGATCAGGCCAATGACCACCTGTTTCACCTGCGAGGCGTTGTATTGCGAAGCGGTTCCTCCAGTAACGCTGAAGGTGAGGTCAACCGGGGTTCCCAGGGGAGTTGTGGGGCTGGCTGTCACGCTGAAGGTGGCGTTGCCGCTGCCGCTGGTGGCCAGACTGCCCACGGCGCTGGTGGTAGCGTTGAGGGTGAGGTAGGGGCTGCTTCCACCGTTGATGCTCAGGGTTCCGTTCACGTTGGTTATGGCTGCGTGTCCGGTGTTGCTCACTGCTATCACGATGTTGGCAGTTTCGCCCGGGTCGAGGATTCCGTCGTTGTTGCAACCGGCACCGCTGTCGTCAACATCCAGATCGCCGATGGTGAGAACCGGTGCGTTTGCTGTTACCGAGAAGGCTGAGTTCCAGGTGTTGGTGCCGCTGGTAGTAGCCATGGCGAAGTTCACCACGTGTTGGTCGGGAATGTTGTTGGCCACGGTCACCGAGAAGGCATTGTTTTGCATCACCGTGGCTCCGGCGTTGATGGTTCCGTAGCTTTGGGTGTTGTCGGTTATGGAAACGTAAGCATCGCTGCTGCTCAGGGTGGCGTTAACGGCCAGCGCATTCTCTACACCCACGTTCTTCAGTCCCACATTCAAGCCGTTCACTTCGCCAAAATCCATCTGACCGTTGTTGTTGCCAGTGGGGTCGCTGATGGAGTGGCTGTCGTAAACGATGTAAGGACCGGCAGCGGGAACCACCTGGATCTGTGCGATATGCGGCTGACGGTTTTGCTTCGTGATTACAATATCGCAGTTACCAACCGAACTCAGGGCAGGGAAGGTCAGGTTGACTACACCTGTAGGACCTGCCATCGCAGTAGCCAGCAAAACGCCACTTTTCGACAGGGCGACGTAGGCGTACTGCTCAGTAGTTACTGTTAGGGAGTTCATTCCAACGAGCATGGTGGTTTGGTAGGAAGCCGTCAGCAACGAAGGAACCGACAAATAAACCGAGACCGAAGGATCGCCCATCAGGTGGTAAATTTCCCAATAATAGGTTTTCATCGAAGAGTTGGACTCTTCAACTGCCATGTTGCCGCCTACGACCATCTGCCCCTGTGTAACGAACCAATCTTCGGGAACTTCACCATGATCGTGAAAAACAGCATCGAAAGCACCCAAATGGCTGGCATTGTAAACCGGGTTGGCCGTAACGGTTTTCATCCCTACAGCCCACCAGTAGTCTTCATCCCAATAGGTGCTGTTTGATCCGCCGATGTAACCCAGAGCTCCTTTGTTGACAGCTCTGAGCTGTTCTTCGCCAAAACAGGTTGTATTGAATCTGTTGCTTAAGCAACAATTTCCAATCATTAAACTGTACTTGCTGGTATTTGTGAGTCCTGCAATGTCGCTGATAACGAAGCTGGGGTCGGCCCATCCGCTTTCGGAACAGTGTGCCGAATAGTTTGCAATAGAAACTCCTTCGCTAACTTTGTTTACAATTTGCTGATGGTAATTAGCGCCTGATGGTTCGGGTTGCAACAAAGCGAGTGTGTTGTAATTGTGAGCAGAGTTGAAGTAGGTGGAGGTGCCATAGTTTACCTGTCCATTACCCCATGTGAGCTGGTGGCTGGCATCGGCTCCTGCAACAAGCAATGCTCTGCTCAGGAACGAGGGATCGGGGAAAAGGTATTGCTCATATTCCAGGGTTTTGTCAATTTGTGGTTGAAGTTGAGCTGTGTTGGTAGCAGAGAACCGACCATAATAGACTTCCGGAATTTTGTCGCCGGTATATTCGCAATAATAAAGATCGGTGGGATGCGAACCGGCAGTACCGTTAAAAGTGGGAATCTGGGCTACGTCGCCCACGAACAAGACAAAGCTCGGAGGATTGTAACCTGCCGGCGGATTGTTGTAAAGCCCCTGAAGATAGTTTTTAATAGATGTAGTAGTAGTTCCAACCGAAGCGTTGTTGGTGTAACCTTCTATTATTTTAAATCCTTTTTTGGTTTTCCATTGGATGAAGGGCTGAAGCGTGGTTTGGAACATTGGATCGGAGATGATAACATAAGTGACCGGAGCATCGGTAATTAATTCTTTACCTCCATCAGAATAGTTGCTTACCATCTTGTAAGCCTGATTGAAAAATGGCGATCCGTACTTTTTCTTAAGTGCATCGGTAGCAGCAAGATCGCCCTTTTTGAAAACAACCTGCACTTCCAGCTTGTCGTATATTCTGAGAATACCGCGAGCCGGGTTGTATTGAACAGGATACAGTTCTACCAAAGCCAGGTTAAGGGCGCGCATCTGGCCAACTGGCTCAGCAATAGCGAGTTGTTGGGTCGTAAAACAATCTTTAGCATACAACGAGGTGTTGAAATGAAAAGGGAGCACCGACACATCGTCGTACTCTTTGGACACAGGACCCTGGGCTGGCATCAACTGATGCTCAATACCCAGTTCCGACAGCGTATAATCACGATAGGACTGGTTGAGAACCCGTACTTCACAAGTGGCGTTTTGCGGTATCTCGATCAGTTTTCTTAAAACCGGTATTTTGGGTTCACCCGGCACGTTGGTGTGGGTGCAGTTGTCGAAGGCAATCTCGGTGAAAACGCCTTGAGTTGTTTGAACAGCAAGTTGTTGCAACTGACCTGTTTCAAGATTAACAGTAAACGATTCCGTTGCATTGCCATTCATTTGCAGTTGATTGGAATGGCCAACAGGCAACAGAATTTGAGCCGATAAGTCCTGACTGAGAACCCATAAACTCAGAAAAGCAAGCCACGAAAACGCGACAACTTTTTTAAGATTCATAGACAATTTGTGTTTCATAAAAATTTATTGGTGGTGTAAAAATAATTTCAAGGAAAAGCTAAATTCACTTCCCTTACCCGGCACGCTCTCAATGTTCAGAACGCTGCCGTGATGCTCGAGAAATTCGCTGCAAAGCGACAAGCCAACGCCAGTTCCCTTCTCATTCTGGGTTCCCCTTTCCGACTTGTGAAGCCCTGGTTTATAAAGTCCTGCAATTTGATCGGCTGTTAGCCCCACGCCGGTATCTTTAACCTCAATTCTTACTGTTTCAGGGTTGACAACAGAGCTACGAATCGCGATATTCCCTCCGCGGGGTGTGAATTTTATTGCATTCGAAATCAGATTTCTAATAACAATGGTTAGCATGTTCGAATCGCCCAGTACGGCAACATTGCTGTCAATATTGGTTGTAATAATTATATCCTTATCAGCGGCCAGGGGGATAAGAGGCTCTATCGTATCGTCGATATGAGCTGCAAGATCAATTTCTTCTGAATAAAATTCTATTTCATCGCGCTGTGATTTGGCCCAGAAAAGAAGATTTTCAAGCATGAAATAGGCGTTTTGAACCGATTTGATGGTTTCATCCAGCAAATCGTCGCGGTCTGAAGCGTCGAGCTGGTTGTCACGAATCAGGTGAAGCAGGTTGTTGATGTTGCCAATAGGCCCCCTAAGGTCGTGTCCGATCACGGTCAGGAGTTTTTCTTTTGAATCGTTGGCCTCTTCAAGCATCTTGTTGGAGGTCAGTAATTCTGAATTTAATGCCAACAAATCCTCCTTCTGGCGAATCATGGTGAGCTGGGTTTCGATGCGTGCCATCACTTCGAGTTTGTGAAAAGGCTTGGTGATATAGTCAACGCCGCCCAGTTCAAAGCCTTTAAGTTTATGCTCGTTTTCAGCCATGGCAGTTATAAAAATCACCGGAATTGATTCTGTTTCGGGGTTTGATTTAAGCGAAACGCATACCTCAAAGCCATCCATCCCGGGCATCATTATATCGAGCAGAATCAAATGAGGCCGAACAACAGCAACCTGCTCCAGAGCATCGCTACCGTTTGTGGCAATGCTTATCTGATAATGGTGATTTTTTAAATAGCTTATTAAAATTTGCAGATTTTTTGGGTTGTCGTCAACCAATAGTATTCTGGTATTGCTGTTTTTCTGTTCCATATCTATTATTTTTTGTTCAGATCGGCAATTTTCTTTATCAAGCATTCAACCTTTTCTATATCAAATGAATCGGCGGCAACTTCAAGATCCCGGGCAAGTAGCGATAAAACAGGGCTGGTGTGCCCGCTGTCCATGTTTTTCAGCTCGTTGGCCAGTCGTTCTACGTCGCTCATTAAGTATCTGTTGCGAACTCTGGCCAACAATTCAACAACCTTTTCTGATAAATTTATACAAGGGTCGTCCACGATCTGAATGCCGGATGGCTCGTCGGCGTCGAAAACCTCTTCCTGATCGGCCTCGAACACCTCGGTGTCGGGAAAGGTCACAGTAAACCTGCTGCCCTGGCCTGGCTCACTCCACAAATCGATGGTTCCATTCATAAGCGATACAAGCTTTCGCGTGATGCTCAAACCCAGACCCGACCCTTCATAAGAGCGGCGTGAATCGCTTTGAACCTGACTGAAAACATCAAAAATTGTGTCGTGAAATTCTTTCGGAATTCCTATACCAGAATCTGTTACCTTAAAAACGAGACACCCTGCCAACGGATTCTTCAACCGGTCGAACGTTACATCGAGGGTTACTTTTCCATGGCTCGTAAATTTGATTGCATTTGAAACCAGGTTGTTAATAATCTGACTGACACGATATTTGTCAACAACCAAATAGCGGGGAAGAGAATCGGGGACTGAAACTTCCCATTGAACATCTTTTTCACCTGCCCTAAGCTGGTGAACCATTTTGATCTCTTTTACAAGTTCGGCAATGCTGACGGGTTCAGGTTTGATTTGCAACATTCCTGAATCGATCCGCGAATAATCGAGCATATCGTTTACCAACTGCAGCAAGCTTTCTCCATTTTTGCGAATGGCATCCAAATAATTCAGGGTGGGCTTAAGATGAGGGTCTTCGAGCAAGATCTCTGTAAAACCAATGATGCTGTTGAGGGGAGTGCGGATTTCGTGACTCATCGTGGCCAAGAAATCTGACTTTGCCTGCGCAGCCAGCCGCGCATCGCGTGAAGCCTGTATCAGGTTGTCCTGAATCAGACGTGCTTTGGTTTCGTCGGTAAAGACAAAAAGCCTTGATGTCCCCTTTTCATCGTCCATTCGCGAAATGTCAACCCTAACAGCCGAATCTGACTGCGCCGAACGGGTAAACTGAATGTGCAAAGTGGCATTCATGCCATGCGACGTCTGCACCCCGATAAGAGCATCGCCAATTCCATGAAACAGGTGGCTGAAAACTTCGCGGCAGGGCCCGGGAATGGTTGGTTTTGTTTGAAACCAATACAATGCAGCCGCGTTTAGATAGCAGATCTGGTTGTTCACACAAACAACTACCCCCGAATCAAACTGATCGAAAAGCTTGGTGTCTATTTTCAACGCCTGAACCATCCTGGTTTTGATTTTTTCCCGGGCAACAGGGAAATCCCCTTGTTGCTAATTCGTGGCGTAAACTTACAACAAAAAACGAAATGTAGAACAGGCCTCCTTGATTATTCCTTGAACCGAACCACGTTTTCGTATTTCTTCTTGAGCTGATGTGATGGTAAAATACTGGAAACCAACCCTATTGCAATGACCACAATAAAGGTAAAGAGAAAATCACCGGCCTGCATTTCAACCGGATAACTGCTTACTACAAAGGTACTCCCCTCGTTACCAAGTTTGAGAATTCCGAATTCCTGTTGCAGCAAACAAGCGAGAAATCCCAGAACCAAACCCACTGTGGCTCCCCCAACACTGATTATCAAGCCTTCAAAAAAGAAAATTCTTTGCACAAGTGATCGCCTCGCGCCCATGGCCTCCATGATAGCCATGTCTTTGCGTTTATCGATAATCAACATGATAAGTGAACCCACCACGTTGAAAGCCGAAACAAGAATGATAAAGCTAAGAATCAGAAAAACAGCCCATTTCTCCGATTTCATGATCTTGTAGAGCATCTCCTGTTGCTGGTAGCGGTCTTTTATGGCAAAACCGCTTCCCAGAATGGCGGCGATTTCGTCTTTGGTTTTCGCCTTGTCAACAGCCTCTGGATGAAGCCTTATTTCGACCGAAGTCACCTGATTGGAATAATCCAACAACCTGTGCATTAGCCGGAGCGAGGTGAGAACATATTTGGTGTCAAAATCCTGCTGTACCGAAAAGACACCGGATGCAAAAACCGGTTCGCTCGCGAAAGCACCCGACGCGGAAACCATCGAGCTGGTTCCCCGGCGGGGCAGGTAAACCATCACAGGATTGATCTCATCGTGGAGGCTAAGTCCCAGTTTATAAGCCACCCCTGCGCCTGCCACCAGGAAATCGCGTGTGGTGTCCTCCAGCAACAGGCGGCCGTCGATAACCATGCTGTTTACGGGGCTTAAAAATTGATATTGATTGTCAACACCTTTAAGCACAACCACATCCTGACGGCTCCCGTATCTCAACAACGCAGTTTCTTCAACAACACTGGTTACAAACCAAACCCCGTTAAGTTGCTTGATGCGGGATAGTTTATCAGGATCGGGAGAAAAAGTCTTGCCTTCGGTTGGAATGACAAGCAAATCGGGGTCAAAAACGTTGTAAAGCGATCGAACCAACCCCTCGAAGCCGTTAAAAACCGAAAGAACAACCACCATGGCAAAAGCTCCGGTAGCAATCCCTGCTACCGAGATCCATGAAATAATGTTGATGATGTTGTGGCTTTTTCGTGCCACAAAGTAGCGACGGGCTATGTAGAGCGCTACGTTCATCGTGAGGCTTATTTCCAGGCTTTTACAATAAGGCCGGTTCCTGAAGGATGAACCATTCGGGCGTCTGTCAGATTCAGTATCAGTGCAAATGGGAAGGTAAGCAGATAGTAGAGGGGCAAAACCACGAAGAAAACCCTGGACGCGTTGAGCATCAAAATGGGGTATTTCATGGTGAGTTTCCACGAAATCTTTCCCGGGGTTCCATAGCTGTAGAGCACTTCCGAACGGCTAAAGCCTGCCTTCTTCAGTTTTTCGGCAATTTCGCCCGCGTTGTATCCATCCCTAACATGCTCATCTATAAACGATTTGGAACCATCGTTGGGATGGTCGTCATCGTGGTGGTGCACATCAGAGCCACCCTGATCAGAGGGGGTGCTGATGAGCAACATCCCTCCAGGTCGCAGTGCCGCGAAAAGGTTGTTGAAAACTGCCTGATCGTCGGGAATATGTTCCATCACATCGATGCTTAAAATCAGATCGAAAAGCTGGTTCTCGGTATAATTCTCAAGATCTGCGTAGCGAAACGACGCGTTGTTACGACCCACTTTTTCGAAAAACTGGTTGCAATCGTCAACCTGCTCCTGCTTAACATCCACTCCTGTTACATTCCAGGCGGGGTAGTGGGCTGCCAGAAAATAGGAGTATTGCCCGAAACCCATTCCTGCATCGAGTACATCGGCCCGGGGATGGGTTTTGGCATATTGCTTCAATTCGCGGCGAACGTGGTAGGTGCGCAGAAGCAAAAGATCGAGCATTTTATAGAAAAAAACCCGCAACCAGGGCGAGGTGTTAAAAACCTTCCCGAGACTTCTTTTAATTGGATCGTATTGCATGGATTACAAAGATCTGATTAATGTTTAAGCAACTCATCAATTCGCTCGAGGCGATCGAGCGTGTCGTCGATAAAAAATTGTAATTCAGGGATAATGCGTACCTGATTCCTGATACGTTGTCCCAATTCGTAACGCAACTCCCCTTTATGCTCTTTCATCAGGTTGAGAACGGCATCTTTACCGGCACCCCCAAAAATACTTAGGTTAACGCGTGCTATACTCAGGTCGGGAGTAACATTCACCCGGGTGATGGTAACAAGAGCGCCCGCTGTAAGAGCAGGGTTGCGCTGAATAATCTCGCCCAGATCTTTCTGAATCTGGCGACCGACTTTTTGCTGACGTGTTGAATCCATGGTGCAAAGGTAATGGTTTTTAACCAGCCATCATGAGGGGGGGCACCCGATGTTAAACAAACTGTAGATGCTTTGTCTATCTTTGCAATTGGTCTGATTCGTTTCTGTCGGATCATAACTGACTTTCAATGAAGAATCTTTTCAAAATACTCCCTTTTGCTCTCCCTTACTGGGGCTCGGCTTTGCTCAACATCGCGTTCAACGTGTTGTCGGTTGCGTTTTCGCTGGTTTCGTTCGTGGTGTTTATCCCGGTTTTGCAAATCCTTTTCAAGCTTACTCCTGTGGTAGAGGCTCCTCCACAAGGGCTTGCATTCAGTTTCGAAATGATCAACCATACCGATCAGCTCAAAGAGTTTTTTTATTGGAAAATTGGGCAAATCATCGGGCAATACGGCCAGATGCAGGCGCTGCTTTACATTGCGCTGGTGATCGTCGGGCTGTTTTTTCTGAAAAACTTTTTTCGCTACATGGCCATGTTTTTTTTGGCACCGCTGCGCAACGGAGTGGTGCGCGATCTGCGCAACGCCATGTACCAGCGCGTGTTAATTTTACCGTTGGCCTACTACACCGAACAAAGGAAAGGCGACCTGATGTCGCGCGTAACCTCCGACGTGTCGGAAGTGGAGTGGAGCATCATGAGTTCGCTGGAGATGGTGTTTCGCGAACCCATCACCATCCTGAGCTACCTGGCTACCATGTTCTATATCAGTCCGCAGCTTACCGGTTTCGTTCTGGTGCTTCTTCCCTTAAGCGGTCTGTTGATTGGTCAGATTGGTAAAAGCCTGAAACGAACTTCCCAAAAAAGTCAGAAGCGAATGGGATACTTGCTGAGCATCATCGAGGAAACCATCAGCGGTTTGCGCATCATCAAGGCATTCAATGCCATAGAAACCAGCCAGCGCTCGTTTGAGAAAGTAAACAGCGATTACAACCGGCTGATGGTACGCCTTTACCGCAAACGCGACCTGGCTTCGCCGCTTAGCGAGTTTCTGGGCGTATTGGTTATTGTGGTTGTGTTGTGGTTTGGCGGCCGGCTGGTGTTGAGTCCGGGCAGCAGCATGGATGCTGCCGTATTCCTGACTTACCTGGGCATCTTCTCGCAGATTCTGGTGCCTGCCAAGGCCATCACGCAGGCATGGTACAACATAAGCAAAGGAGCCGCCTCGGTTGAAAGGATTCGCCAGGTGCTCGATGCCGATGAGGTGATAGTTGAAAAACCCGATGCCCTTCAGGTTTCGGATTTCACGCAGAGTATCGAATACCGCGATGTGACCTTTCGCTACGAAAAGGAGGATGTGCTCCGGCACATCAGCCTCACTATCCCCAAGGGGAAAACCGTGGCTTTGGTAGGGCCGTCGGGAGGAGGAAAATCGACCCTGTCGGATTTGCTGCCAAGGTTCTACGATTGCACCGAAGGGCAACTGCTCCTCGACGGAGTGAATGTAAAAGACTATAAAATTGATGATTTGCGTGGGCTGATGGGGATTGTGTCGCAGGAGACCATCCTCTTCAACGACACTGTTTTCAACAACATAGCCCTCGGGATGGACAACCCGGGGCAAGCAGCAGTGGAACAGGCTGCCCGAATTGCCAATGCCCACGAATTCATCATGCAACTACCCCAGGGCTACCAAACCCTTGTTGGCGACAGGGGCGTGAAACTGTCGGGCGGACAACGGCAAAGGCTTAGCATTGCCCGGGCTGTGCTCAAAAACCCTCCCATCATGATCCTCGACGAGGCCACCTCGGCTCTCGACACCGAATCGGAACGCCTTGTTCAAGAGGCCCTCGAGAACCTGATGCGCAACCGTACATCGGTGGTAATTGCTCACCGATTGAGCACCATACAGTTTGCCGATGAAATCGTGGTGTTGCAGCAAGGCGAAATTGTTGAAAGAGGTTCTCACGCCAGCCTTATAGCCCAAAATGGCGTTTACAAACGTTTGTGCGACCTTCAATCCTTTGAATAGATGAAACATCTGAAAGACCTGATCAGCAGGCTGGCCATCCAGAGCCACCATGAAACCGTTGCCTGGCGCCGCCACCTCCACCAGCACCCTGAACTCTCCACCAAAGAGCACCAAACAGCTGCTTTCGTGGCGCAGCACCTCACCGAATTGGGAATTCCTTTCAGAACGGGAATTGCAGGAACAGGCATCGTGGCCCTAATCACAGGACGGAAAGTGTCAAACAGGGTGATAGCCCTCCGTGCCGATATGGATGCCCTCCCCATCACCGAAGAGAACGATGTTCCGTACAAATCGCTCAACCCCGGCGTGATGCATGCCTGTGGTCACGATGTGCACACCGCGTCGCTGCTTGGTGCAGCCGCCATCCTTCAGCAGCTTCGCGACCACTTTGGCGGCACCATCAAGCTGTTTTTTCAGCCCTCCGAAGAGCAGTACCCCGGGGGTGCTTCGCTGATGATCAACGAGGGAGTGCTTGCCAACCCTGCTCCTGAGGCCATCTTTGGGCAACACGTTTTGCCCGACCTCGACGCCGGGATGGTTGGTTTTAAGCCTGGAAAATACATGGCCTCAACCGACGAGATTTACCTCACCGTGAAAGGTCGTGGCGGCCACGGGGCCACGCCCGATAAAAACATCGATCCGGTGCTCATCGCTTCTCACATCGTGGTGGCTTTGCAGCAGATCGTGAGCCGAAACGCGTCGCCCACGATGCCCACGGTAATTTCATTTGGAAAGTTTACAGCCAACGGCCGCACCAACATCATCCCCGCCGAAGCCCGGCTTGAAGGCACTGTAAGAACCTTCAACGAGGAGTGGCGCGCCGAGGCGCATCACCTGATCGGGCGAATAGCCACAGGGACAGCTGAAGCCATGGGCGGCAAATGCGAAGTGTTTATCGACAAAGGATACCCGTTTCTGGTGAACCACCCTGAGCTTACCCATCAGGCTCAACAATGGGCCAAAGAGTTTCTGGGAGCCGACAAAGTGGTGGATCTGGAGATGAGAATGACTGCCGAAGATTTTGCCTATTATGCGCAAAAAATCCCCGGATGTTTTTACAGGCTTGGTGTGCGCAACGAAGCACGAGGCATTGTACACGGTTTGCACAACAGCCGCTTCGATGCCGACGAATCGAGCCTGATTGCAGGCCCGGGTTTGATGGCCTGGCTCGCCGTGAACAAACTGATGAGCTAAAGAGTTCGGGATTGAGTAAAGTGAAAACCCGCTGAACAAAATAAAAGCCGGGACTGTCTCTTCCCAGAGGAGTCCCGGCACGTAGCAAAGTTTAAATGTAACCAAAAACTGACTTCGTCAGTTGTTCCTTAATATTTTATTCACTGCAACCATTATTTGCGGCGAAAACTTAATAGTCGCGGGGCTTTGCGTGTCACCCAGATTTTGAAGGTGTGGGCAATGAGGTACATGGCCGGCACGAAGATAAGGGTGAGGAAAGTAGCAAAACTTAACCCGAAAATGATGGTCCAGGCCAGAGGGCCCCAGAATGCAACGTTATCGCCACCAAAATGGATTTGAGGATCAAAACTGGTGAAGAGCGTTACGAAGTTGATGTTCATGCCTACAGCCAACGGAACCAGTCCCAGCATAGTTGCAGTGGCAGTAAGAATAACAGGGGTAGTACGTGTTTTCCCGGCTTCAACAATGGCTGCTTTGGTTTTCATTCCGCGAGCCTTAAGCACATCGGCAAATTCCACAATCAATATACCGTTGCGAACCACGATACCAGCCAGCGCCACGATTCCCAACCCGGTCATCAGAATCACGATATCCATATCGAAGATCACCACACCCAGCAACACCCCGATGATGCTGAAGAGCACCTCGCTGAGGATGATAATGGTCTTGCTGATGGAGTTGAACTGGGTGATGAGAATGAAGAAGATCATCATCACGGCAATGAGCATGGCTTTCATCAGGAACATGGAGGTCTCGGCCTGGTCTTCCTGCTCACCCGTGAGGGCGATGGTTACACCCTCGTGAACAGGGAAATTGGCAGCAAGTTTGGTTACCTTTGCCACAATCTCATTGGCGGTATAGCCATTCAGAACATTGGAATAGAGGGTGATAACACGCTTGAGGTCCTTGCGGTTGATGCCACCGTAACTGTCGCCGTATTTCACATGGGCCACGGTTGAAAGAGGGATCGAGCGCAACATTCCTGAATTCATGTCGCGGTAAGTGATCCTCAGATTCATCAGGTTGTTGATATTCTCGCGAACATTCTTCGAATAGCGAAGCTGAATGGGGTATTCATCTTCATCTTCCTTGAACTTGGACACCTCTTTGCCGAAAATGGCGGTACGGATTTCCATGCCAATCTGGCCTGTTGAGATCCCTTCGCGCATAGCACGTTCGCGGTCAATCTCGATAAAGATCTCGGGTTTGGATATCTCGAAATCGCTTTTCAACTCCTCAATACCAGGCACCTGAACAGAGTCGAGGAAAGCCTGGAACCTGATGGCATCTTCAATCAGGTGATCAAGGTTCTCGCTGCTGATCTCGATGTTGACAGGCTTACCGGTTGGGGGACCCATCTTGTTCTTATCTACGGTGATCTCGGCACCCGGAATTCCCTTTACAGCTTCGCGAATGCGGTTCAGGTACTCCTGCGTGCTCACCCCCGTCGATCTGTATTTGTGCTCCACAAAGTTGACGGTAACTTTACCGCGGTTGAAGGCATTTGCCTGGCTGAAGCTCTCCTCTTCTCCAGCCCCGATTGTGACGTTGGCAATCACCGATTCTACGTCGGGGTTGTTCTGACCAAAAACCTTCGCAACACGTTGTTCAACCATGCGGGTAACGCTATCGGTTACAATCTGATGGGTTCCCTCGGGCATTTTTATGTAAACAAACACACTGTTAGGTTCGTTGTCGGGGAAGAAGAGCACCCTCGGCCCTTTCATTCCCACCAGCACAAAGGTGAGGAAAAAGAGCGCGATCATACCCACGAGCATGTAATAGGGTTTGCGACCACTGATGAAATACCGCACCTGATGTTCGTATAAATTCATGATCCAGGGCCATGTGCGGTGTTGGAAAGCATGAATAACAGGAGCCACGGCCAGTCGGAAGAAGGCTACCACAACTGTAACAATCACCGCGGTGTTGCCCAGTGTGGTGGCGCCACCCACGTAACTCATCAAGGCAACAGCAGCCAAAATGCCGCCCCAAATCAACATTTTGCGGTTCACGCCCTTGGCATGGTCGGGTCGCTCCACATCGTACTCGTGTTTCATAAACGATACGGCAAATACCGGATTGATAACATAAGCCACGAAGAGCGAGGCAAAGAGCGAAAGGATGAGGGTAACAGGCATGTAGTACATGAATTCACCCACGATGCCAGGCCAGAAAGCCAGTGGCACGAAAGGTGCCAGCGTTGTGAGTGTTCCCGAAAGGATGGGCAGGAAAACTTCGCCGGCGGCCTGTTTGGCAGCCAGTTTAATGTCGGGTTGGTGGCGGTGGATGCGGTGGGTATTTTCGATAACCACAATGGCATCGTCAACCACAATGCCCAGGGCAAAGATAAAACCGAACATCACGATCATGTTCATCGAGAAACCCAAACCGGGTATTACCAGATAAGCAACAGCCATCGACAGCGGCACGGCCAATCCAACGAAGAAGGCGTTGGCAAATCCCATGAAGAACATCAACACGATGGTTACCAGGATAAACCCGATGATGATGGTGTTGTTGAGTTCTTCGAGCGTGTTGCGGGTGTAGCGCGACTGATCGCCGGTTATGGTAATGCTCAGATCGTTGGGGAAGGCCTTTCCAATCAATTCTTCGTCAAAAATTTTCTTGATTTTATCGGAAGCATCAATCAGGTTTTCGCCCGATTTTTTGATGATATTCAGGGTGATAACGTTTTGTCCGTTTACCCTGGAGTAGCTTTCTTTTTCCTTAAAGCTATCGGTAACAGTAGCAATGTCTTTCAGGAAAACAATGGCGCCACTTGAAGAGTGAACAATCAGATTTTCAATTTCTTTGGCGGTAATAAACTGACCCCTTACGCGAACATTGCGTTTCATGCCATACTGAGGTACGCTGCCACCCGAAATGGTGAGGTTCTCGGCAGCCACAGCTTGCTCGATGTTGCCGAAGGTAACACTGGCAGCCTGCATCTTGAACATATCGGCATCGATTTGGATTTCGCGTTCCAACGCGCCCACAATATCAACGCGTGTGATCTCTTTGAGCGATTCAATCCGGTCCTGAGCTTTTTCGGCATATTTTTTCAACCGTTCGAGGTCGTAGTTGCCCGAGATGTTGATAAACATGATTGGAAACTCAGCCAGGTTGATGTCGGCAATCTGCGGTTGGTCGGGTAAGTCGTTTGGCAGATCGGGTTTCGATTTGTCAACGGCATCGCGAACGCGCTGTTTGGCTTCTGCCAGATCGATATCGGTAGTAAACTCAACCACAATGGTAGAGAAGTCCTGCACCGAGGTGCTGGAGATTTTTTTTACATCCGAGATGCTTTTGAGCTGTTTCTCGATGGGGCGGGTCACCAGGTTTTCCATGTCCTCGGGCGAGGTTCCGGGGTAAGGGGTATTCACCATGATGTAGGGGATTACCACTTCTGGAAACTGCTCCTTTGGAATGGTCACATAGTTGATATAACCCACCAGCGAGATAAACAAGGCCAATACATAAATGCTGGTTTTATTATCTATTGCCCAGCTTGTGGCAAAGAATTCTTTGAATTTGTTTTTTTGTGCCATGATAGGTTTTTTAAAACAATTAGTATTTCAGGCGATCGCCATCTTTCAACCCCTGATAGCCGGTTGAAACAACGCGGTCGCCGGGGGTGAGTCCTGAAGTAATTTCTACCAGGCCGTTGTAGGCTCTTCCCTGACGAATGTTTCTGCGTTCGGCCACAGCCTCGCTGTTGACTGTTTTCGCAATCCAGATGAAATCACCTTCCAGCGATTTTTGGATAATGTTGACAGGCACTACCAGGGCTGAATCGGAAGTATAGTCGTTGATTTTCATTGTGGCAATCATGTTGGCACGAAGCTCATACTTGTTGTTGTCGATCCAGCACTCGGCTTTAAACGTGCGGTTTGTGGGATCGATGTATTTGCTTGAGAATGATAGTTTGGTCACTATCTCTTCGTTGAAATCGGGGAACGAAATATGGGTTTCGTTGCCAACCCTTACTTTAGCCGCGTAGGATTCACCCAGATCGGCCACGATTTTGGCTCGCGACATGTTGACGATGCGAATTGCCGAACCTGGAGTGCCCGGCGAAATCATTTGACCTACCTTCATGGGCAACTCCTCGATGGTGCCGCTGATAGGGGCTACAATGCGCGACATCTCAATTTGATCTTTAAGTGTGGCAATGTTTTGTTCCAGAGCCTCTTTGTTGTTCTTGGCCTGAAGGTATTGGATTTCGGAACCAATTTTCTTTTCCCAAAGGTACTTTTGCTTCTCGAACACGGTTTTTGCAAACTCGTATTGCGTTTTAACCTGCTCAAGCGATTGACGAAGTACTTTGACATCGAGATCAACCAAAACCTGTCCTTTGCGAACAGCGTCGCCTTCCTTCACATGAATGGCAGTCACCTGCCCAGGGGCTTGCGAGCTCACCGAAATGTTGTCTTCGCCGTCCACTTTACCCTGTATTTCAATGTAGTGCTTGAATGTCTGGGGCACCACTTCTGTTACCCTCACGTCGATCAGCTTGGTTTTGGCTGAGTCGGGGTTGATGTTGAGTTCCGATTCCAGTTGCTCAATCTGGGTGTTAAGAGCGTCGCGCTGGGCAATCAGTTTCTCGAGCTGGGCTTTTTTATCGGTGCCACTGCAAGCAGCCACAATGACTAAAAGAGCGATGTAAATAAGATTTCGTTTCATTTTATTATCTGATAATCGGGTTATTTAATTCCTTTGTTTAATAATTTTTCAAGTTTGGCCTGTGCCTGTACCACGTCAAAAACCGATTGGTAATAGTTTGAGAGCGAAAGCAGGTACTGGTTTTGGGAGTTCATCAGGTCCATGCTTGAAGCCACGCCCTGACGGTATTTTTCAAGAGTACGGTCGTAGATTTCGCGACTTAGTTCCATGCTCATTTTCTGGTTTTTATACGACTCGTTTTTCGACAGCAAATCGAAGCGCGACTGCGAGGCCTGCAACCTGAGGTTTTCGCCAATATAATCGCGGTTGTTTCGAGCCTGTTCCAGGGCCATTTTTTTCTGACTCAGTTTTGCCAGGCGTTGTCCGCTGGTGAAAATCGGCAGGGTAGCCTGTATGGCCAGCACATCTTTGGGCGAGAAGTCGAAGGCAGGGGCATTGGCCTTTTCGGTTCGCACATAGGCTGCTGCCACGGTGGGCAGAAATTCCCATTTTTCACGCTTGTAGTCGAGGCGGGCAAGGTCTTCGGCAGTTCCAAGCAGTTGATACTCGGGCGAGTTGTCGAGTAAAAATTGCTCAGCCACCAGCGGATCGATGTTGAGTGCTGCTATCACGGCAGGAAGGCTGTCGGTAAGGGCAATTTTCACCGAATCGGGGGTTCCTAACTGAACCTGCATGAGGTTGTAGGCAACCTGGATGTTTCGTTCAACCGAGTTCAGGGTGTTGCGAAGGGTGTTGGCCGTAACTTTGAGTTGATCGGCATCGGTTTTTTCAACAAAACCCTGTCCGTACATCTCGTTAATCTCGTAAAGAGTTTTTTCAACAATCTGAAGGTTTTCGTTCAAAATGCGGCGACTTTCCTCTCCAACCAGGATCATGCAATAGGTGGTGGTTACCGATTCCAAAACATCATTCTTGGTTTTCTCCAGCGTTTGGTTGCTCAACTGGGCATAAACCCGCGAGGCCTGCAAACCTACTATATAACTTCCGCTGAAAATCAGTTGCGAAACAGTGATGTCGAGGGTGCTGTTCTCTTTCACGCCCAAGGGAATGGGTTCACCATCGCTGTAGGCGCTCAGAATGTCGGCGCGGGTCAAATTCACCCCGTCGGGAAGTTTTGTTGGGTCGAACGACGGGCCGAAACTAACCATTGGCACAGTGAATATATTCTGGTACTGCCCTTTAGCTGTAACCTGGGGCAAACCTATAGCGGTTGTCTCCCAAATTTTCTTTTGAGCAATTTTAACATCCAGGGCTGCATTTCGCACGCTGGTGTTGTTTTCGAGGGCATAGCGTTGAGCTTCTGCCAGCGAGAACGACCTTTTTTCTTGAGCATCAACCTGAATGCCGGTGAGCATCAACAGGAAAATCGTAAGAATGGTGGTTCCCCCCGTGAAAATCGAAAATTGTGTTTTCATTTTAATTTATCTATCTGAATTTTGTTTTATATCTGAAAATCAAGCAAATTTCTTTTGCTTTCAAAGTAGTCGAGCCCCTTGCGGTTGGTAATGGCTCTGATGTGGTTCTCGAACATCACCTCAAACACCATGGTGAATGAAACATCGTTTCGTGAAAGAAAATCCGACTGGTGCATGGCTACCAGGTTGTTCACATAGAGCCTGGCAATCAGGTCGGGGTTGAGGCTCTCGCGATAAATCCCTTCATTTTTCCCTTGAACGATGTTTTCCCTGATTTTTCTGTATATCAGTTCCCGCTTCAGTTCCAGGAATTTATTAAAAACAACGGGATAATATTTCATCAAATCGAATGTGATAACCGGATTGAATTTCTTCATTTCGCGGCTCACAAACTTCGATGCCTCCAAAAGAATGTCGATGGCGTTCATCCCTTCACCACAGGGCTGGTTGTAAAACTGCTCGGTTTCAAATTGCGACAGCTCAAAGATTTTTTCGACCAAATCCTCTTTGCTCGACACGTATTGGTAGAGCGTTTTCTTTGATATGGCCAACTTGCGGCTGATGTCGTCCATCGACAAACTTCGCAACCCGAACTCAAGAAACAAGTCTTTGACCCTTACCAGGATATCAAGATATTTTTCGTCGTTGGTATATTTCATAGTTCAAACACGGTTTCGTTTTTCCGTTGCTCGAAATAGGCAATTCCATCAGGTGTGCCAACCGATCTGACGAAGTTTTCGAACATCACATCAAACAACATGGCAAACGAAAACTGCTCGGGAGGGAAGAACTCGGGGTTGTGAAGGTCGAGTAATCTGCTGATATACAACCTTGCAACCAGTTCGACACTCAAATCGCCGCGGTACATCCCCTGCCTGATCCCTTTTTCGAGATTGATTTTGATTTTCTCGAAGATGTAGCGGCTCCGTTGCTCTACATGGCCGCGGTAGATGGCCGGGTAGTATTTTTTAAGGTCAAAAGTTACTGATGGCGATACAAGCGTGAACCTTTTGCAGATCTCCTTACTCACAACAAACAGGATGTCAATTGCATTGGTCTCCTGGAAATCGTTCTCCAGAAAGATGCTCTGAAAACTCTCCCTTTCGTAGCGCAAAAGTATTTCCACCAGTTCTCCTTTGTTCCTGGCATATTTGAGTAAAACAGATCGGTTGATGCCCAACTTAATGCAAAGTTCGTCAACAGATAAACTCCTGATCGAGATTTGGTTCGACAGGCTTCTGATCCGTTCCAGTATGCTTTTTAATTCTTCTTCCATAATTCTTTAACGTATTTCATTCCCATTCCAAAATTTGACGATGCAAAAGTAAATATAAAAAACGATTTATACGCAAAGTGTTTCCAATTTTTTTTTGAATCAATCGTGTAAATACGAACGATTCATCAGACGATTTGTTTGAAGCAACGTTACACCTCTCAGAAATATTTTTTTAAATTAATGATAATTAAGGTTGTATGATGTTAATTGCACAACAAAGCTCCAAGCCTGCCTAAAAATGGAGAGGGGGTTGAAAGGGGGTTTTAGCTCAACTGTGAATGTGCGTTTTCGGACAAGTAGAGACTTGCCTTTCTCCAGAGAGGAAGAAGAGCTGTAACAAAAAGCGGGATCGGGTTGGTAAAAAGATTTACAACGGTTGGTAGGGAAATCAGCGGTCTCTGAAGTCTTTTTTCTTGGTCAGTTTTAAATCCTGAAGGATTGACGATTTCACGTTGATTTGGAAATTCCACGATTTCAGGGTTCCGATAGGTATCCAGTTGAAGCGCATTTCCCAGCAGTGGAGGTCGCGGAAAATGTTGACAGAGGTGTAGGTAATTTTATGATTCTCGAAATCGAAGCCTGATGTGAAGCTCACTTTCCATTTTGGTGTGAGGCTTACATCGCCGCTGAAACTGAGGGTTTGGATCAGTTTTTTGGTCACCACGTCCTGGTAGTTGGGGTAGGCATGGTCGCTGGTATGCGAAAAGCTGTAGGCAATGTTGAGCGACCACGGGACGTTAAAGTCCACGTAATTATCAGGATTGTAATAAATATCAGCTAGTTCGGGGTCGTCGGGAGCAATATCGGCGGTGCGTGGGTCGGAACCCTCGCCCTGTTTGGTGCTCTTTTTACCCCCGCCTTTCAGGTTCCAGTTGAGTGAGAAACTCCAATTGGTATTTTCAAGACGAAACAAGCGCCTGTTTCTGTCCCACTCCAGAACGTTGAGTCGTCTGACGCCGGCCGAATCAAGGATGTAGGGATCCCAGGTGCTTCGGTAATTCAGCGTGAGGTTTTTAAACAAGGTGGTACGGCCATTCATCGAGATGGTTGACCAGCGAAGCGAATCGGCGGCCATGTTGTACGATCCGCTGATGGTGAAATTTTCTATGAGTTTGATTTTGCGCGTCCCCGTGATGGTATCCTTTTTCGATCGCACTTTCATCTCGAGGTTGTTGGAAAGAGAGAAACCAACGCTTCCCGATTTGCCTGCACCGGGGCCGCCATAAATGCTCTGTTCGAAAATGGAATAGCGGGTAGTGGAGCCGTTGGCATTGTTTTGAACGGTTTTGTAGTAACCCCACCAGGGGTCGGAAAAATCGGGGCGCCACGAGAAACTGATGCTGGGCGAAAGCACATGGCGCAGGGCAACAACAGGCCCTTTATTAAAGGCCAGCATTCCATAAATGCGTGTGTTGAGGCTCGACGATACGTTGAATTCGTGCGCTGCTGCAAACCCGTCAACGGTGTCGATGGCCACATGAGGGGCTTTGGCTACCCCGTTTGTATAGGTAGTATCGCCAATCCATTCTTTCCTGATGGTTCGGTAGTACCACCGTTCGGTAAGGTTCACGCTGTTGGTGAGTGTGAAGTATTTCAACACCTTCACCGAACTGCTTACCGGTATCGAGTGTTTCATTCCATTGGCCAGCCGCGAGGCCCATTTGCGGTCGAAGAGCAACGAATCGTAGGTGTTGATCCGGTTTTCGGCATTGGCTGTATAGCTCACTGTAATGTTTTCGTACCATTTAAGTGGTCCCGATTGTTTTTTGGGCCGGAAAGGATAAAATCGGTTTGCCGTGAAGGTAACCGATGGAAGTGTTACCGAAACCACATGATTGAGGGTATTCTGGTTGTGATTGGCGTTGAGGGTGAGGTAGTATTTTTGGTCGAAATTGGTTTGGTAGCTGATTGAGCTTTGGAACTGGTTGCTCAGGTAATTGGCCGTGGAGGTAGGATTGTATTTGTTGTAACTGCTTGAAACGATGTTGACACTTGCTGAGAATGTTGAGTTGGGACGGGCTTTGGGATCTTGCCGGTGCGACCACCTGATGGCAAAATCGCGGTTGTCGCTGAAATCGGGAGCTCCTTCATCGCCCACCTTGTTGCGGGCAAAATTCAGATTCAGGTTGCCGCTGTATTTGTAACGCTTCACATACCTGAAATTGGGTTTCAGAGCCCAACTCCCGCGGGTGTAGATGTCGCCCAGCATTTCCAGATCCATGTAATCGCTTATTGCCCAGTAGTATCCTCCATTTTCGAAATAGAACCCCCGGTTCGACGATTCGCCGTAAGTGGGAATGACGATACCCGATTTCTGCCCTTTTTTGTTGGGAAACAATCCAAAAGGGATAAACAGCGGGGTACTCACCCCTTCAATCACCAGATGGGCAGGCCCGGTGATGATCTTGTTGTCGGGGATTACTTTCGATTTGTTGAATCTGAACTCAAAATGTGGATGGTCGAGGTTGCAGGTGGTGTATTTCCCCCCCTGAATGTTGATGGTGTTATCGGCCATTTTTTTCACCCGGTTGCCATGCAGGTAACCCTCTCCTTCTTTGGTGATTACCCTTTGGATAACACCCTTTTTGGTGGTAAAATTGTACGACATCCGCTCCGACCTGAAGCTTTGGTCGCCCTCGGTGAAAACCGGTTCGCCGGTAACTTTTCCCGTACTGTCGGTCATGCCTTGCGCGAAAACAACGTTGGTGTTGAAATCGGGTTCGATGTAATCGGCTTTTAGCGTGATCTTCTGGTAATAGACCTCCCCGTTTTTGTACATATAAATTTTCTTCCCGGGGATGTTGAACCTGATGGAGTCGGTAGCTTTGTAAGTAACAGGAGCATCAACAGCCGACTGGTTTTTTTTCAGCGGCATGGGAATGCCTTCGGGCAGCGTAGTATCGGCCAGAGCAACGGACGAGGTGTCGGGGGTGTTGGCTCCCAGGCTGTCATTCACTGCCGTTTGAATGGTGTCTGCCGTGGCTCTCGTCGCCGAATCGAGTTTCAACCTGTCAAGGTCAGTTGTCTGGCAACTACCTGATACGGGAGCCAATGTTGGTAGCAAAATGGCCAACAAACGCACCATCCAAACGATCCCATGATATTTTTTTCGATTCAGCACTAGTCAGATAGCATTAATCAAATGTGAAAATCGTGAAAACCATCCGCAACAATCAACGGCAATATGTATCTTTGATTGCCGTTTCAAGAAAAATTACGGCACTGGTTTTCAATAAACGATTCATTGTCAAACCCGCTATGATTCTGTTATTAGCATCGCATCGGGCTGGCAAAACTAACAAATTAATTCCGAGGGTGAAAAGCCGATCAATAATCTTAGTTATATCACTGATCCTGATTGTATTTCAAGGCATCAGTTTTGCCCAGATGAAAGAGGGTAAAATCCGCCGCGTGGTGCTCGATGCCGGTCATGGCGGGAAAGATCCGGGTGCTCTTGGACAGGCCTCGCGCGAGAAGGACATTGTTCTGGCAATTGCTTTGAAAACAGGGAAATACATTACCGAATCCTTCCCCGACGTGGAGGTTATCTATACCCGCAAGAGCGACGAATTTGTTGAACTCGACCGTCGTGCCAAAATCGCCAACGAAGCACATGCCGATCTTTTTATCAGCATACATTGCAATTCAAGCAAGTCAAAAACCCCTTATGGCACCGAGACCTTCGTTATGGGGATACACAAGAGCGCGGCCAACCTCGAGGTAGCCAAACTCGAAAACTCGGCCATTCTTCTCGAAGACAATTACAATTCGCGCTACGAGGGTTACGATCCCCGTTCGCCCGAATCGCACATCATCTTTTCGCTTTTTCAGGATCGTTACCGCGAATACAGCCTTCAGTTGGCCACCTCCATTCAGGAGCAGTTCAGGGTGCGCACGGCCCGTTTCGATCGTGGTGTAAAGGAGGCTGGTTTCTGGGTTCTTTACCGCACGGCAATGCCCAGCGTGTTGATCGAGGCAGGCTTCATCAGCAATCCTGCCGAAGAGCGTTACCTGCGCACCCCTGCCGGACAAATCGAGATAGCTGCTACAATCTTCAGAGCCTTTAAAGATTACAAGGAAACTGTAGAGAAAGAGGGGAAACCTGCCGACAAGCCCGAACCAGCCCGCCAGCCAACCACCAAACCCGAAGTTCAAACCGTGCGCGAGGAGCAGGAGCCAGCAAACACCGACACCGCTGCAAACAACGATCCCAATGCCAATCACGTGAGTATAACGGTTGCTGGTAACACACACGAGGAAACAAAACCCTCTGCCTGGTTGGTTGACGACCTTGCTTTCAGGGTGCAGATTCTGGCTTCGCCCGGAAAAGTTTCCTTTACCGACCAACGTCTGAAGGACCTGCCCGATGTGTATGAATACGAACATGGGGGGATGTTTAAATACACCACAGGGAAATTCGATACGCAGGAAAAGGCAGAAGCCTATCGTAAAAAAATCCGCTCGAACGGGATAACTGATGCTTTCGTGGTAGCGTTGTATCAAGACCGGCGCATCAGCAACGAACAAGCCAGGGTGCTTACCGAAGCTGCCATCAAAGCAGGAGGAGGGAGTAGCAAAACGCCGTAGCCTGTAAATTATAAACTAACTTTGCACGGGCTGTGATGCCCTTTTCGCCTATAAAACAGAAGAGCCATGAAGATTTCAAAAGAGATGCGTATCGGGATCAGCTTTGCCGGAGCTGTAGTGTTGTTTATCTGGGGTTTTAATTTCCTGAAAGGCTCCGACCTGTTTTCTCCCAAGCGAGAATTTGTTGCCATTTATCCCTCTGTCGGGGGATTGGTTAACTCCAGCCCTGTTGCCATCAACGGCGTGAAAGTGGGAATGGTGTCGGGCATTGCTTTTGTGCCGGGTAACTCGGGGATGGTGGCGGTAAGACTGCTGATCACCAACAAAATAGGCATACCTGCAAACTCGGTGGCCCACCTCTACAGTGCCGATTTAATGGGATCAAAAGCCATCGAAATAAAGCTGGGCAACTCGCATGAACAA
Organism: Bacteroidales bacterium; assembly: GCA_028689615.1. Classification (GTDB taxonomy): domain Bacteria; phylum Bacteroidota; class Bacteroidia; order Bacteroidales; family TTA-H9; genus GWE2-42-24. Next base: position 48,923 of record JAQVCV010000014.1, on the reverse strand, counting down.
GCCCTCTCCGGCGATACCCTTTCCACCAACGTGGAGGCAAGCCTCAAAGAGGAGGTTAATGCCCAGGTTTTGCCCCTCAAGAAAAAAGCCGAAGAGATGATGAGCCAGGTTGATTCAGTTCTTACCGCGTTGCAATCGGTATTCAACAAAACCACCCGCAACAATCTGGAATACTCATTCCTGAGCATCAAGAACACGCTGCGCAACCTTGAAAATACTACATCCAACATCGATACTCTGGTAAGCAGCGAACGTACACGCCTGGGAGCCATCATCGGCAACGTGGAATCGATATCGGCTAATTTAAAAGCCAACAACCACAACATTACCAATGCCATTCAAAACCTTTCAGCCATCTCCGACACGCTGGCGGCTCTAAAAATCAGCGAAACTTTTGCGCGGCTCAACCATTCGCTGTCGGCTGCCGATCAAATGCTGTCGGGCCTCCAGAAGGGAGAAGGCACTCTGGGACAGTTGATGGTTAACGACTCGCTCTACAAAACACTCAACCAGGCTACCCTCGATCTCGATCTGCTGCTCCGCGACCTGAAACAAAACCCGGGACGGTACGTGAAATTCTCACTTTTCTGATCGTCAGCTTTTTTCCCATTTGCAAAATGCCCAATCGCAACAGGCACTTGCCTGGCTGGGCTGTAGGGTGCCCCTGCGCCTGGTTGTGTTGACTGAAAAGTAAGCCAGTCAATTGCTGCTTCGGCGTGTTTTGGCCTTTTCATGTACATTTGCAGCCATAATCAATTTCAGAATGTACATTCAAAGAATTTTCGACATACTGCCCTATGCCCTACAGCGCTACAACCTCGATGTGGCGCTTGCCGGTCGCAAAGGGGGCAAATGGCTCACTTGGTCGATGCAGGATTATTGCGAGATGGCCCGGCTCACGAGTTTGGGGTTACTCAACCTGGGTGTCAGGTCCGGCGACCGGATTGCCACGCTAAGCACCAACCGACCGGAATGGAATTTTGTGGATATGGGTTTGTTGCAGGTTGGGGCAGTACATGTGCCGGTGTACCCTACCATCAACGACGAAGAGTTGCTTTGGGTGCTCACCGAATCGGAAGCCTCGGTGCTGTTTGTTGGCAATAAGTTTCTGGCTCAGAAAGCCCTCGCTCTCAAAGACCAGTTGCCAGCCTTGCAGCATGTTTTTTCATTCGATGAGGTGGCGGGTGCCACGCCCTACACCCACCTTCTTGATATGGGGCGAGACTTCGACAGGGCGGAACTGCTGGAGGAGAGGAAAAAAATGGTAAAACCATCCGATCTGGCTTCAATCATCTACACCTCAGGCACCACCAGCCAACCCAAAGGGGTGATGCTTTCGCACGAGAACCACCTCTCGAACGTGTTGGTAGCTGCCTTTACCATCAGGCTCAGACCTTACGAAACCATTCTGAGTTACCTTCCCCTGTCGCATTCCTACGAAAGAATGGTGAACTATATCTGCCAATACATCGGGCTGAAGGTGTATTACACCGATAGCGTGAACAACATCCTTGCAAATTTCAGGGAAGTGAAACCGCAGATACTCGTTACCGTTCCCCTTTTGTTGGAGCGGGTTTACGCGGGAATCCTCAAGAAGGGGATGAAGATGCATGGTTTGCAAAGGGTCATTTTCAATTGGAGTCTGGCCGTGGGCAACCAATTCAGGCATGGCGAAAACCAGGGATGGTGGTACAACTGGCAATTGGCTGTTACGCGCAGGCTGGTGTTCAGAAAATGGCAGGACGCACTGGGCGGCAACATGAAGAAGATAATTTGTGGCGGTGCCAAGGTTCAGCCCCACCTTTTGCGCATTTTTTGGGCTGCCGGCATACCGGTTTACGAGGGTTACGGGCTTACGGAAGCTTCGCCGCTGGTGGCTTACAATACCGAAGACGACTTCAGGGCAGGAACCATCGGGAAACCCATTGCCGATCTGCTGGTAAGCATCTCTGGCGAGGGGGAATTGCTGGTAAAAGGTCCCAACGTGATGCAAGGCTATTACAAACACCCTGAACTTACCGCTGCTACAATCGACAAGGAAGGTTGGCTTCACACGGGCGACAAAGCCGAAATGGATCAGGATGGCTTTTTAAGGATCACCGGCCGGCTGAAAGAGATTTTTAAGGTAGCTTCGGGGGTGTATGTGTATCCCGAGGTGCTTGAGAACCGGTTGAAGCAATCGTTTTTTATTGCCAATGCCATGGTTGTGGGCGAGCATTGCAATTATCTGGCTGCTGTGGTAGCACCCAATTTTGAATACATCAGAGAGTGGTGCGCCGATCACCATCTGGCTGCCCCGCAGTCGGACCACGATTTGCTGCAGATGCCCAAAGTGGCGTCACAACTCGAAAACGAGATGCTCCGCTTTGGTCAAAGTCCCAAAGAAGCCGAAAATATTGCCCAATGGGCCTTTGTTGCTGATGAATGGGGTGTTGACACGGGCGAACTTACCCCATCGCTCAAGCTGCGGCGTCGCGCCGTGAACGAGAAGTACAGCAACCTGATCAGGGGCTTGTTTGAACTGCGTGGAAGAGTTGATTAACTGTTTTGCGCAGGAAGTTGATCGTTGTTGTCCTTTTTGCGCCTCAGGTATTTAAACACTCCTCCACCCACTCCGGCCAGTCCAATTGCAATCAACTTCCAGAATTTTCCTGACTTTGACATAGGGACACCCAAATCCGCTATCAATAATATATAAAGGCAATATGTCTATTGTTGAGTCATTTAGGACTTGTGGCCACCCCAAAGCAGTCACGTTTAACTTTGCTTGGAGCGTCAGAGATTTTTGCCATAGAATTCTTGAAATGGCCGAAGTCAACCAGCCATTAGGAATAAGGGGTGGCCTAAGCAACCCGCGAGTGAGGGCACAGGCATCCAGAAAAGGGGTCTGTCGCGAATTGCCCGAACGGCTCGGGTTGCGCAACGGAGGTCATTTCTTAGAATTCTGGCAAAAATATCTGAGCGGATTAAGAGGGCGTTTCTTTGCTACTTTCTTTGCGCCCGATTGGGCAAAGAAAGTAGAAGCTTATTCCAATACTAATGAAAAGAAGTTTCTGGATTGATAGTATGCCAAGACACCCGATTGAAAAAATTTCAATTGACAAATAATTGTTTATGAGAGTATTATACAGTTATGATTGAAAATATGTCGAAGTCAGGAGGGGCTTGTTTGAACTGCGTGGAAGAGTTGATTAACTGTTTTGCGCAGGAAGTTGATCGTTGTTGTCCTTTTTGCGCCTCAGGTATTTAAACACTCCTCCACCCACTCCGGCCAGTCCAATTGCAATCAACTTCCAGAATTTTAACAAAACCGCGAAAAAGCCAACTTTGGTTAGCACTTTTCCTGCCACCAAACCCCCAATGGTCCAGGCCGCAACCTGATCAATTTCGGGATCGAAATCGGCATAACGGCTTCCCGGTCCGAATTCGATGCTGTTGACCACCTGCCCCAGATTCGATTGTACCAGAGGCAACTGTTCCATTGAAGCAATGGCATTCAACACATACACCCCCTTGCGGCCAAGTATTCTGAGGTTGTAGTTGAGCACGGTGGCTGAATCATCGCCAAACCTGATCTCTTTGGCCCAATGAAGAACTTTTTTGTGGTTGTTGTAAAAAGGGGCTACAGCCCAACCCACAATTTCAACGGGTAGATATCCGTTGGCCACCCTTTCGCCGTTCGCGTCGCGGGCATCTTTTTGGATGTCGGCCAGCAGTTGATCGTAGTCAACATCTTCGGCTTCGTCGTCGTCAACGTAGCCGATTTCCTCGAAGTTTATGTCGAAAACCCAACTGTCGTCGGCGAGCAGTTTGATGCCCTCGGGTACCAGCATTCCAAGCGACGAGCTGTCGGGAGGATTGCCCCAAAGCGAGGTGAGCAGGTATATGCTTTGATCGCGATCGAGATACCTGAAACCGGCGGGAACATTCAGAACCCCGTTTCCAGCCGGTAAAACAATGGAGCCAGTGCGAAAAGTAAAACTGTTTTCGATGCTGTCGAGAACTCTCGCAACGGAATCGGGCAGCAACTGGGCGTTGGCAGATTGAACCGCAGCTATGACTAACACAGCCAAAAAAACTCTTTTAACGAATAACATAATGGTTGAAATAGATTATAAATTAAATGAATACAAATGGATGCACGGTAAGTAAAGGGTTTTCGACCTGTTTTACAAACAGCTGAACAGTTTCAGGCTGATAGTGAAGACAAATATACAACTGTTTATTATACCATAGCAATTTGAATATTCAATTTTCAGATTCTGGTAAAAAAACCTTCAAATCACGGTAACACCCTCCTTTTGATTCAATTCAACGGTGGAAGGCCATCTCCCAAAGCAATTTGGGTAAAAGAAATCTCTTGTTTTGCAGCGAGGCAATCCGCTCTGGGTCCGTAAGACGGTTGATGAGGGCAGGAGAGGCTGCTGCTGCCAGGAAGTTGAGGGCTGCAGAAAACCGGAAAACAGATTGCAACACTCTGAAATTGCGGAATTCGCCGGCAGTAATGCGGTAGATTTCGTGATCGTATTGGCGGTTGAAGGCAGCATCGAATTTGTTTTGCCTGAAGCAACTGATGGCTTGTGCCGCTGCCAGACGCCCGCTCCTGATGGCATTGCCTATCCCCTCGCCGGTGAGGGGATGGGCCAGGGATGCTGCATCGCCGGCTAACAGAATTCGTTTACCGCTGATCGGGTTTCCGGCACGGCCCAAGGGTATAAAGTGGCCCCTGATTGTGGGTTGGTTAGATAGCTGTCCGTAAGGAAGTGATTCAACAACCCGGGGAAGAACCTTGTTGAGGATGGCTTTAAGATTAACGTTGTTTTTTGCCATGTGGTGGCTGTCGATCCCCAGCCCGATGTTGGCCCAGCCATCGTTGAGGGGGAATATCCAGAGGTAACCGGGCAGGAGGCTTTTGTCGAACACCACAACAGGCGTATCTGTTGCCGCCCGAACAGGATCGTTGAATTGGTAATAACCCCTTATTGCAAAAGCTTTCTCCGGTTGTGGGGTTTTTGATGCCGGAAGGAATCGGGCTGCCACGGAGTTAGCGCCATCGGCACCAACCACCAGCGAGGCTGAAACTGAGCCTGACGAGGTGTGCAGTGTTACCGCGGTGTCGCCAACAACGAGGCTGTTCACGCGGCAATCCATGTGAAGTGAAACGGGGTGGTTGTTGAGTAAATGGTTGAACAGCAACCGATCGAAGTGGCTTCGGCGCATCCCGGCCATACCGGGAAAAGGGGCGGAAGCGGGGATGTTTACCACCACCTGCTTCCCGTTTGGAGCTTGCAGCAACAAATTCTTGTACGTGTTGAGATCGGTTGATCTACAAACTTTCTCAGCCAGAAGCGGATCGATTTTTTGCAACTGGCGAAAAACGTCGGGGGTTAGACCGTCGCCGCAGGTTTTGCCTCCGGGCTGGCTGTTTTTTTCGATCAATGCAGTTTTCAACCCATTTGAGGCAAGCACCATGGCGCTTGTTATCCCTGCAGGGCCTGCTCCTATAACCACAACATCGTAATGTGTCATAAAAAAACGTCGGGGGGGGTGTGAAAAGGAAGCCCCACGACGCAAAGATGCAAATTTATCTGGTTTGGCCGGCAGCAAACCTACCGTTTGTTCACCTCACCGCCCAGGCTTTCGGTGATTGCTACGGAGTCGGGGTTGCCGGCATATTCAATTTCACCACCGGTGCCGGCCTTGGCTTCGAGTTTGTTGGAAACTGTCACCTGAACTTTACCGCCCGTGTTGGCTGTAACCAGGCAATCGGAGGCATGCAGCCCGAAGGCTTTAACAAGGCCACCCGTGTTGGCTTTGGCTTCGAAAAGGCGGCTTTTGCCTTGCAATTCTAAAGTCCCGCCTTGCGTGGCCGTAACTTCAAGGGTTGTGACGTCAGCTTTTAGCGATAAGGAACCACCGCTGCGGGCTTTCAAAAAAAGGTAGTCGCCGGCAATTGCTTCGCGGAAAGTGAGTTCAGCATTGTTGGAGGCTTCAACATGCCTCAGGCTCTTGTAGCACACCACCGCGCGAATGGGGGGATCGTCGTTGGCAAACGGGAGGTCTCTTTTGATCCTGAGATCGAGGGTGCGGCCACGGACCTCGGTTACAATTTTTTCGGGGTCGGTTTTGCCCGAAATCAGCGTCACCGATTCGCGGTCGCACTGCCGGAATTCGATCTCGAACTTACCGCTCACTTCCACCTTATCGAACGGCTGAACCTGCAGGGTTTCGCCGGTCTGGGCTGTGACTGACAGGATGTTTGTAAACAACAGCACCGATGCCAGTGCCAGGGTTAACTTTGCATGCATAGCAGAATAGATATTTTTTGATTCATACGACGAAATAAAAGGAAAATTGTTAGCCCACGCGATAAATTTTTTCTGAGAGCAAGCCGGCACTTTGCTATCTCATCGGGTTGATGCAGTGGTTGCCTTTTGGGGAATGGGGGAGGCACGGGCAACCGGATCCGATCGTTTCAACAACAAAAGACAACGGGCAAAAACCTGTGAGGAACAGCAATCAACCCGATGTAGGGAAAAGAGGAACAACCATAAAGAAACATCAAGTCACCCTTAAGGAGTTTGCAAATATTGAAATGCCTTAAATTTGAGTTATCTTTACCCTGGGAAAAAACAAAATGGGTTGATATCTTATTTATTGTTTTATGAAAAAGACTGACGGTTTGTTGGTGGTTTCCTGTCTCAACGCTCACGACACCGGGTTGTTGAGGGAAGTGTTGGAAACCTCGGAAGTAAAAATTCGCGAATTGCGTGTCGTGTCAACGCCTGGCGAATTGTCGGCTGCTGTTTTGGAGTCGGATGCCGTGGTAGTCGTAGCAGGTTTGGATGAAGGCATTCTCGATGCAAATGCCATACTGTTGCTGTGGGAGGGATTGACGGGGTTGCCTCCTTTGTTGGTGGTTACCCACTCCAACCACGAAGAAGAAGCTGCCGAAGTGGTTCGGCGTGGCGCGGCGGAATACGTGTTGATGGAGCATCTGATTCACCTGCCCATAACACTTGCGAAGCTCGTTAAGATTGCCAAACTGAGGAAGGAGGCTCTGAAATCAAATCAACAACTGAAAATTCAACAGTCCTGCATCGAATCGGTGTTCAACATAACCAACGATTTGCTTCTTGTGATCGACAACCAGAGTTGCTTGCTGGTGTTTAACAAAGTGTTTGTAAGGTGGTGCCAGGCTATGCACGGTGTGAATCCTGTGGTTGGGCAATCGGTTTTTTCGATAATTCATCCCGAAACCACCCGATTGTTGAAGCCTGCATTTGAGCAGGCACTGACGGGCGAAGAAGTTCAGGTTCAGCACACCTATCAGCTCGACGATGGGTTGCATTACTACGAAACCACGTTTCATCCCATAATCGAAAACGGCCACACGGTTGGGGTAACCAGCCGCACCCACGACATCACCCGAAGAATGACCCAACTGCTTCATCTGAGTCAGACAGAAAAGGAGTTGCGGTTGAAGAATCAGCTCGATCAGTGTTTCCTTACAGCCGACGACGAGATGATTCATCAGGAGGTTTTAAAAGTGCTGTCCGATACCTTTCAAACCAACCTCAACCTTTTGGGATTCATTGAAAAGGGGAGCGATGTGTTCGAGATAGATACCGTTTATACAACACCCGGAACCCAGGGGCAACTTCCTCAGGTTTCGTGGCGTTTTCCGAAAAGCGATTGGCGTGGAATCTGGGGCAGGGCCTTACGGCAGCAGAAGCCCTTTATTCAGGAAGATGGTTTCAATGTTCCAGAGGGGCATCCCGAAGTAATCAGGTCGCTTATGGCCCCAATCCTCTTCAAAGGCGATTTGGTGGGACTTCTGCACCTTGCCAACAAGCCTTCCCCGTTTACCCACAACGATCTTGATTTGTTGGTAGCAGTGGCCGCGCACCTTGGCCCCATTTTTACGGCCAGGCTGGGGAGAAAAAAGGAAATGGCTCAACGAAAAGAGACCGAACGGGCGCTCAAGGAGAGCCAACGCCGCCTCCAGACTTTGATGAACAATTTGCCAGGCATGGCTTACCGTTGCACCAACGACCCCGAGTGGACCATGGAATTTGTGAGTGCAGGATGTTACAAGCTCACAGGCTACGAACCCGAGGCTTTGCTGGGGAACGCTTATGTATCGTACAACCAACTTATACTGCCCCAATACCAGCAATATTTATGGGAAAAATGGCAAGGGGTGTTGTGTCGCAGAGAAGTATTCACCGATACCTACCAGATCCAAACTGCCACAGGAGAAGTGAAATGGGTGTGGGAACAAGGGCAGGGGGTTTACAACTTCCGCGACGAACTGGTTGCTTTGGAGGGTTTCATTGTTGACATCACCGAGCAGCACGAAGTGCAGAAAAGGATTGATGAGAGCGAGAAAAAGTTCAGGCTGCTTTTCGAGTCCATGGCTCAGGGCGTTGTTTTTCAAGATATTTCTGGTGCCATCGTGGCAGCCAATCCCGCCGCGGTGAAGATACTGGGTTTGGACACCAACTCCATCATGGGGAAAGCATCAACCGACCCTTCGTGGCTGGCGGTGCATGAAGATGAAACTCCATTCCCCGGCAACGAACACCCCGCTATGGTAGCCTTACACACAGGACAAAAAGTTGAAAACGTGATTATGGGAATCGTGAACCAAACCACCCATGAACGACGTTGGATCAACATCAATGCTGTACCCATTTTTGACGAGAACAGCAGGCAACCCAGGTTTGTATTTACCACCTTCGACGACATCACACAGATGCAACAGGCAGCACTTGAAGTGCGACAAGCCCGCGACGAAGCCCAGGCTGCCAACAAACTCAAAGATGCTTTTATTGCCAACATCTCGCACGAAATCAGGACGCCACTCAATGCCCTGCTGGGATTTAGCGATCTGTTGCTCGATCAGTTTTCGGAAGCACCCGGCCACAGGGTGGAGAAGTTCGTTCAATCGATCAACACTGCCGGATTGCGCCTGATGCGAAGCATGGATTTGATTCTGAATTATTCGAGAACCCAAACCGGTGAGTATCCCACTATAAAACAAACCATCGACTTGCAAAAAATGGTAGAATCGCAAATAGCCGATTATTTGCAAGCCGCTCAACTGCGCCGCATCAACTTGTTGCTTGAGGCCAGATGCCCCAACACCAGCTTTGAAGGCGACGAATACAGTTTGAAAATTGCCATCGACAACCTGCTTGATAATGCGCTGAAATACACCCACCAGGGTGAGGTGAAGGTGTCGATCTATTGCAACGGGGAACATCTGAACATGGATGTGGCCGACACCGGAATTGGAATGACCGATGAATTTCAGCAAAAGCTTTTCACACCCTATACCCAGGAAGATACCGGACCCGACCGCGCCTATGAAGGGCTGGGGCTTGGACTTTCGCTCACCCGGAAGCTTCTTGAGTATAACAACGCCAACATAACCGTAAAAAGCAAAAAGGGTGAAGGGTCGGTGTTTACGGTTACTTTTTTAAATACCTCGCCCAATACCCAACCCACCACGAAAGAGATCAATAAAAATACAAATGAAATGAAAAAATCACCAGTAGTTTTGGTTGTTGAAGACGATGCTTCCAGCCAGTATTATATGGAAGTTGTGCTTCAAAAAGCGTACAACCCCGTGATTGTTGCCACCGACAAGGAAGCCTTTGAAGTGCTTCGCAACGAGGACGTGGCTCTGGTGTTGATGGACATATCGCTCAAGGAGAGCGCCAATGGCCTCGACATCACCCGCATGATAAAGCAGAATCCAAGCACTGCCCACATACCCGTGGTGGCACTCACGGCACATGCTTTCCCGGCCGACAAGCAACGCTCGCTCGAAGCCGGGTGCGACGACTATGTGTCGAAACCTGTTAAGAAAGACGATTTGTACAGGATTATCGACAAGTTTTTGGGGTAGGGGAATGAGCGGCTTGTGTTGGGGGCAGGCCTTGTTACCAAGGGCGCTCTGTCTTCCTGGATTGCAAAAACACGATCTGCTGCAAGTCGCAGTGCTGACAAACCGCTGGCAAATTCCATAGGCTTCTGTTGCTTTATGTTCGTTTTCTTGATCATAGGTGCACGATTAATAGGCTAAAATTACTATTATTCATGCACTTTGACAAAAATGAATTTTCGACAAGTTGTTAACAATCTGATTCTTGTGGGTTAATTTGCAGGGTTTAAATAATTTCCGGACGAAGGCACTGTAAAGATAGACGATTTTTTGGATTCAACCGAAATACAGTCTCCGGTTTCTTTCTTTTTCTTCTACCGGTTACTTGGTTTTTTTGTCGAGCTAATTCAGGAGAAGACACATGCCCGATTGCAGGATATTCTGATAATAGCAAAGGCACATAAGAATAAGAATAGTCACCAGCATAGGTTCTTGGATTATTTCCTCCGGGATAAGATAGTCCTAATAAATTCTGTCCAACAGTTGATGGGTCTAAACAATTTGGACACGTACCCACTTGTACTGAGGCAACGTTCAAAGAACTGTTAAAAAGTCCGGACTTGCCGGGCTTTTGTTTGCCTACAGGAAGTAATACACTATAAAAAACAATAAGTATAATAGTGACACTACATCAACAATAATTCTTCTGATGACATTTGCAAAAAATACAACAACCAAGTAAATAAAGAAATAGATATAATTAATCTCCACATCTTTTATTTTACTTATTGTGTATAGATACACAACGAAAGCAGAAAGAAGTATTGTTATACTCAAATAACCAATCTTATATCCCTTTGTTTCTCTTAAAATATTCATAACTAACGAATTGTATTGAGTTCTTTAAGGAGTTTTAAATAAATATGATAAGGCATTGTTGGTGCTCCTTGCACAGTAGCGTGATGCCAACCAATTGAAGAACCATCGACGGCGTTAAATAGCATTGCTCTTGGGAAGGCTCCAGGTGCACTAACATTTATTACATATATTCCCAATCCTTGTCCATTTTGCAAATAATTCTCGGCCTTCATCCGTAGAATATGCTCTTGGCCTTGAATTGACACCGCTAATCCTCCTGAAACTGCACTTAGCCCTGTATTTACCATTCCCAAAATCCAAACACCTACACCTTCAACCAGATACCTAGTCACAACTTTATCCCTATCATATGTTTGATTTGGAAATAGCTGATTGGAATTTGCATCTGCAATATACCCCGCATTATACTTTCCAAACAATTGGGCTATATCACTACCCCCTTGTCCTTGGGCTAGTGAGCCTGGTGATGTAACAGTCATATCTGATGTTGGATGGGAATTAATAGTTGTAGTAGATATTTCAGCATGATATCCATTTTGTGGTATATGGCGAGCTTGTATAGAGTGTATGGGATTAATAACATCGGCTTGATAGGAATCTTCGCTATTGTCATTATCAAATGAAGCAGGTACACTGATACTTCCAAAATTATTTCCCCAAAAGACTTCTCCCGTGGGAAGATAACCACCGCTTGAGTGTCCGGCTGCTGGTGTAGCAAAAACCTCACATACATCAAGGCTAATTCCATAAGCGATATATTGTTCGGGATCATAGCTGATTTGTTTTGCTCTGTCTGTTTTTACTGTTGTACTGGAGTTTCCTTCATCTCCACCTCCCAGAAAATCAAGAATTTTATTTAAAAAACGTTTCCACCAAGGTTCTCCCTCCAATCCAAAAGGATCAATAACATTTATCCAATCATTTCCCATCGCCATGTAGGGCGACACGTACTGCATCATAGGGTCTGCCGAATGCCACCGCCCGATGAGCGGGTCGTACTGGCGGGCACCAAAATCGTACTGGTAGAGGCGCGAATCTGTAATGTTGTCGCCGTTGGTGTCGAAGCCGGTGGTGTTGAGTTCTTTGCCCTGGTAACGGTATTGATTCTCGGGCCAGTTGGTGCGGCCCATCCCAACCATCTGCACTCCAAAGGGCGTGAGGTGATCTTCCTGAACCACTTCGGCAGTGCCTGTGGTGGGATTTGCGCGGTAAACCACGCGGATGTCGCCTCGGTGGTCGGTGTAACAATACTGTGGTTCCCAGGAGCCGCCGGTCAGCTTCACAAAACGGCCGCCACCTGTCTGTACAACAGTTGAAAGCGTGGAGGGGGTAACCTCCATTCCGTTGATGTAATCAGTTCGTTGAGTCACCGTGTTATTCACAACTATCTGCTTAACTAATTTTTGGCCTAAGGCACTGTAAAGATAGACTATCTTGCGGGTTGAGCCAAAATAAATCTCAGAGGGCTGGTTTAGATGGTTATAGGTGATAAGCGTGATTCCGCGGTTATCGTCGCGAACCAGGTTGCCATTGAAATCGTAGGCATATTCGTTGGAACCGGTGGAGTTGCCGTCGTGGAAGTCAATATTATCGGGTTGGGTGGCGGTTTTTAGGTTATCGTTCACAGCCGTAAGTTGATTTCCATTGTAGGTGTAACGCAAGTCGTCAATACTTCCGTACTGCCAGTTGCTGCTCACCTGTTGTCGGGCGCCATCGCGCGTCAGTTGCGTGATGTTGCCGTTGGCATCATACTGTATGTTGTACTCGCGGTAACGGTTTATGTCGCTGTTCCACGAGCCACCCGAATAACGGGAATAGGTGTTGGAGACAAACCGCCCGTAATCGTCGTAGGCATAACCCGAGGCACGCATCCCTCCGCCCAGCGACTTGCTCTGCCACTTCACAGCTGCTATCTTTCCGTCGTATTGGGCTGCCCCGCCAAAAGCACCCTGATCGTAATACAGTTCGTAGCCGAACAGGTCAGACTGGTCGGGGTTAAAATAAGTGGTCGATAGTTTGGAGGAGAGAAACTGCTGCGTCTGGGCTGTAAGTTCGGCCAGCAGCGTGGTGTTGGTGATGTGATAGATGCTCACCAGCCTGCTGGTGATGAGGTTTGCCAGGGAGTCGGCCCATTCGGTCAGGTCGGAATTTTGGTCAATGGAGAACCCATCAAGAGGAATGGTAAAAGTAAGGTTAGCAGCAGGTAACAGGTGGTTATAGGTGTCTGCTAGGCTGGGATCACTCTCGGCAAAGTTGATGCTGATGGCATCGGGCTGCTCAACGCTCTGTGTATTGGAAGGGTTGTTCACATCGGTCACGGTAAAATGCTTTCGGTCGTTGATGGCCAATTCAATGTACCGTTTGTCGGGGTTGTCGTCGTAGTGGGTTACGGTGAAACTCACGGTATCGAAAATAAGCTGTGTAACAGCGTCAAGGGGATTGAATGTCGTCTCTTCTCTGGTGAAAATGGTCTCGTTCGACAAGTCGGCCGAGTTCACCTTCTGGAGCCACCCCCTGATGTTGTAGCTGTAGTCAACCGACTGAAGGTAGGTGGTGCCGTTGTTGGAAGAATGCACATTCTCACGCACTAACTGGCCGAGTTCGTTGTAAACAAACGACTTGAAGATGAATCCCGGCTGGCTGTCGAGCTGGCGGTAGATGCGGTTCAGCCTGTTGTCGGCCGTATTGTAAATATATACATCTTTTATGGTAAGGCTTTGCAGTGAGGCATTGGCTTCGTAGTTGTAGATCATGGTTGACTTTGTAAGCCTGCCGCTGTAATCGTACTCATACGTTGCCACATCCACACCGCCCAGGTGATTCAGGGCAATGGTCTGTATAGCACGGCCGTAATGGTCGTAGTAAAAAACAGTTTTCAGGAAGCCACCCTGTAAATTGAGTTCACCGGGCGTGGCATCGAGGATAGCCGTGAGGGCGCCGTTGAGGCGGTACGACGGCCTTGCATCGAAACCGGTAATCTGTTTGAAAGCATAACGGCCGGTTAGGGTGTCGTCAATATAGGTGTCATAGAACTTCTGCATGAGAATGGTCGTGGAAGCGTCCTCAACAGGGAATGCCTGGTTGGTGTAGGAGTAGCTGCCCGTCTGGCCGACGAGGAGTTCATCGTTGAGCGTGGATGCCATGGCTGCCGTGCGGATATCGGCCAGGGTCTGTCCGGTGATGGTTTTTATTCCGGTTTTCACCACCCGACCCCGGGTGTCATATTTCACGAAGGTCCATTTACAGGCGTTATCGCGGCGTTGTTCACCATCCTGCATCAGTACCAGTTGGTTCATCCGGTTATACACCATATATTCAGCCTGTTTTCCGGGCACCTTTTTTTCGATAAGCCTGCCCTGTGCATCGTACTTAAAAGTAAAAACCAGTTCGGAGGTGAGCTGAGCTGTAGAGGTATACCCATTGTCGTTCATCTCCTGCACAGCCTTGGGAGGAATGACCATACGCAGGCGGTTCATCTGGTCGTAAACATAGTAGGTAAACAGCTCTCCGGCATTGGCATGGGCACTTTTCATCACCAGCAGTCCGTTCTGGTTGTAATAAATCCGGCCTTCGGCTGAATGGTTTTTCGAACGGTTCGGGTCTGTAACCCTGGTCATCGAAAGTGTATTGGCATCGTAATACCCGCTTTTTACAGCATTGTCGCCTGAGAGAGTCCAGCGGACGACCTGGTTGGCCTCGTTACAAAACACAGCCGATTCGGATGTGTTGTGGGAAGCCATGCGCCAGTTGTAACCCGGGGCCGACGACTCCAGAACCCTTCCGCTGGTCGAGCCTTCGAGTGTAACATCGGAATAGGCATATCCCGAATGGGCTATTTTGGGCTGGGTGAGATAGTAATTGGCCTGCGTTGCGACAGCATCGGCCACAGGTTCGTCTTTAAAGGTTGAGGTAAAGGGGAGGTAGCTCCTGGTAACATCACCATTGGCGTTGTACTGAACCGGGGCCACGAGTGCCTTGCCTGAAGGTGAGAAATTGGGGACAACCTGTTGGGTAAGCATCCCGTTGGTATAGAAACTGACTGCTTCAGCCTTTTTTCCTTCGCTGAGGTCGAACAGGTCGGTGAGTTCTTTTGTTTCGACACGGGGTGCAATGGTCTTTGAATAATCCTGTTGGGCAAAAGAAGACCGGAGGCCGAAGAAAGCCGCCACGGCCAGCAATCTCAGGATGAAATAATATGATTTCATGATCAGGATATTTTTAGTTGTAATTACTGGATTTTGATTGTTTTAGAATAGCTGTATGGCTGGTCGTTGATCACCACCTCCACTTTCAGGGTGTTGGTTCCGGCCGACGCAAAACTGAGATTGCTGAACAGCCCGGTGGTATTCTGGCTCACCGGGGTGGCTGACCCGTTGAGGTAGAGCCTGAAGTCACGGGCCGGAAGCCCCGACGAATTGCATACTACCTGCAGGGGCTCGTTGATGCTGTAAGTGCCATCGGCCTCCCCGTTTTCGACCACCACAAACAGGGCCGGGTTTCCGTTCTGCGATTCATTGTACTGGGTTATGTTGCCATAGGTATCCTTTTGGTAGATCAGGCTGCCTGAACCGTCATAATATGGCCGGACATAGTTGTTGTTGGCATCGGACGATGTAACAGCCATACCCAGTGAATTGAACGTGCTGAAAACAGGGTTTGCGTCGGTAGGGAATACCCTCACTTCGTCGGCTAACCAGGGTGAGGTTGAAGCGGACGATATGCGGAATGTTATTTTATTGTAAGGGAGCGAGGTTGACTGGTCGGGCCCCAATACGAGTTTCACGGGGAACCACCCGCCTGCAGCAGGCGGGGTAAAGACTTTGGACGTTTGGCTGATGGTTGAGGTCCCATTATAAAAAGTGGCTTCAACCGTAACACTCGCATCAGATTTGACCCAGGTGAGGCAGGTATACCCGGCATGGCGCGGTTGAGGAACGATCGTCAGGTACAAATTTGTATTTACAGCTAATTGCAGGGCATATTTCCCGGCAAACACATCGGATGAAGTACGGGTAGTACTTCCTAATACTGAATAATAAGGGGGATCATTTCGTTCCCCGTCGGTCTCAAAGCTTTTGTATATGACCTCCCCACTGGAAGCATTCGATGCTGTCACAGTAGAAGAACAAAGGCCATCGGCATCGGTTGTTCTCGATACAGCGGTAATGCCATTACTGCTAATGGTTTCTGTTACTCTGAAGCGGGAATCGTAGGTAAGGTAAGCTATCGTTGTTTTGAGCAGGGGATCGGTGGTAGCATAACGGGAGTCGAAAACCACCTCGTTGGTGGAGGTGTTGCGATACAAGGGGAAAAAACCACCTGAAGCCATGTAGGGCAACGACTCATCGAAATAAAGAGCCTCGGTGCTCTGCGGTACAATCGCGGAGGCTGTGCCATTCGAAACCGTTTTCCAGAGGGTTCGCCCGGCCGAAACCACCCTGAGGTTTGAAGAGGCAATTGTGAAGGGATTTGTGCCGAGGGCCACGGGAGAAATAGTCTTCATGCTAATTGATTCAAGAGGAATGTTGCATTGGTTTTGTTCTACAAGTTGGTTGATCAGTACGCTTTGAGTTCCGGAGGGAGAAGGCGAATAAGTAACATTCGGTAAATAGCAGTCAGCTACATAGGTGGTATAGGTTATAGTTGCTGGTTCATCCTTTTTTACCACGGCTGTTCCGGTAAGTTGGTTTTGGGTATTGTATCTATAGTATGATTCAGAACTGATACCTTGTCCCTGATCATCATAATAGGTAACCACACTACCGGTAAGAGAATAGGTTGTTTTTGGAACAACTTTATAAACACCCACAGCAAAAATATTATCGCTGTTTACCCCGTTACAGGTACTACCTGCATTGTTTTTGAGGTAGCCGATCTTGAGAGCTGTTATAGGTGTGATATTGAAATTGGTACATAAGGGAGTGAGTTCATAGGAAAAAGACTGATTATTCCTGATAACATATTGCTCGTTTTTTTTGATGTATTCCCGTTGTTTGAGTAAAGCCCCTTTGAATCCTGGAATCTTCTGAATATCGGGGTAGGGATAGCCATTGTATGAAAGATCGAGTTCGGGAGTCATGCCAGCTTGAGCTGATGATATAAAATTATTCTGGGCATCCATTTTGCCCATACTATAGAGTTCGACATGGGGCATTTCGAAGGCGGTGGAATAGGAGCTACAACCTGATAAGTTCGTGGATAAATCTGGCTCAAGGGAATTGGGAGTGTTGTTAAACACATATACGGTTTTTCCTTTGTTGCCCGAATCGTAGTAAACCTCTACCGAATCGTAGGTAACGCCACCAAAGTCAATGCCATAGTCATTTACAACATAACCATATTGCAGACGTTGTTGTTTGTTAGTGTAGTAAGGAGTTGTTTGACAGTAGCTAAATTTTGGGTCAAAATATCCTGCGTGCATTTTGTTTGCGGTGTGCCCGCCATAATATTTATAAAAGGTACTGGAAACAGAATTTGCAGTAGTTAGGGTCTTTTTTCTGATTCTGATACCACCACCAGTGATGACTGGTTCGTTGGCATACATTATAAACTCATGTGATCCATAATCATAATCAACACGGCTGCCATCTGGATTGATAACGGTTTTTAGTAGCCCCATTTTCTGGCTCACCGTATCGCAACTGATATCGGCTCCTTCATTCTCTTCTGCTATTAAAGTTCCATTTATCGAAGGAAACAGTCTGAAGTGATCCGACCCGCCGAATTCACTATTTTCTTCGCCGTCATAAACATAAACATGAGGAACCAGCTTTGTGTTGTTCTTTCGGTTGTAAAACCCAGCAAAATCCTTGGCATAGGTCATTCGGTTGCAGATTAATGAACCCTCAGGTTGGCCGTTAACATTGTAGTATTCAAATTTATAGGGAGTAACCATCCGGCCAATGTCATGTATTGGGGCACTGTAACTAAGACTGTCTAACACCAGCCTCTTGTTGGCATTTGGATAATTCAGAAATGTTGCGAAGTTTTCTGATTCGGCATAATGACTAAAAAATTCAACTTCGCTTAAAAGAAGTTTTTCTGCTTGCTTTTTCCTGAATGTTTGTATTCTGGTAATTCTCTTTGCTGGGAATGGGAAAATGCAACAGGTTGTATTTGAAGAGAAACAATTAATATCTTCACGAAGGAGAGGATCAGAAAGAAAAGTTATTTCGCAGTCGTCTCCAATTATTCTTTTGATTCTAGGTGTAGTAATAATCGAAAAATCATAATCATAGCGCAAGAGTATTCTTTTTAGAGATAAAGATTGGTTAAGATTTTTATGGTTTGACTCAGCATAATCAGGACGATACTGCTCATGGTCGTATTCCAGATTAATAACTTCGTTCATAATGGTTGTGATTTTTGTTAAAAACCAAGATCTTGTATATGTTTCTTCGGAATACAACCCAGAGGCAAACATCGTACCTGTGAATGATGAAAGATTGCTGCCATCATTATCATAGTAGGAAGAAATGGTTTCTTTTTGAAAAAATTCATATTTGTTTCCTTCAATATCTGTTACTATAAATCCTTCAATTGGAGCTCCTGAGGTTACTCCTGACACAGAGCCAGGAGAACCAAAGAGGCATTCAACTTTAATTTGGTTTGGTGATAAAAACTGGATCCAACCGGGTTGGTTGGTTTCAATGGCAGGATTAAAAATGAAAGCACCACTGAAAAATGGTGTATTAATCATATAAATATCTGGCTCAGTATCTTCACCTACTGAACCCGCTGCTGACCATACACTACCAGCTAAGTCTGATATGATGAGTTGCTTTTGGTCATAAAAGGAGGGAGAGGAAAACAATTGGGTTTTTTGACCTGCAGTATAGGCTTGATTATTAAACAAACTGCTTTGGTTGGTTAATCCTGTAGGATCAGAATATAACCAACCAATTTGGTCATTATCGCTATAAGCATCATCGGGAATATTCTTAACTTGTCGTGTTATGCATCCACCAGCGTTTAAATTCCATCCAAGACCAATTGAAGATGCTAATTCGTCGGTTCTAATTCCTGTTGCAGTATAATTGATAGTAATCGGAAGTGAAAACGATTTACAATATAAGGAAGTAACGGGAATAGTAGTGTTTTCAGTACCGGAAAAAAAGTCTGTAGAAGATGCTGGAAATCCGATATTAGGCATTACGTTGGTATTATTTCTTAAAAAAAGAGCTGGACTGCGCCAATTTAGTTTATATTGGCGGGCATAAGCTTCTCTTTCCATCTCCTTCAATTTTTTCTTTAACTCTGTTATTGAGGTTGATTGACATAAAAGGTTGTTTATTGTAACAACACAAAAGACACATATTAATAATAACTTCAAACTCAAGTTAAAAT
Source organism: Bacteroidales bacterium (assembly GCA_028689615.1). Lineage (GTDB taxonomy): Bacteria > Bacteroidota > Bacteroidia > Bacteroidales > TTA-H9 > GWE2-42-24. The sequence continues at coordinate 29,806 of JAQVCV010000014.1, read as the reverse complement.
CTTTTCTCATGGCGATTCTTTAAAATTTGTTTCTTATGTACTTTAGACTATAAAAATGGAAAAGGTTGCCTGGTGTATTTTTTAATTTTGATGTTATATTAGGTGATATGGCATGTTTGATTGTCCTGATAAACAAGATACATATACAAGTGGATTGACGTTTGGGTCTGATAATCAATTGCTATTTAATTGTTTTCAGCCTGTACGAGAAATGTTGTCTTTTGAAAAAAGTTGATGATGATGTTAGAAAAATGCAAATCAGGCCGTTATCTTGCCCGATAAAGTCGTTGTTTTAAGTTTTCTACTAATATACTACATAATAAGTAGTAGATATTTATCAACCCGATAGCTTTATCATGATATTACTCTCAGTTTTTTGGAGAGGATTGAGCTCTTGCCTTCATTTCTCTTGAAGGGTCTCCCTTTTGCAGTTACCATTGTTTGTTCCTTTCTATCCTGCTGACGAGAACTTCGTTTTGTTCACACGATAAAAAATTTCCCGGGATTGAGTCCATGAAAGTTTTCATCTTTGTTCAGTCTTTTATTTTGGTGTCCGATAGGTTTAGAAAAAATTGTCGTGTGAATTTTCGTTGATTTGGTATCGAAATACGAGTATGGGAAATGGATAAAAGATATTCATCAACTGTTGACGGTTTTGTGATTTAAATTGTAGTAAATGAATAAAATAGGTTGCTTTATTGTCAGGTTTATGGTATTGCAATGCTTTAGGTTGAATGCTAAATTGGTCGAAGAGCTTCATTTATCCCGAAAATTTTGTGAATGTCGAATCCGCAGTGTTGTGCCAGTTTCATAAAGTTATTATATATTTGTGCCTCCATTTTGTGTTAAAAACTTATCAATTGTTTGCTTACTATGGCTAAAATCAGGTCATTGTTATCTTCTTCAAAAATTGTGTTGAAAGCATATACTTTAAATGAGTTGCTTGTTGTTCTTATCATTATTGGAATTTTAATCCTGTTAGCCCTACCTAGTCTTTTGCCATTGATTACTAAAGCTAAAACTACTGAAGCCCAGATGCAATTAACCCATCTACATACGTTAGAGATGAATTATTTTTATATAAATTCCACTTTTACTGACGATTTCGAGGAGTTGGGCTTTGACCAGCAAAAGACCGTCAAGGACAATGGAAAGGCTAATTATTTAATAGAGGTAGTTGAGTTTTCTCAGAATGGGTTTAAAGCAAGAGCTACTTCTGTTGTTGATTTTGATCGTGACGGTATCTATAATGTTTGGGAATTAGATCAGGACAAGAATTTAAAAGAAACAGTAAAAGACTGATGGTCAATGTATCCGTTATTTTTTTTGTGTTTTTCGCCATTGCTATCTTCTGGCAGGATCTCAAGTACCGCGCCGTGAATGTTTGGGCAGTCGTGGCCGTTTTCATCAGTTTATTTGTAAAATTAATACTAGAAGAGACGGCTGGGCAGGTTCTGGTTAGAATTTTTTTGAATACGGTTGTGACAGGAACTGTACTGGCAGGACTTTTTATTTACATGAAATTCAGATCGAAACATTCGGCATCGGGTGAAAAGCTTTTTTTTGGAAAAGGAGACGTGTTTACCCTTTTTGCAGTTAGCCCTGCGTTTGATTTATTTGGATTCTTACTCTTCCTGATAGCCTCGGGTATAATAATCCTTGTTTTATGGACATTATTAACTGGGCTCAGGCTTGTTAAAACACATACTGTTCCCTATGCAGGTGCTTTATGTGCCCTTCTAGCAGTAATTGTTGCTGGCAGTCGGTACGGGCTGTTCCCCTTAGGTATAGAATCCCTTTTCTCCAACCTTGTTCCGATGCATTATTAAGATGAAAAACGCAGAGGAGTATATCAAGGTTGAATCCACAGCCCTGCAACGAATAACCTCACGTCAGGCCTGGCACTATAAAATTATACCGTTCATAACAGCCGATAGTAAAACAGGCGTTTTTATTGACGAGACTGCTGACAATAAGGCTGTGAGACAAGAGATCGCTGTTCTGATAGGAACAGGGGCTGAAGTGATTCCCTATTCTTCTGAGGTTATTAACCGTACACTTTCGATGTACTACAGGAGGAGCAATACACCGAATGGAATTTCCGGGATCGGAGCTGCAGGAAATGAGTTTCTTGAACGGATTATTTTTGAAGCTGAGGAACAGGGTGCCAGCGATATTCATTTTGAACGTTATGAAGAATCTGCCAGGATAAGGTTCCGGCTCGACGGGTATTTGCAGGAACGTTATACAGTAAGTACAACGGAGTTCCCATCGTTGATAAACAAAATAAAAATAAAAGCCAACTTAGATATTGCCGAAAAACGTCTGCCACAGGACGGCCGAATTGCTTTCTCAGGAAAATTAAGCGGGTTGGATATCAGGGTGTCGGTTCTGCCGGGCGTTTTTGGTGAGAAGATCGTACTCAGGCTATTGAGAAGAGGCAGCACCGAAACGGTAACAATCAATGAGCTTGGGTTCTCTGATGCACAGATTGAAATATACAAAGAGGCATTACAAAGGGATTACGGTATAATACTCGTAAGCGGGCCGACCGGAAGCGGGAAGACTACCACCCTGTATGCCACTCTGAGAATGTTGAACAGCCCCGATTTCAATATAATGACAATAGAGGATCCTGTAGAATACACTCTCGAAGGGATCAACCAGGTACAGGCCAAAGAATCAATCGGATTTAATTTTGCTACAGCATTAAGGACATTTCTCAGGCAGGACCCCGATATTATAATGGTTGGCGAGATTCGTGATGCCGAAACAGCACAGATGGCAATAAGAGCGGCGTTGACCGGACATCTGGTGTTATCAACAATTCATACGAATTCAGCCTGGGGGACCGTGTCGAGGTTGATTGACATGGGTGTTCCGCCATTTCTCCTTGCCGACACACTAATTTTGTCAATGGCGCAACGCCTTGTCAGACGGTTATGTAATGTGTGTAAAACTAAGGTAGAATTTGATCATTCAATGATTCCTCCGCATTATAAACCCGGCAATGTGCCACAGCATGTTTATATACCGTCAGGTTGTCCTGAATGTTATTTTACAGGTTATAAAGGTAGAATCGCAATTTATGAACTTTTAGAAATGGACCAGGAATTAGCCGAGAGGATGAAGTACCGTCAGAATGAGGTGCCGGCCTACCTTCGTTCACAAAAAATGAGGAGCCTTCAGGATCAGTCGTTCGAATTTGTAAAGAACGGTATCACCAGTCCCTCAGAGGTTTATCCTATATTGTTATCATCGTAAAGAGAGACTGAATATTATGGATAAAGTATTTTTACATCAGTTAACCAAAGCCATTGCTTTTGTATGTTTATGTTCTATACTGCTTTTTCCGGTTGTTGTGGACGGGCAGGAGAGGGTTGACCAATATAAAGAAACGCTTGATACGCTCGAACGGGTTGTTCCGGGTCTTGCACAGCGTGTTGATCTGTCGTTCAATAAAACCCCGCTTCCTGAAGTGATCAGGAGTATCGGAATGAGTAATCAGATCAATTTTGTAATAGACCAGTCAGTAACAAGCACAATCACTTACAGCTTTTCTGATGTGTCAGCAAAAGACGTAATCTTATTTCTGTGCCGGGAGTATAATCTTGAGTTACTTTTCTCAGGGAGAATTATTAAGATCACTTCTTTCCAGGAAAAGAAAATACTCCTGTACAGCCCTCCGAAAATAAAGAAAGAGGGTGAAGGCGGGTTGCTATCGGTTGATCTGAAGGCCGACTCTGCCCAGGTTGTTGCTAAGTATCTGACAGAACTTAGCGGGATAAATGTTGTTTGTGCTCCGGAGGTAAGGGGGAAACTGTTGTCGGGATTCTATTCAAAGGTAGCTCTGCCTGCGTTGCTTGAACTTATTGCTGCTTCAAATAACCTGGATGTGTCGGGTGTAAATGAAGGGTACCTCCTGAAAGACCAATCCCAGCTACCGGCTAACAATTCAGCATCGTCTGCCACCCGCCAGTACCGGACAGGGACTAATCTGGGCTCTTCGGCTATTAAAGTTGTTAGCCGAACTAAGATAACAGCAAATACGGCAGGTATCGGCCTTAAAGAACTGATTGAGGAGGTTTTTCGGCAATGCCACTTAAACTACTTCTTGCTAAACGAACCGGAAGGAAAGACGTCGGTTAATGTTCAGGACGTGACACTTTCTGATTTGTTAAATGCAATTTTCAGGGGTACAAAATATTCATATGCTGTTAACGACAGTATCTATTACATAGGAGAGAAAACAACCGAAGGAATACGAAAAACTGAAATCTACCGGTTTAAGAACCGTGCTGTTACAGGGATATCAGAGATAATCCCCGAAAGTGCAAGAAAAGATTTGACAATAAAAGAATTTGTCGAGCAAAATAGTCTGATAATCGGTGGAGATCCGTTAGCTGTTAAGGATTTTGCCTTTCTGTTACAGAAAATTGACCAGATAGTTCCCTTAGTTCTGATAGAGGTGATGATAATAGATAACCAGACCGGATATATTATCTCGACCGGGATAACGGCAGGGGTAGGAGAGACACCGGCTACGAGCGGGGGAACAATTCTGTCGGGAGTTGACTATACTCTAAGCGGATCGTCAATCAACAAGTTGCTGAACAGCTTCAGTGGCTTTGGATCTGCAAATCTTGGGAAAGTAAATCCTAATTTTTACCTGTCTATTAAGGCATTAGAAGAACAAGGTGTAATAAAGGTCAAATCTACTCCCCTACTAACAACTCTTAATGGGCATGAAGCTACTCTGAAGGTTGGTAATACGCAATATTACTTAGAGGAGACCTCCGATTTTATTGTTACCCAGTCAACTCAGCAACGTACTACTAAACGGTATAATTCGGTGAACGCTGACTTTACCCTGAAATTAGTTCCTTATGTCTCTGGATATGAACAGATCACGTTGGAGGTTGCCGTTGACCAGTCCGATTTTACCGACAGGATATCGAAAGAAGCTCCACCAGGACAGACATCGAGGAGTTTTAAGTCTATTATCAGGGTTCAGAACGGTGAAATGATCCTTCTTGGTGGGCTTGAGTCTTCAACGCAGAAGGAAAGCGGAAGCGGAGTCCCTTTATTATCAAGAATTCCCGTTGTAAAATGGTTCTTTTCCTCGAGAACAAAAGAAAAAAAGGCTACAAAACTTAATGTTTTTATTAAGCCAACAATTCTGTTGTAAAAGCGCGCTATATGAAGATTCTGCCCGAATACAAAGTTAAGCGTATTGCCTCAATTGATCTGAGAAAAACTGACGAAGGCAAAGAGATGTGTCATGTCGTTGTATGTGAGATAAAGAGAAACAGCTTTGTAGTTAAGTCATACTTTCCTGATGTAGAATCTGTTGAAAAAGCACTTACTTATGTTCCTAATGGATGGCCTGTCTGTCTTACCTTCGGTTCAGGCTATATCGTTAATAAGTCCTGCGGTATTGTTAATGAATCATTTGATATCGAAAAGTGGTTGGTAAGCGACGGGGTTCCCGGGTTAGATTTAGCAGACATAGCATATCAGTTAATTACAGGTTTCGAAGGTCATGGCTTTGTAAGCATAATCAGAGGAGAAGAATTACATAATATTATTAGAAGCATTGTTGAAAGGAAAATCCCGGTAATCGGGGTCAGGGTTGGCTATTTTGGGATTCAACATTTTGTTCGCAACATAGAAATATCTGGCTCGCCCGTTTGTATTCATAGAGAAAAATTTGAGTTTGAAGCATCTCTTATTAAGGGGTATGCTGAGGACATGAACACTATTGACAATGTCGCCACCGCAACTTCCTTTAGCATCCCTGTTACATTCTTACCTTCGGTTTCAACGGCGTACTCATTTCTGTTTCAGGAGAAAGACAACATGTTGCAATCGGGTATCCCGCTGATTGAACAGCAGGCTTCTAATTTCAAAAACGCAAAACTCATTGTTGTGCATGGAGTATGGGCGACTAGTATTCTACTATTGATCTTGCTTCTCAATTCGGTGTCATTTGTATGGCTAAGGGGAAAGAATGAATTTTATGAGAAAACAGTAAGTAACAACCAGAAATATGTAGAAAAATTGGAGACCATCAACAAGGGAATCCGGAATCGAGAAAGAATGATCAGGAGACTGGGTATTGGAGATAGCAAGCGTATCTCCGTAACAGCTGACAAAATAGCGTCGGTTATCCCTGATGATGTGAGTTTAGAAAAATTGAACATTAATCCCGTTAAAAGAAAAGGTGGCTCAGACAACCTGACTACAGAAATCGGTTTAACATTGATAAAGGGTTCTTCCATATCAGAGAAGAGTATTGAGCTATTCCTGAAGAACCTGCGCAACTTATTTCCTGATAAAGAGATAAAGGTTACAACCTATCTGCATTCTGCCGAGAAGGATAATATCTCATTCTCAGTTATTATAGACTCTGCCAGTGTTCACAATATAAAGCGGACTTCCAATGACCAATAAAAAGAAATATTACCTGTTCGCAGGAAGTATTCCTTTTATACTCCTGCTCGTTTATCTGATAGCTGTAAAACCTACATTGAAAGAGTATAACGGGTTTAAAAACTGGAGTGAAATATATAAGAACACAGATAACTACCCTGTACAGCTAAGGACATTGACAAACAAACTTCTGTCAATGGATAGAAAGTTAGGAATAAACGAAGAAGGCGAACCTCTCTCTAATGTTGATGTCCTGAGTACGGTCATCTCCCAATGTGAAGCCAATATGGTTCTCCTCACTGAGATGCCTCCACCAAAGCAGGTTGTTGATGATCAGATATTGATTTGTACATATGAATTTGAGCTGACAGGCGAGTTTAAAAACCTTCTTCAGTTCTTATTTGCCATTGAATCGAAAAAAGGCTTTGCAAAACTCGTTTCCGTTGATTTTTATGTTGATAGAAAAGATTTAGATGAAGTTCAGTTATTTTGCAGAGCTTATATGCAAACCTATATAATAAATAAAGATGGCTATGAGTTATAAAAATAGATTAACACCCCTCCTTGGTAACATTTTCTTTTGTGCTGTGATACTCTTCGGTGTGTATTCTTGTACGGAGATTGTTGATGTAAATATTTCAGATAAGAAGGTTGAACTACTCACGCCTCCCGATAGCCTGGTTTCGCTTCAGTCAACAATTGGGTTTAAATGGAACAGCGTGGCCGATGCTGATAACTACAATGTTCAGATTGTGACCCCTTCATTCTTATCGCCAAGCCAGTGGCTTCTTGATACAACGATGAGTGCAACAAGTTTGCTGGTTTCATTACCCTCCGGGAATTATGAGTGGAGAGTGAAAGGGATGAATTTCTCATATGAGACCTGTTACAGTTCACGATCTTTTACAATTGTTAAAAGCTCTGATATTACACAGGAAATAGTGACACTACTCCGCCCCATAGATAATGACACAAATAATTTGAAGATGATTGAGTTTAGGTGGAGGGCGGTTGTAGGTGCTGACTCATACAAAATTCAGTTGTTGTGCCAGCAAGCTGTTCTATTCGAAGAAGAAACTGACCAGCTGTTTTTTTTAGCCTCGCCCGAGATGGGTGATGGCCAATATACGTGGAAAGTTAAAGGCATGAACGACCAGTACAGCACAGTATATTTTAGCCATACATTTATTTCCGATACAACTCCCCCTGGTGTCCGCACGCTGATTGCCCCTGCTCACGCGAGTCTTCTTGTTGATACAACAGTTAATTTCACGTGGAGCCGCTCTGGTACAGTTCTGTCGAAGGAAACTGACAGTCTCCTGATATATACCGATTCTTTATTGACCAAAAGGTATAAAGCAGTTATTTCCCATTCAACATCAAAAACGATAGCGTTAGAGAACGGAACCTACTACTGGACTGTACGCGGATATGACAGGGCTGGCAATAGCAGTAGCCCGGCTGATACATTTAGGCTTAAAATAAACAGTGGAAGAAAATGAGACAAGTTGATTATGAATAAAAAACGATCTTCTATTTTGTTGATAGTAACTCTTGGCATATGGGGTATTCTGCTGTACAGAATAATAAGGTATTATCAGGCTGAAGATGTTTTTGTTGTAGAAATTGGCGACAGGATTACTGCTGTTCAGGATACGATCCCCACTGATACCCTGTTGTTAAACTATCCTGATCCATTTAGTGATGAAGCTGTAAACCGGTCTGATGAACCTGATCTTTTTGTACCTGACATGGCTTCCCCTCCTTCTCTTGTTTATTTAGGAATGGTGAACAATCGCACTATGAAGAAAAGTTTTGCATGTATCAGGATCGGCAACAATCAGTTAATCGTCAAGAAGAATGAAATTGTTAATGGTATCAGGATAGTTGCTATATATAGAGATTCATTAGCTGTTGATTTCAATAGTCATTTTTTCACCTTTAGTCAAAATGTCGGAAAATGAAAAAGAATAATGCTTTGTTATTATTGATTCCCATTCTAATATTGATGTCTGCCTCATGCATCAAATATATAGGGACATACAGTTACAGCAGTCAACGGAAGCTTGTTTTTCCCGACAGCACGATATACTTTTATGTTGTATACAAGAAGGTGGCAGCAGATAAAGGCCCAATTGATGTAAGATACTATTTTTTTAAAGATGAAAAAATCAGGACATCATATGGATTCCCTGAAGGATATCCTTTAAATGGAAAGTTTCTGGTGTATTCGAACAGTAGTATTATTATTGAAAAAGGACGATTCAACAAAGGACTTAAGGTTGGTAAATGGTATCGGTGGGATACGATAGGAAACCTGTGTAATATCTTTCAGTATAAAAAGGGTCGGCTGTCAGGCAAGCAGTATAGATTTATTAAGGAGAAGAACTATAAACTCATCGAGACATTTAAAAATGGCTTATTAGATGGAAAAGTAACAGAGTATATTGCAGATTCTGTTATCAGGACTGACTATTACGATAACGAAAAAGGTTGAGAAGAGAAAATTTATACATAAACCAGCCGATGCCGAGAGGAAAAAACAAAATAGCAATTGATCCCTTTTCAAAAAAGCTAAGCGGAGCATCTTTGCCTTATGCAGTCATGCTCATGACCCTGCTGATAACATCGCTGACACTTCTGTTGTTTGTGGTTTATTTGTATCGCAGTTATATAATAAAATTAGAATGTAAGCAGATAGCAGCGCTAAATTTAAAGTCAGCCCAGCAAATTGCACTAGCAGAAGAGACTGATCATTCTTTAAACAACAGGCAGATATTCTCAATGAACAATTCGGATAACGACACTGTTATTCTCGAGCGCGAGTTATGGGGTTGTTACACTTTGTTAAAAACATTTGTGAAATTTAGCGGGGAGGAAAGACAATCTGTTTTTTTTGCCGGAAACTATTATTCAACCGATTCATTAACATCTCTAAGGATATCATCAACGGGCACAGGACTATCTCTTGTGGGGAATTGTATGCTAACAGGGAAAGTTGTGGTCCCAAAAGCGCAGGTAAATCCCGGTTTCGTCGGAAATATTAGTTTTACAGGCGACACATTAGTCCACGGTATTATCAGTGAATCTGTCGGAGATAACCCTCCCGTGGACTCAGCACTTAAAAAGAACTGCTCATTTGACTTCTACAGGCTTCTGCTAAATAATAACTTTGATCTTGATATTGTTTACGGCTCATTAGCTCGTTATGACTCTTTGTACAGATCCTTTTATTCCCCACCGCTTTATTTGTACTCACGTGATGAGTTAACTATAAACAATGTCAAGGTACACGGGCATATACTTATTTTCTCAGAGAGCCGCATCAGATTGAGTGCAAATGCGGATGTAGAGGACGTTGTTATAGTTGCGCCTGTCATTAAAATTGACAGTGGTTTCTCCGGCTCAGTACAATGTATTGCTTCCGATTCCATACTGTGCATGAAAGGGAGTAAGCTCACCTATCCATCCATGATCGGATGCGGTCTTAGAAAAGAAAAAGATATTGAAGGAGAATCCATGCCTGTTATTATTTTTGAAGGATTACTAGAAGGAACTATAATCTGTGAATCATACGGTACAGATACGAAGAAGGCGTCCCTGATTATCGGTAAAACAGGAAAGGTAATTGGCCTGGTCCATAATACTGGGTATACAGTATTAATGGGTAAGATATATGGAAGCTGTATATCGCGAGGCTTCCTGTATCAGGATCCTGTAACTTTATATGAGAATTACCTGGTTAACTCAGAAATCAACCCGAGAAAAATACCGTTGGGATTTGTTGCGGCAAATAGTATTAGAAACAATCACGTGCTTTATAGGATTATGAAATGGCTGTATTAAGAAAAAAGAATATATCCGCATCTACTTTAGTTGAAACCATAGTGGCTTTTGTTGTTGTGATTACTATTTTCACTTTCTCTTTATCGCTGCTGCTACAGATGTACAGTAGCTTCCAGAAAGTTTCAGGGTTTAACTCGGGTTATCATCTTATAGAAGCTTCATGGAATGAATTTGCCTGTGAACCTTTTTTTGAAAAGAAAACACTTAGCCTAAAAGGATGGAGAATCGAAACAGATACTGTTGCATGCGGATATTCCCCGAATATTTACCAAATATATTGCTCAGCTTACAGTATCAATGCGAATGTAGTTAGAAAAATTTCTCTTTGCAGATTACGTCCGTGTAGTGAGAATATAGACCCTTTGTCGCCATAAATTTTAATTCTTGGCTGAATGTTCATCAAAATATATTCATTTGTCTTGCCTGTCAAAGGCGTTAATTACAAGGCATTTACTGTTGCAGAGATGCTAGTAACTTTGATCCTTTTCTCTGTTCTTTCTCTGTTGATTGTACTGGTACTTCAGATTGTTATTAGCCAGGCAAGGCTTGTTCAGGATAAAATAGTATATAAAACCGGACAGGAAGAGCTTATGTTCAGACTACGGTCTGAGTTTGAAAGGGCTGACTACATTCAGGTATATGGGAGAAAAGTATATATGGTTCATCAGGCTGGTGATACTTCTACATTATACATTGATGATCTTTCGTTAGTGATCAATCGCCCCCCCCTGCAAATATCAAGATATAAACACATTAATAATTTTTCCTTTTTCTTCAGGGGGGCTGCTGTTAACAATGGAATGATTGATAAACTGATATTGTCCGTTGCGGATGATACATCATATTTTTTAACTATTAGTAAACAATACGATGCAAGTATTCTCATCAAAAAAAGATTTTGATTAGTGTGTTAGATTAGTTTTCTATTCTATTATAAAATAATTATTCCAAATATGGCTGATATCTCATTTACTGTTCGCCACAAGGATAAACCCAGGCAAAAAAAAAGCATGAGAGTTGACGTTTTAAAAAAGATATTAAATATGGAGGTAGCACTTCCTTTTGGGTCAGGAATAAAAAACAAAGGGAAATCAGCATTCTACAAAGATATGAGTACACTGATTAACTCAGGTGTTGATTTGGTTAGCACACTCAAGTTGATTCTTGATGGAGTGAAGGATAAAGCTTTACGTAAGGCAATTGAACAAGTTTATCAAAATCTAATTAACGGAAACTCATTGTCTCATTCTTTTAGCTTAACTGGACTTTTTAGTGGCTTCGAAATTGCTGCTGTAAATGTTGGTGAGGAAAGCGGCCAACTAGGTAAGGTGATGACCGAACTCGCTGCTTATTATCAAAAACGCGAACAAAACAGGAAAAAGGTGACCGGGCTTCTTAGTTACCCAATTTTTGTTATGTTTACTGCCTTTGCTGCTGTGGTTTTCATGCTAAGCTTTGTTGTCCCTATGTTTCAGGATGTATTTCTCCGGCTCGACAAACAATTACCCGGCCTTACCCTGTTGGTAATAAAAGTGTCAGGAATAATAAGCCATTGTTATGGTGCCTTTCTACTTGTATTACTAGCTGCTTTCTTTCTTTTTTTGAAATACAGAAATCATAAAAGGGTTAAACTTTTTTTCCAGGAGAATACCCTTAAGCTACCCTATATTGGTCCCTTGATCCTTAACCTTCACATGGCGAGGTTTTGTATGGCACTGGAGCTACTTCTTTCCTCAAAGGTTCCGCTTGTCAGAACATTAAGCCTGTCAAGAGAGATGATTAACTTTTTCCCACTGGTATTAGCCATTGAACAGATTGAAGCAGATATCACTTCCGGGGCCCGTTTCCGGGACGCGGCCGCAAAGCATCCAATTTTCGATTCCAGATTTCTGGCATTGATGCGCGTAGCTGAGGAAGTCAATAAGATTGATGAAATGGCTGGTGTTCTGAAACAGCAATATACTGATGAAGTTGAACATCAAGCATCGGTGTTGATGGGGATTCTGGAGCCTCTTATTATTCTTTTAATCGGAGTATTTGTAGGTGTTATTCTGGTTGCTATGTATATGCCCGTATTTCAGATGGGAAGTGCTCTGGAATGAAGAAAATAATATCAATGAGCAGTTGTTTTGCCTCAATGAAGCTAAATTTTAGACCTCAAGAGGCGTAATTGGGTTTTTTTCTCCTTGCGAATTGAATGTCATAAACCGAATACTGTTATTCAGACTTTCGTAACAATTATTATTTCTTTGATTTGTTTATTGCTTGGCTATCAGTCGATTTGATGAAAGAAACTTAATCCAAAGTTTGCTGAATATCTCGTTCTTTTTTTGATTCAAAAGATGCAGGTTTTTAGTAAAAAAGCAAGACATTGAACCTTTAAACTGAGAGAGCAAAGCGACACTAGTCTAGAGATCAGAGTGATTGCCATAGGTGATAATAGTTCGAAAATACTTTTTGTAAGAAAAGTTCGGCATTAGTAGGGATTTATTCTGAACAATTCTCATATTCGCTAATCACGTAGCTCTCAACAAGAACTATTCTAACTATAGGTCAATCGTGCCGAGAGTCATAACGTGTATAAAAGTCGCCACAAGCGAAACGGCCTAATGCTCCCTTCTGGCAATTATCTGGTACATTATCTCAAATCGATTCGTTATGCTTACTCATTGTATATTTCAATTGCCTTTTTGATTTTCCTTGGTTTCTGTAGATCAATAATATAATTGATGAAAAAGCAGGTTACACCTGATATTACAGCAGCTGTGGGAAGGACTCTGGCAGATCGGTTGTTGTCGGAAGAATTGTTGTTAGAATTTTCGGCGTGGTTAATCAAACCAATAGTGCCTGACACGAGCAAGGCGCCCCCGATTAGGTAGAGGACCACTTGTGTATTTCTAATCTTTTTGAACTGGTTTAATGCGTCCATACTACGTGGGTTGTCGGCTAAATCCAGCTTCAGATTTTTGTATTTTGCCTTTTTTATCGTTTCGTTTTCTTTCTCGTAGTACTGTATTGTCATCCGCGTTGGTACTCCCGGACTGTACATGCCATTTGCCCCAACAAACATTGGCGAAGAAACCCAAAAATCATCCTTGTAAAGGTTGATCTTCCCCCGCCTGATTCGCTGTACGAAGGACGATTGCCCGTTGGGATTTAACGACTTAATGTTCGCGTAAAATCCTGTCTCGCACTTGAAATATTTTACATGGTCCGGATTAATTTTTAACGAGTCCACGGCAAGGTAGTTCTCCGCGAATGCTGGTGTCTCGAACTCGATATTCCTGGCATAGAGTACCGAGTCGGTATAGAATACGACATAATTCTTCGCTTCGTCGATCTGGCTGAAAAGCAGCGCAAATTTCCCACACAACAGGATCAATAAAAGGATTGTTCTTTTCATGCTTAATAATTATTTTGAAAGGTGATTGGTTTATTTGGTGTTTATTTTTCTGTTTATTTTCTTTTTGTTAAAATTAACCCTGCAAGTTCATCCAAGTTGCATGCCTTTTTGTATGCTTGCACATGATTTATTCCTTCCGGATCTCTGCATATTAAAAACTTGTGCCACCCATAATTCCAAGCTGGAGGAACCATGTCATTGGGATCCGTATGAGTAATTCCCCATATAAATGCCTGAAGTTTATTGTCAGGAACAATTACTGTATTTGGATTCCCATCATTTGTTGTATATACGTGCTCTCTTCTTTCTGTTTCATTTTTAGTAAAAAAGCGCCCATCCGGGTCCACCCCGCTCACCGGGTTGTTGCCCATACCCAGATATGGGCTCCAATGTTGCCTGGCAGGGTCGGGAACCATCCAGCGGCCGAGGCGGGAGTCGAATTCGCGGGCTTCGAAATGAGCAAAGCCGGTTTCAGGGTCGGTTTCGGCATATTGCCCCTGGTAGCCGTTGCGGTAACCGGTGGTTTGGTAGTTGCGCCCAGGCATCAACTGGCCGTAGGGGTAGTAGTCTTTATAGGCAGCAAGAGCAACGGTATGGTTGGTGCCACGTTTTACAAGGGCCCGAAGGCTGCCCTGGTGTATATCTTCCTGTTTTACAGACTTTTCATTCCCAGAGCCCATGCCATAAAGAACTTGGCATGCAAAAAGCATGATGAAAACGGTTATTAACTTAAGCGCATTGGAACTAGGATGCATTAAAGACTGATTTTATGCAAAGGTAAAAGATTCGACGTAATTGAGAACAGATTGGGTGATTGAAAATCTGGTTTGAGTATATACTCAACAACATCGCTGTTAATTCAATGGAAGTGATTCGGTTGTTCCTATGCAGGATGCCCGCGATTTAGCCAGCATGGGTAAACGGCTCACGGAAGTGAGAAAAGATTAAAAAATGTCGCAGGACGATGTGGGTAAACTCGTGGGGGTTCACGGTGCTGTGATTGGCAGATATGAACGTGACGAAGTAAAACCGTCCATAAAAATGGCCACACAATTGGCCGAAGCCCTTGAAGTGTCTTTGGATTATTTGGTAGGCTCTACCGATATTCTTTTAGAAAATAGCATTGTAAATAAAATTCTGGATATACAAAAACTAAAAGAGAACGACAAACAACACGTTTTCGCTCTCCTTGATGCTTTTATTAAGCAAACTAAGTTTCAGAGTATTATGTAATGAAAAAGCCCGGACTTGCCGGGCTTCATTGTTATTTCTTAAACTGTTCTGATTTGTGGGTGTAATGCTTTTTATTATCAAAGCCAACATAGCTTATACCCTCACAGTATTTAATATTCCCGTCTAAAACATTCGTTCCCCAAAAGCTTATAAATTCAAGCTGGGGCAAGTCCTTTACAAAGGCAAGACTTTTAATTTCTCCCGATTCAGACAGTATTATTTTTTTGAGGGAATTCACTTTCCCTAAAGTTTCAAAATCATTTATTTTCTTGCACTGCTCCACTTGTATTTCTTCAAGGCCACTTGATAAGACTTGCAATGCTGCTATGGTTTCCAATTTTGAAGCACTAAATATTTCAAGTTTCTTAAGATTGCTAAAACTCTTAATACCCTGCAAGGTGGTAATATCTGTTTTTATCAAACTTAAATGCTCTAAATTACTCAGTGATGGTAAGGCGGATAAATCTTTGGTTTTAGACTTGTAATTACTAACAGTAAGGCTTTTCAAATTATTGCAAAATTCTAAACCTTGTAATCTTTCAGAGAATGCAACACCGCACATTTCAATATCAGGAAAGTTTTTTAAATCAATTACATCTTTCCCATTATCAGGAATGCCAAGGTATTTTAGCTTATGCAATTCGTTTACTACACTATAGTCATAATGTGTTTCCAAAATAGATAACCCTTCTAAAAAGTCTTTAAGCTGAGCCAAAAAACTAATGTCTTTTGCCTTGTAATTTTGAAAACTGTTTATTGTTATAAACCGTAAATCGTTACTGTGTAAATATTTTATACAGTCAGAAAGTCTATCGGAGTTTATAAATAGAGACTCCTGTCCATTTATTCCTACAAGAATTTTTAATCCTTCTTTAGTTTCTTTTACCATAACTAAAACCCTCCTAAATTTCTACCAGGTGAAAATATTTTGTTATAAGTCGGTGATAGAGGGTTGAAGCTTTTGGGTCCACCAAATTGCATCATCAATTTATGCTCATTAATAAACGCTGCCTTTGTACTTGATGCTGGATAAAAGGTGCTATTTAGAAGCTTGTCACCGTATGTAGTTTCGATACGATTTATTGATTGCATCATTCGAGGCTCTAAGCCCTTACCTGCGTAGAATTTACCGCTTTGGAACTTTAATAAATATGAACCACTAACTTTCTCTGCTTGAACCACCCCCTTAGCGGCAGTAATTGTAGCCCTAGCCCTCATTTGGATAATTGGGATTTCTCCAATGAGACCCCCCACCATCATGTCGAGTTGGGTTATGTTCAGTAAAGCATTTATTACCTGGTATCCACCCTCTATAGCTCTTTTGGTTTCGGGCCACCAGTTCGGGTTGTAACCTGAATTCAGGCTTCGTTCCATTGCGCAAGAAACTGCTCCGCTTCCTCGAAATCCTTGGATCGTAGGTCCATTCAATCCTACCGTTCCGAAAGTATAATTTTCATCGCCAACGTATTCCAAGTTTGGATTAGCTGCTGCAATTTCATCCACGGGATACCACTCTGTTGTTTGGTTGCCTTCTGACCCTTTGGTTTTCCACCAACCATCCCTCATCCCATCCGGGTCAACCCTGCTCACCGGGTTGTTGCCCATACCCAGATACGGGCTCCAGTGTTGCCTGGCCGGGTCGGGAACCATCCAGCGGCCGAGTCGGGAGTCGAATTCGCGGGCTTCGAAATGAGCAAAGCCGGTTTCAGGGTCGGTTTCGGCATATTGCCCCTGGTAGCCGTAGCGGTAGTCGGTGGTTTGGTAGTTGCGGTCCGGCATCAACTGGCCGTAGGGGTAGTAGTCTTTGTAGGCTGCAATGGCAACGGTCTGATTAGTACCGCGTTTTACCAGGGCACGAAGGCTGCCCTGGTGGTCGGTGAGTTCATAGAGGCTGGTGCCGGCAGCCGGTCGTATCTGCCCGATACGGGAAGCTCCGTAAACAGGCAACTCGGTTAAAGTAGGAGTCAGACCTGCACCGGTCTGGCTGGTGCCTGAAGCTTCATAAACCGCCAATACGTTACCCGAAACATCGTGCACGTACCAGGTATGAAGGTAGGTCGATCCTGTCCATACTGCTTTGTGGTACCTGAAACCATTTTCGTTGTACTGATATGTGCCAAGCATATTACTAACATACCGACCATCGGATACTGAGGACAGATGCCCGTAGGCATTGTAAAAATAATGTCTGAATGATTGAAAATCATCTACAAGCTTACCAACAGCATCGTAACGGTAATTGTTTGTAGTGCTTATATTGGTTGTTGAAAAGGTTCCCTGGTCGGTGAGTTCGCCCGGGTAATTCTGCGTTGCATTGGCGTCGTTCACATGGTAAAGGCGGTTACTGTGGATACCGGCAGAAGGCTGCGTCGGATCGACATAATCGTAACGGTAGGTGAGGTCGTCCATGGCGAGCCCGCCCGACGAACTGCCATTACGCCTGAGGGTTTTGATATTACCATTGGCATCGTAAGTGATGCCGAAGAGCTTATAGTCGTCGAAATCGCGTATATCATAATAGCTGGGGTTGCCGTTTTGATCAATAAACAACACTTTTTTAAACAGAGCCTCATTCAACCAGTTCCTGGAGTCATAGGTATAAACCATGAACCAGGAATACGCATAGTCTTTTATATTGGTATAAGGCAGTTCATGTTGAATTTTCCAACGGATAGAAGCAATCTTCCCGTCATAATAATTGGTATATGAGACCGGATCGCTGGTAATATAAAAATTATACTTTTTATAATCCTGAGTATAATAATCGAGCGACATCCCGAATATATCGTTATCGTCGCCTCCTACCGGGTCATCAGCCACCATATGCAGGGGTGTTGTCATTTCGGGGCTGTTGATCGTTTTTAGCCAGCCATTGCAGTTGTATATATAGTCAATCCCCTGCAAATGGGTAGAGAACCGGCCGTGACCGATTTCCATCCGTTTAAGCGAACCATTGTATGAGTATTTATAAAGCGACTGCAACTGGGGCTCCATTTCGTCTGAGGGTCTGAGTGTTTCTGTTTTTCGGAGCGATCCGTTGGGGTTGTAGGTATAAATGTGCTTGATCTGTTCGATTGTTTGCCCTTCCTGGTAAAGGTCGCTGGCCAGGGCCCCCAACTGGTTGTATTCATATTTGATGGTCTTAGGCCCTAATACCGGGTAATTTCTCACGATCCATTCCACCTGTCCGTCGGTATTGTACGAGTAATAGGTGGTCACATTCTCATTCGATGTTGATGAAACAGCACCAGCCAGGTTTGTCTGGGTTTTGTAGTATGCCGACAGTCCCGAAAGCGACTGAAGGGTGTTGTCGGGGAAATCGTAGCTGATATAGCTTCTTTCCATGCAATTGACAGGGTCGAGGGTAATAGCATCGCCATCGGTGAGGGTCCCGAAAGCGCTAACAACCGAAGACTCTCTTGAGATGCCCGATTCTACAACGCGTCCGTACTCGTCGTAATTGGTGTAGGAAAACGTTCCGTCGAGGAGTTGCTGCGCATTTTGCGAACAACGGATCTGGCCGTCCTTCCGGTAGATATACCGGACTATTCCTTCGTCGGGTGAAGTTGCCGACCGGGGCAGACCCCGTGAATCATAAGTGGCGGTCGCGTCAAGAAGCAGACTGCTCACCCCTTCGGGAGGGGTGGTGGTCAGCACATTATTATTCAAGTCATAGTAAGTGTATGAAAAATCGTAGTAATTGTTAACCAGGCTAATCTGATATGGCTGAGATACTACAGGACTTACCTTGGGAATGAATATCTCTAAACGGTAAAATCCAGCGGCAGGAAACGGAATCACTTCAGAATCAAAATTAATGTTCCCACTAACAGAAATATATTCGTCTGTTTTTAAATTAATAATCCTGTAATAATGACTTAAGCTATAAGCCGGATTCATCGTAAGTGTGTTATTCTGGTAACAACCATCCGGTATATGCAAATCAAAATACCAAATCTTGGTCCCTCCTGTATAGCTTCCCCCCGTTGGGTCATCATACCATAAATCAGAGTCAGTATCAGGAGCAGATATTGTTAAAGAACTGATTAAATCACTGCCACTTCTGCACGAAGCTATCTGCCGGCCGAGATGGTCAGAAAAAGTAATGACTTCCTTCCCGTCCGGGTCAATGACTACATTTTTGGTAAGCAAACCTGTATTTTGAATAAACGGGAGATTGGACGGATTATAGTCCGGAAGTTCCGTATAATCGCCCATTAAAGTGTACTGCTGGCTCTCGTGTCCACTACCGAATGTATGCTCGGAACCGGCTAGACAGGAATGGCGAACGGCACCCGGCTGGGTGCTGCTGTATTCTGTGCGTGTATATGGCCAGAGACAGTAGTCAGCATACATATCAACAGGGTTCCATCCACCATAATAATGATAAAGTAAACCAGAATGACCAATACTTGTCTGGTTAACATCGGTATTCTCAAAATCATGATAGTCAAACGTGCCGCCATTGTGGTCGGTGATTACATTGGCGGCAAATGAGAAATAATTGGCAAAAATAGGTGTAGGGAGTGTAGTCAGGGCAGGCCGCTGGTTCCTGTCGTAAAAGGTGGAAACAACCGATATATAGTCCGCACAGGTTGTTTGTTTTCCCCCGCCCGGAACCGAAACAGGGCTGCAATATTTATACACCTTGGCCTGGTTCTGTATATTGTTGGCCAGGTCGTCGAAATACTGGCGACTCTGCGAAACGATGTTTCCTTCGTCGTCGTACACTGTTTGCTGGGTCCAGTTATAGTTTGCGTCGGCATCATCTGATTTATCGTCGGGAAAATAATATTTAATCGTAAGCTTAGGCCGCTGATTGGTGGTGGTGCACTCTTTCGACCAGAATGACATACCGGTATCATCAGTTGACTCATCAATCATTTCAAGCACAAAACCATAATTCTCTATTTCTTCAAGCACCCATGACTGTACAATGTTATCAATCCTCAGGTTGAAAACCGATCCGCCATCCGCCGGCAGAGGGACCATCACAGCACCGTTAACAGCAGTCTTAGGGATGTCGTCCCAGGTAACGGTGGTTTCATTCCAGTCCATTATAGCAGGGGCAAGCCTGCATGTGATGTCGGGCCCCTGCACAAGATAGGCTGTAAGCGACAGAGTGGCCGAGACAATAGTAGCATTCTTCAGCGTTTCAGGGATGTCGAACCTGAGCAATCCCCTGTATATTTGGCCTGTCCGTGGTAATACTGCGGCTGCAAACACATCGTTACTGCCGAAGTTCTGGGTGGGGTAATCCTCTTTGACTGTTGCATCAGCAGAAGACTCCAATGTAAGGGTAACCACAGTCTGCCCCAGGGAAGAACCAGCCAGGGATAAAAGCAGACAGAGTGAAAATACCGTCTTTCCGAAGTTGAAAATGTTTTTCATCATATTACTCATTGTTGATAAATCAGTTGTGGATAATCAGTTTAGGTAAGGGAGAAGGGCGGGCCTGCAGGGTTACGGAGTCGGAGAACAGGCAGCCGTGCAGGTCGGTCACCTCCACAGAATAGTTCCCTGAGTTTGTAACAGTAACAAAGCGCGTATGTTGCCCTGTATTCCATGTATAATAAGTATATCCCGGGCCACCGTCAAGCACTACCGGAGTCCCTTCGCAGGCAGCCCGGTCGGGACCCAGGTCTGGTGGTACCGAAAAAGTATAGTGTACAAAGATAGTATCGGATGCCGAACAAAAACCAGTACTTACAGTTACCCAGTATTGCCCGGTGTCTGCTACGGTGATCATTTGGGTTGTGTCGCCGGTGTTCCACTGGTAGTTGCTTTGGCCATACCCGGCATCAAGCGTGAGAGAATCATCGGGACACAGGTAGCGATCGGGTCCCAGGTTTACAGTTGAGAAACTGGAAAAGTAACCCACACGGGCCCCTAGGTTCATTGCCCCGTAACTTACTCCCAACTGGAAACTTCCTTGGGTATTGGAAATCACCGCTACAGAGTTTTGTGGAACTGTTGTGATGGGGAATTGTAGCAGGGCATAAAGCCATTCTCCGCCGGTCCCGTTCACAGGCCTGAAATTGCCGGGAACGATCAGGGTCGGATCGCCATTGAGCAGGAATCCGTCTTCAAGACCCGCTTTTACAACAACCATCATTTTAAACTGCAAAGTATAAGAATAAGGTTGCCCGAGATATGACCGGAAAACTGAAACACGCCGGCTCCCGTGGCAATAGAGCCCGGGCACCAGGTCGGCTCCTCCAACCCAGTCTATCAAACACAGGTGATAGGCTAATACTGGTTTGGTTGAATGTACATAGTAAGCCGAATCATACATATCGAGACGGTAAAAACCGCCCCTTTGCAGCGTGGCCGCAGGTGTGGGACTGTCACCTACAAATAGTTCGGTATTGTTGTTTGGTGCATAAAAATAGACCATTTCCCAAGGGGCTAGATAATCGCTGTGTATAATAATATATGAGGTATCGGCTTTGTCGTTAGGTACCAACTGGTCGGCCATGTGATCGCTGTTTAGACTAACAAAAATATCTTCTTCGTGTGAGGTCACGGCCACCGGTTTGTCGGCAAAAACCCAGCTCCCACCCAGGTGAAGCAGTTCGTGCAATCCCAGAGCCTTTACGTTGTAAGCCTCACCCGGGTTCAACACCACGGTAATGGTATCGCCCGCTAGATGCCCGTCTTCACAGTCGTTGCTGGGTACTATCTTCACTGTAGTGTTGGACGCAGTTGCTAGCACAACGATTGAGTTTTTGCATACAAGTCCATAAAAACCTGCATTTGGAAACATTCTTTGTTGAGGGATTAAAAACTCTGTTCCAAGTGCATTCCGGCCTTTGAGGGTATAGATAGCAGATGAAGCTAACCCGGCATTTTCGAAATAGGCAGAAATGGGAAAATCGGAAACGATCTTCAAACCGTATGGTACAACGGAACCAACCGGGGCAGTTTCTATCATTGCTAAAAAGGGTGTGAGATCAACCGACTGGAAGCCTAATGGAGGAACCTGCACTATGATAGGGGCAAAAAGCGGATTCGCAGGTTGCGTTATCGTCACAGTTGTAGCACTATCGTATGCCATAAACCGTAAGTAGAGAGGCCTGTCAGGATAAAAACCGGGAGTGGTACTCCATTGGTAATTATCGGGTGCAGCAAACCAAAACTCAGTGTCAATCTGAGCCTTTCCCCCGATGCTTACGGTGAATAACAGAATCATAACTATCGCTGACGGTTTATTGATCACGTTTGAAATGATGTTGATATTCGGTGGCTTTATATCTTTTCCCCCCGTCCCGGGCTGTTTCCCTGTAGGTACGGGCTAATGATCCGTCGGGTGCGTATTCGTAAACGGTTGCCATGTTTTCATTGTCAAGCACTGCCATTAACTGGTCGTTCAGTGCATTGAACACATAGGTGTTAACTGCTGAATGAAGCGGTTGTACTCTAAAATCGTCAATATAAGCTTCACCATTGCCAGAATTGTTCCATACATAAACCCTGAGATCTGTGCCAAAAGTGCTGTTGGAACTATATGCGGCAGGCACCTCAATGTCAACAACCAGACGAATCCAATCGCCTATTCTTAGGTTCTGTGCAGCGTTTTTGGCTACTGTTTTGTAGGAGCTAGCCGGACAGTTATTTCCGGTAAGGTGAGCCACCAGGTGCACCTGATCCGGGCTGCTGGCATGCACCCACACCGAGGCCCTGTAAGTAACACCAGTCAACATTGCATCTCTGCTATTTCCATACAGAAGCTTTCTCGTTCGAAAACCGGGGCCGAACGATGAGGCCGGGACACAACAATAACTGTTGCCAGTATGTGGCTCTACGTTAAAACGAATATCTGGGTTTGAGGAAAAACGGCTGTACGACCACAGGAGACTGCTGTTGTCTGAGCTTACAACCTCTCCACCCCAATCACGAGAGGATGGAAACAAATCAATAGGGTTCCTTTCTTCGAAACCACTACAGGCAAAACTTGCCTGGTTAGCAAAGGAGGCCGTACCGATTACCTTGGTATTGGAATACCCCATTTTGCTTGCTCCCGGATTGTTATTGATGTCGTACGACTCAATAGGTTGTGAATATTTATTGTAACAGGTGATTTCGTTGGAAAGCACCCAGGGGCCATTGCTTCCACTTCCGAAAATGGTTTGCCAGTTGGCAAACTCTGAGGGCTGGTCAACAATCCAGGTTCCGTAATTATAATCAAAGGTACCATCATTATTCAAATTGGGTGTGGTGAAGATGAAACTTTTATTTTTCCTGTAACAAGGTTGAATCATTGGGGTAACATATGAATAGCATTGATTTTGTGCGTCTTCAATGTACTGACGGGTTTTGGTACTATTGCTCCATGTTTGCGCTGAGGCTCCCAGGAGTCCTTGTGTACCAGCATTGGCATCTGAGGCAAACCTGTAATTCCCTGCCACCTGGGTGAGCATGTTGGGCAAGGAGGGATCATCAATCTTTGATCCCATGCCGGGATAAACATAATAAGCCGGCAGGGTCACCTCTTTCTCATAAGAAGCATTGTCTTTTGCTGTCCATACTACCGTAGGCTGGCCGGTCAGAAAGTCATATTCCTTAACCCGCGTTGTGGTTGTGCTGTTTAACACTCGGGTGGTAGTGCTTTCAACAATAGAGGGGTAGTGGATGATGCTGGTAGCATTGAGGAACCAATGCGCACCGAATGATGTATGGTCCTCTTTCCAGAATCTGTTCACCTTTCTCGACATATAGGACTCTCTCAGCACCCCTTGGTCCTTGTTAGTTGGCGTCTTGTAGCTAAATACTGTTTCCGAAATCAGATTGTTTTTAGGATTATAGGTTCTTGTATTCAACACTCGCCCCATGGCTGATAGATTGTCATGGATCAAATATCGCTTTGCATAAATAGATATACCATTATCGTCACTACCACTACTCCAGTCGCTATAGAGGGTTTCGTTTTGTAATACTTCCACTCTGAAAAATCCCGGAATATTTAGCTCTTCACCCGGATCAGTTACAGTCTCGGGCAGATCAAACTGGGTCACTGTCCTGGAAATGAGTTCATCTTCTTTATTATACTCTTCAGTAGTAAAGTATCGGTAAAAAACTCCAGGGCCCGGAAGAAGTTCCTGATAAGGCCTTCTTAACGAAACATTTGGAACAGGTACACTTACAGTAACACCAGATGAAACATCAGTGCTTGGTTCTGAATAACAAAATTTTATTGTTTTTTCAACAATACCTGCACTTGTATTTTTCATTGATAAGGACTTAACCCGGTTCCCCCCACCACCAAATATTGTCTTAGCTACATTTATAAAGCTCATTGTTCCACTTAGAGTCTCATAATCTTCTGAATTTGGATTATACTGGATCCAATCCTCTTGATTAGGAGGATCAAACTGAATACTGTTCTCAGTAATATTAGTTACAGTGTGTGTGGACGTGACCTCTTGCACGTGCGAGTTACTTCCCTGAACCTCATATATTCTAACCCATGAATTAATCTCAATTATATCCCCAACAGAGATATAATCTTTATAATTAAAATTTGGGTTGAAATAATGTCCGTTAGCAAAATTTCCATAAGGTGTAGATGTCAGCAATGAATTAGCAAGACTTCTAAAAGAATTATGATACAATTCGTTACTATAATTATCTTTTTCGGATTGAATTGATAACTCAGAACCAGTCGGGTACAAAATTGATGAGAGATCATATGCAATATCCTGACTCTTGCTGAAACCCCAATTATCCTGTAATCCTTTGTTGTAAGAAGTATTTACTCCATCATACGAAAACAGATAAGGTGGAATAGAATGCTTAATCGTCTGACTTTCTTTGTCAAAGTAATCGAAAGAGACACTTTTGAGAGTCAGTTTCCCTTTCGTAGTATTATCTGGGGTCGTATTGGGTGTGTTTGGACAGAGGGAATAGTCATAGTCAAAAGTAACAACCTTAATAGCGGACTTTAAAGTTTCAGGAGAATCTGCCAGATCATTTATATCATAAACATTATTACAAAGATAAGCATTAGAAGACGGGGTAATATCGTCAAAATACGTTTCTATTGATTGTAAGCCCCCAAAATTATAAATTTTTAGTTTTCTTTCTTCGTGAACATTTGAAATCGAATATGTTGATGCAATAGGCTGTGTTGACGAATTGTTTAATTCTAAGACAGAGTTTGGAACCAGAACTATTTCCTTTAAAAACAAAGTTGATGAGTAATAATCTGTTGGAGGAGAACTATGTGAAATTTTCTTAAAAGATTCTGTTACATAAAAACCAGATGAACTATTTATCCCACTAATAGGTGGGTACCATTCACCCCCATTAGAAATAAAATATGGACTAACTTCTACATATGTTCGCCCTTTACTCCCTATTTGTCGCCAATCATCATTAAAGCCAGCCTCATGAAACCCACACCCATCATTCCTTAAGCCTTTTATAAAATACGCTGTATGACTTGCCGTTTGTATCCTATCTAAATAGAATACCTGCTTTCTCCCATATGTAATATTACGAAGTAAGGTATCGCCATTATAGATTTCTTCCCAGGTATTACTTTCTACCGGAAACTTCCAAACGTATGAGTCGGTCCATTTCCCATAATCAAACCTTACCCAATAACCGGCATCGCCAACATCTGCCTGACCGGAATTATTCAGGTCAATGTAGTCGGGCCCGGTAATACTTGTGAGAAGCCAGGTGTAAGCGTACTTATTCATATCAACTCTTGTAGTCTCAACGATTTTACCATTTACGCTCAGCTCTGCATTTCTTGTTTTACTCAACTTTTCGAACTGGTAAACTGGTAACGCATAATTATACCGTTTCCCGTCTGGAGCAGTCACTACAAAAGCACCTATTCCGTTCTTGGGGAGAATCAAGGTATTCCGGATATATTTACCAGAAACCGCATCCAGTTTCAAATCCTTCATCGAGGGAGTCTCTATAAAACCTCTTGATTCCAGGTTAGTTCCATCGGCAATATCCTGGTTTGTAATCCATTCCACTACTTTACCAGAATATTTTCTTTTAGAAGAAGAGTGATATGTCTTGGTCTGGTCCTTTCCATAGAGTGTTATTTGGTTATCAATCGTTTCCGGAGTTTTGTAATTCCCGATAGGGTCAACACCTGATCCTTCATGTATAAAATTGCTGCTGATAATTTCCAGGTAAGAAGAGAACTCTCCGTCAAAATAAAAGTAAACAGGATCCTTAACAAATGCAACAGGACTTCCCTGCCAACTTCCTAAGCGTTCTCCATTCCAGTTATTAAAATAATACATCAGTTCCTTTTTCTCCCACTTTATTTCATCACCATCATAATAGTATGATAAGGTTCGTCCTGGAGGCATAATATTTGTCAAAGAAATATACTTAGGGGAGATATTGCCTGAGAGCCCTAACCCTGAAACCGAATAAGCATCATAAGCCGGCAGGATACAATTGTCTGAGGTAAGTTCAAAAGTGCTGTTGTTATGATAACTTGTTATCAATGCATCCATTCCTCTTTTGCCTCTGGCCGGTATATCTGGAGTTCCCCAGTTTGTTGAAGAAACATTACGGGAGGCCTCAGGATATAACGATCCGGAGTAAGAATTAACAGCTTCTTGATATACCGACCAGTGAAAGTGACGATAAGAGAAGCTGAGCCAGAAAGATTTTATTGGAATTATGATTTGAATATCAGTTTCGTTAGAGATGGATATGTCTCTTACAGCAGAAGAAGGGGTAGAAAGGCCAATACCGACACGGTTTATACTGCCCCCGACATAGTTAGCAGAGAAACTTATTCCGATTGAATAATTTTGTTGGTCAGATTCAGTGATAGACATGCTGGGAGAAAAGGTCACTCCGTATGTAGTATTTAGTGAGCCTAAATTTAAAACAATGCGACCATACCCAAATGATGGACTAACACTTGCCCCATTCGTTCCAACAGAAAAGCCAATCCCAGCTGTTATACCGGACTCTCCAAACTGCAGACCTATAGTTTCATTAATTGAAACGTCTATTCCCCTATTTGAAGAATAATTAACTGTCAATCCTACAGAGGCTATTGATTTTATCCCTACTCCAAAACCTGCTGAAATTGTTGTCTCATCCCCCCCGCTATTATAAAAGTAGCTTCTAATCTTAGCTGAGTCAAGGTCGTCAGCCACTCCCTGAACATTTCTGTTAATGGCGCCGCAGTTCAGGTTCCAGCCCAGCCCAACCCATGAGGCCTCAAGGTCCATAGGGATACCTCCGTGATAGGAAAGTGTAACAGGATAACCACCCTGGGGACCGGGAACCTCGAGAAGAGGGAGTACATAAACAAAGTCGCCGGTAAGCGGATTCACCATGTCGGAAATGTCGGGTGCTTCGAACGACATGGCTTCGGGAGCCGACGGGCCGGTGTTTTGCCCTTTGCAGGTTAATTGAAAGCTTCCCAATAGCAGGGAGATAAGAATGAGGGCTCTGTACATTTTCATTTTTCTGGGTTTTAGATTTTTAGTCGGGGAATATCTTCTATATCCTTCTTTTTATATTTGAATCGTATTGTGCCGGTAGAAAATCCAAAATCGGGAATCACCACCGAGAAGTAATCGTCGGGGGGGGTTGCTGGTTGGGGAAAGACCATCATCAGATCAGTTGATGTTGAAGTGCCATACAGGCGGGGATAATGAACCAAGCTCGGAAAAACTGTATCATTGCGATCAGTGATGAGCATGGCTTCCTTTTCAAGTGTAAAACTCAGGTAATAGGAAATCTGTTGCCATCCTCTGCGCTGGGCCTGTGGGCTCCTGAGTATTTCCTTTTCGTTGGCAGATATTGAGAGGAGAAAGTAGTGAAACTTAAGGGCATCATTGTATGAGGCTCTGAAACAGGAATCTTTTTCCCCTGTATTTATGCTGTCTGCCCTGCTTACACGGCAAGTCTGGTAGGCAATCAAAGCGGCTGGACGATAAGCAAGACTTACATCTACACCGTTGATCTTCTTGAGAATGAATAATCCGTTTTTCGGGTTCTGAATAAACTCATTGAACCTGGCAATGTTAACTTTTGGCTGCGGTATAAAAAAAACAAAAAACAATATAGCAATGATAAAGATAAGGATACCGAGTATCCGTTTATTAATTTGCACTTTTCTTTTTTCTAGATGCATATTCTTGATTGATTTGATTAAGAATATCTGTAGTAATGTTTGCGTTCTCCTTCCCATATAACAAGTTGCCAGAACCGTTTGCTCCCAGAATTAGGTCGAAAGATCTATTCTCAGCGTATTCCTTGATTATGTCATTCATATCGTTATATATAGATTGAGAACGTTTGTTTTCCTCGTCAACAAGGTTCTTTTTAGTCCATTCCTGATATTTAACGATATTCTCGTGTTTACGTCTCAATAGCTCTTCTTTCAAAGAAACTTCCTTTGCTGTTAAGGAGGATCTCTCCTTTTCAAAAGATTTCAATTCTCCTTCAAAGAGTTTAACCAAACTATCAACTTTAGCATTTTCTTTGGATTTTAATTGATCAAGATCAGCACGCAACATTTTCATTGGCTCCGCCTTTTCCATAATTAAGTTAACGTCAATATAAGCTATATCGTTAGAATCGCGTTTAAAGAAAAAAGCCAAGCACACACATAAAAAAAGTACAATCTGAGTAATCAGTAGGAAAGAATTGGTAGGTCTAGTTTTCATGATTAATTTACATATATAATACACACATATTTAGATAGTTAACGTAAGAATGCTTGCAGTGACAACTGCAAACATGTGGTTTTGATAATATTTAAGTCACCATTGTCTTTCGGCACCATTGTTTATATCACTATATTAGAGTAAAAATCAGAATACTATAAATTATAACTCAACAAATTAACAAACTTAAATTAACATGTGCCTTAGGCCGGTCCTAAGTATCGGCTTGACATAATCAAGCTTTTAAAATACAGATACAAGGTCTCAGCGCCTTGCAAGACATCGCATCAACATCGCCATTCCACAACTTCAGTCAATCATTTAAAATATTTCATATGAGCGAACTATAAGTTCAAAAACGCGTAGTTTTTAATTTCTATAGGTTTTAACCTTTTTGCTAAAACGCTCTTCCCCCTTCAGGTCAGAGCAATAAATTAGGTATCCTTGCATTTTGTGAACAATTGGCACTCTAATAATATGGCGGCAAATGTAATTTTTTTTTTGAAATGAATATAAAAATATGAGAAGTATAGTTTGGAAAGAAGCTGTTTATTTATTAAATGGCTCTGTCGCTTGCTTGTGTGGCCAAATATGCTTGAAACCTCATTACCCATAGACGAGTAACAATCGAAGTAGTGGATTCATGTGCACCATCTTACTCAGAATACAGTAATTATTTTACAGAATGCACTATTTCAGCTTATTACGAGAAAGGCCAGTGGACTCCGCCTCCACACCGATAAAGTTTTTTGTGGTATTTATGATAGGAAACAACAACTAGAGGTTAAGGAATTTGCTGCTATCTCAAACTCTATTCAATCGCAAGGAGAATAATTAGCATTGTGCCTGATACTTCAAACTCATTGTGCATGGTTTTTTGAGCCCGTTAAAGTTTCGGCTCTTTGCTTTTTGAAGGCAATGTCAAAATTGTCATTCATTAAGGTTATTTGGACAAGAAAATTCTCCCTCCCACCGCCCCCGCTGGAAGACGAAAAGGTTTGAAGAATTTTCTGGATTAGCCGGTAGTCTCGGGCGAGAGGGGTTTCTCGAAGGTGTATTCCAGACCGGCTTCGAGGGGCGGGGTGTCCCATTCGATGCTTCGATAACCTGGCACGGCGGCGGCCACGTGGTAGCTGCCGGGTTCGAGGGTGTCGAGGTAGAGTTCGCCTTCGGCGTCGGAGATCTCGGAGTTGATCACACCGTTGATGGCCACGCTCACGCCCTCCAC
>JAQVCV010000119.1 GCA_028689615.1 Bacteroidales bacterium | reverse complement strand
GATGTGCTGCGGCTTTAGTTGGCGGGGCTACTGTCGTTGGGACATATACGTACATTTCGGGGCAATTGATTGGTACCTACAATGCCAATCTTGAAACAACGTACCATGCGGTGATATCTGGATGTAACAACTTGAATTTACCAATCCACAACCGAAAACTGAGCATCGACAGGGCGTTCATCGCGGCCAGGGATGGAAGCAAGGATGTCTGGATCAACATCAAAACCCAGACCTCGACAACAACGAAGGTAGCTGTACGAGTTGGATATCTTGGCGATGAATTCGCATCCCAAAAAATTCACGATGCTATATCCAAAGAATTTTGATCGGGATTCCGGAGCAGTAAAAAACTTGCCGCGATCTCAAATTATACCCACTCGAAACGCATCGCGCGCACGAACCGACGGCCAAATTCTGATTCATTGACCAAGTCAACGATCCGAACCAAGGGGGGAAGTTTCGCGAGCCATGTCCTGGAAACAGGGTCTTCCAAGGTCTTCAATGTTCCTGCAAGGGACGTGTTTCCCGCCACGACAATCCGCCCCTCGAAAACGCGAGGCAACAGACCCAGCTCAAAAAGCGATCGCGATTCAATATTTTCACCCAATGCTCCAGCAAGATACACTTTTTTCACATCGGTCAATGACAGATGTCCAACTTCGCACAGCGCGCGCACGGCTGCATTGACTCCGGCCTTGACCTTCAAAAATTCCTCGATGTCGCGTTCCGCCAAAAAAACGCCGTGAGTGATTCGCAAAATCCGCCCTAATGGGTGATCGTCAAAATCCTTGGAAATCTTACGACCAAGAGGGAACATCGACGAGGTGAAGTGTCCGTCAATATCCACAAGGCCGACTCGACGTAAAATGGCCAACAAAGAAATATAACCTGTCCCAGAAATTCCAGTCAAGGATGCCCCCCCCGAAGACAATCCATTTGGCGTCAATTCGAAGCGCGACGCAATATCTGCACCAAACGGAGCACCACAGCACAGGCCAACACCTTCAATCGCCGGCCCCATGGGCACGCTTGCAGCCACGAATGTTTTCGGGTCAACGGCCAGGACAAACTCGCCATTTGTCCCCAAATCAGCAAGCAAAAACGGGTACTCGACATCGACCTTGCCACGCAGATACGCCAAGCCGGCGCTGACGTCCGCGCCAATGAAGGGGCCCAATAGCGGTGGGATATATGCCGGCGGCAGACCGTCGGCCACGGCAACGATCTTTCCACCAGAAAATGGCACGGAGTATGGAACATGAGACAGGCCTTGTAGAGACACGCGGAGCAAAAGGGAAATCATGGTGGTATTGCCTGATATCGCAAGCCGCTGGATATCGGACCGACCTACGATTGAACGGATGCAATCCACCAAGAGCGTACATAAATACGCAGCAGCCCCAGAAAAAGATTGGGCATAAAGCAATCTCGCCATGATCTCGCTGCCCGCGCCCATCTGGGGGTTAAGAACTCCACTTTCCCGGCCATGAACCCCCTTTACGATTGGCGCCCACTTAATTCGTGTCGTGCCAATATCTATGGCCAGGGCGTCACCGCCTCTCCCTAGGCCCGATATCAATTTTTTTTCCGAGGGAGCCGATGGAATCGCAAGCGTAACGGGAATATCTACATGATGACGGCACGCCAGCCGCCAACCATCGGCGATAGCGTCCGCGCCAAAAAAAGCTGCCTCTTCGGGTAAAACCCGGGGAGCATTCTTGAGGAAACGCACCTTGCACTGACCACAAAGTCCGACGCCAGCGCAAATTGGCTTGTCAACTGTCAAGCCTTGCTCGAATAATACATGCAAAAATGACTGCCCTCGACGGGCGGCAACCACACGGATTTCACCTGTCGCTAGGTGCAAAAAAATGCGGGTCATAGCACGAGAAACACTCCATCCGCGCGTTTGGGAACCACCTCGCCAACAACAATCGCCATCTCGCCTTGATTTTTCAACCAGTCTTGAAGCTGACCGACCCGCTTTGCATCAATCGCCAACAGCATCCCACCAGAGGTCTGGGCATCAAAAATCAAATCGACAGTAATGGGATCTACAGATGGAGAAATTTGCACGGCGCGATGACAGAACCTTTTGTTCGCGAAACTCCCTGCTGGAACCAACCCCATGGAAGCCAAATTCCGAACTTCTGGCATGAAAGGAACAGACTCCGCGAAAATATGTACACTGCAGCGCGAAGCCTTGGCCATTTCCAAAAGATGTCCGCCCAAACCGAAACCGGTAATATCGGTCGCGGCAGCCAACCCAAAAACCTGAATAGCCTCGCCTGGAATACGATTAAGATGAGAACCCCAACGCCAGATTTCGTTCTCAAACTCACTGCTTCCAGCCCACTCAGCCTTGACCGCAGTGGCGAGGACACCCGTGCCAATCGGCTTTGTGAGAATGAGCTGGTCGCCAGGCCGCAATCCCGCGTTTGAGGCATAGCCCTCTGGATCAATGGTTCCAGAAACAGACAGGCCATATTTTAACTCATCATCCTGGACACTGTGTCCACCAACCAATACCGCCCCGGCTTCATCAATTTTTGACAACCCACCGCGTAAAATTTCCTTCAAAATGTTAGAATCTAAAGTCTTGGCGGGGAAACAAACAATATTCATAGCCACAAAAGGGGTGCCACCCATGGCATACACATCGGAAAGAGCATTCGCAGCTGCAATCTGTCCAAACCGAAACGGATCGTTAACAATTGGAGTTAAAAAATCGATGGTTTGCACCAAAGCCTTGCGTTCGGGGAACCGCACTATTGCTGCATCCTCGGAATTACCCAAGCCAACCAAAACACGAGAATCACGTTGCACGGTCAACGTTCCTAAAATATCCTCCAGATCCACTGGAGATAGCTTAGCAGCTCAGCCTGCCGCCGTAACTGTTTGTACAAGGGGCTTCATGTATAAACCTCACAAAAAAATTACATAGATGGCAAACTAAATCCAAATTCGATATCACTGGAACGAGATTTAAAATAATCAATCAATCTAACTGCTGCTGGAAAAAGTGAACGACGCTTATTATAAACTATATAAAAAGATCGTTCCATCGACATGCCAGGCAAATCGATGGAAACAAGAGTATTATCATTTAATCCGTCTGCGACAGTGATTGACGAAGTAATAGCCGCACCCATACCAGCGCGCACACAGCGAGCCATTGCGACAGAATTCCTGACTGTAATTGCAATATTAAGCTCATGAATTGAGAGCTGGATATTAGCAAGACTTTTCTCCATCGCAACACGAGTTCCCGATCCCTCCTCGCGAAGTACCCAAGGGACAGATTTCAAAAAAATATCTCCGCTTAAATGCCTAAATTTCTCATAAATACGAGAATGCATAACAAGAACAAGAGAGTCATCCGCCATAAAATCAAATTCTAAATCAAATGCATCTTTCCTTGTGCCAACAACACCAAGAATCAAACTATTTTCTCGTATCGCAGTGATAATTTCTTCTGAATCACCGATATGTAAATCAAATAAAACTTCTGGATAAAGCTTAAGAAAAGCTGCGAGATATTGAGGTAAAACGAAATTAGCTGGTATTGTACTTCCTCCAATGTCTAATTTCCCAGTTATACGATTTTGAAACTTGCGGATCTCGGATAAAGCAATGTCCGAAGCTTCAAAAATTTTTTGCGCATGGGAGTAGAGGATCTCACCTGCGCGCGTAGGGACAACTGAACGTCCAATGCGATCAAATAGAACAACACCTAATTCCTGCTCTAAGGAAGCAACGTGCGCGCTAATTGTGGGCTGTGCTAAGTACAAGGCTTTCCCGGCTTTCGAAAAACTTTTATGCTCA
>JAQVCV010000118.1 GCA_028689615.1 Bacteroidales bacterium | reverse complement strand
CCAGAAATGGCTCACCTATGTCATCAACCACATCAACGACACCAAAGCTTCTCAACTCGATAAACTCTTACCCCACCTGATCGATAAAAATCTTGTCAGCTAAGATGCCGTTGGTGGGGTGGATACTCTCGGGACGAAGATCGTACCGAGAGGCATGACATGTAGAAAAGTAGCAATTTCAAGCCGATTCGGTATAGCGGTAAAAAAAACACCAGCGCGAAGCGCGGGTGCACAAGGTCGAAGACGGAGAAATCGAGCCAGCGGAATATCCATAAGTTCAGCTTTGTTTTATAAGGATTTATAGGAGAAAACAAACAACCCGAACACAACAAACAACAAGAAACAAACCAAACAACCAGAAACAAAACAAACAACCAGAAACAAAACAAACAACCAGAAACAAAACAAACAACAAGAAACAAAACAAACAAAACAAACAACCCACCACCCCACAAATCACCCTGCCCCTTCGTCAGAAACCAGAAACCAGAAACCAGAAACCAGAAACCAGAAACCAGAAACCAGAAACCAGAAACCAGAAACCAGAAACCAGAAACCAGAAACCAGAAACAAGAAACAAGAAACAAAAATTTCTCTTTGCCATCTCAATTCTCTTCCTTATTTTTGCCCACATCAGGAAGTGATTCCCTACTGCTAAAAGCGTTCCTTCTATGTTCTTGATCTTAGGTGTAAAGGCTGTATGAGTGTGATGTATGTCCCTCAAAACAAGCCCAAAAACACCCCAAAAACCAAACATTTCTCGCACGCTTTTGTTACCACATCCCCATGCACCCCAGTAGGTTACGCTAAATTGCCTGTAACTGACGGGGCGAAGCTGTGTAAAGCTGTTGGGTGTTGGCTGTTAGCTGTTGGCCAATCGCCCAAAGCCCAAAGCCCAAAGCCAAAGGCCAAAAGCCAACCTTCCTTTCGGTCAAATTAATAATTTTGTTTTCAGAAATAATGTAATCATGGCAAATTATATATACTCAGCTGATATAAATAACTCCAATGCCAAAGTGCGGATAAACCTGTTTCTGATCCATTTTCAGGATGAAAACAATATACATTTCATTTTTTCTCCGCATTTGGATCTTACCGGCTATGGCTACAATCTGAGAGAAGCAAAAAAATCTTTCAATATAGCATTGGATGATTTTATGAGCTATACGATCAATAAAAAAACACTTTCAAAGGTACTTACCGGGCTAGGATGGAAAGTAAAAGGATCTACCCGAAAGCCTGCCAAAATACTTGCGCCAAGTATTACTTCAGTTATTGCAAACAACCGACATGTTTCTGACATCTTTGATAATCATAATGCAAAAACATTTCATCAAGAGGTTGAATTTCCGGCAATGGTTTAAGTTTGAATAATGTCAACCCAAAAGCTCTCCAATATACCTTTGTCTGATTTTAGAACTTTTCTTTCCGGACAAGGCCTAAAAGTTATCAAGTCAACAAAAGGAAGAGGAGGACATGAAAAATGGGCAAGGACTGATCTGGACAGGCCAATTACTCTTCAGACACATGTTGACCCGGTACCTGAATTCATTGTTATACCGCTTGTTAATGAAAATGCGAAGCATTGAATTTAGAAGCGGTTAATACCGAGAGGCTTGAACTGTAGTAGAGAAGCAACCTCAAGCCGATTCGGTATAAGCAAATACTAAGACATTTAAATATATCCCGAGAAACGTTTTTCGAAAAATTGAAATAGATCACACAGCTCCATCCTATAGCGGACTATCCAATACCTTAAGTTTCTGATATGGTGCTGCGCTCCATTCTGAGTTATACCGATTATATTAAACGGGTGGTTTGGAGTGAGGATTAGAACACAGATCACACAGATTAGACTGATTCTCACAGATACAAATCAGCGAAAATCTGTTTTATCAGTGTCCTCAGTGTTCCAATCGAATAACGATTTACGAATCACGAGTCACCCATCACCCATCATCAGAACTACACCCCCCTTTGGAAAAAGCTGAAATAGTTATTTATAAAGAATCAACCCAATCCGACTTCCAGATCGAAGTCAGGGTTGAAGATGATACTGTATGGTTAAATCGGCAACAAATGGCTGAATTGTTTGATAGAGATATTAAAACAATAGGCAAGCACATTATACCGCGTCTTGGTGAAAATGCGAAGCATTTGAACCTTATAAGTGCCGAGAGCGAAGCGACTATAGTCCCGAGAACGAAGTGATTCGGGATTCGGCATTAGAGGCGGTTAATCCCGAATCGCTTCGCTCTCGGGACGAAGATCGTACCGAGAGGCTTGACCTATAGAAAAGTCGCAACTAGCGCAGCGATCTCATACACGCCCGTGACAATTATTTTGTGTATAAAATTAAGCCGATTCGGTATAATGCTGCTTTCCAAAAGAAATCCAGTAGTGAAAGCAACCATCTTCACAGGCAACCTCAACAAATTACTCGAAGCCGACCTGAAAAAGCACAATCAGCAATACCCACCCATCGAATTGAAGCATTTCTCAAAATCACACGACAGGTTCCTGATCATCGATCAACATGAAGTGTATCATATAGGTGCTTCGTTGAAAGACCTCGGCAAGAAACCTGTGGAGAGCGAAGTCGAACCATGGTTTGCATTTTCAAAAATGGTTCTCGATGCCAGCGAAATAATGAATAAACTCGACGCTACCCCGGCTGTTAGCCATTAGCTGTTAGCTGTTGGCCTTTGGCTGTTAGCTGTTAGCTGTTGGCTGTTAGCTGTTAGCTGTTAGCTTCCCGATAGCTATCGGGAGGCTGTTGGCCAAAAGCCCAAAGCCTCCCGATAGCTATCGGGAGCCAAAAGCCAAAAGCCAAAAGCCAAAAGCCAATAGCCAATAGCCAATCGCCCAAAGCCTCCCGAAAACAGAAATATGCAACCAGAAACAAGTCCTCTTACCATTCAAGATATTGATTTACGGATCATTACTATCCGCGATCAAAAGATCATGCTCGATAGGGAAGTGGCTGAAGTTTATGGTGTTGAAACCAAAAGAATCAACGAGGCTGTGAAAAACAACCCCGACCGGTTCCCTGCTGGATATGTTTTTGAATTAACTGAAAGTGAAACAAATAAACTGGTCGAAAATTTCGACCGGTTCCAGCCTTTAAAACATTCGGCCGTTTGCCCTAAAGCCTTTACCGAAAAAGGACTGTACATGCTGGCAACAATTCTAAAAAGCAAATCTGCAGTTCAAACTACACTTGCCATTATAGAAACTTTTACTAAAGTAAGAGAACTCACAAATACCGTCAGGGAATTAGCTGCCAATCCCGATAAAGAAAGCCAAAACAAACTCATGGGACGAAGCGGTGAAATCATGGCCGATTTACTGGGTGACCATCTGCAAACTACCGATACTGAAACCACCTTTGAAATCAATTTCGCTGTAATGAAATTTAAACATATTGTCAAACGAAAATAATCCCGTTCCATTGGCTGTTAACCTCCCCCCGATAGCTATCGGGGCTATCGGGAGCCAATAGCCAATCACTTAATGACCACCGTGTAACCCTGTGCCCTTTACAAGAAACAAGAAACAAGAAGCCAGAAACCGCGTAACCCTGTGACCTCTCCCAGAAACCAGAAACCAGAAACTAGAAACCAGAAACCAGAAACCAGAAACCAGAAACCCTGTAACCCCGTGCCCAACACTGTGAAACCCTGTGACCTCTCCCAGAAACCAGAAACCAGAAACCAGAAACCAGAAACCAGAAACCAGAAACCAGAAACCAGAAACCAGAAACCGCGTAACCCCGTGCCAAACACTGTGAAACCCTGTGACCTCTCCCAGAAACCAGAAACCAGAAACCAAGAAACCAGAAACAAATAACAAGAAACAAAACAAACAACCCACCC
>JAQVCV010000013.1 GCA_028689615.1 Bacteroidales bacterium | reverse complement strand
ATAGCAACCAATTTGATATTGGATGCTAGT
This sequence comes from Bacteroidales bacterium, assembly GCA_028689615.1. Lineage (GTDB taxonomy): Bacteria > Bacteroidota > Bacteroidia > Bacteroidales > TTA-H9 > GWE2-42-24. Next base: position 77,368 of record JAQVCV010000013.1, on the reverse strand, counting down.
TACAAATTCAAATCAACACGTAGAAAAAACGGATGTTTTTTGCTAATTATGAGATTATTACAACCGTATATTGAAACTTTTAGTGGACACTAGTGACATCTAGCGCAGATTCTATAGAATTGACCTCTTCCTCTTGAGATTCTATTTCTGCAAGTATTGCCTCACGTAATGTTTTTTTCCTTTCAAGAGAAATTTCTTCATTAAAAATTATACCAACAAGTTCTTGTTTTTTTTCTTGAATTGACGTGGTTATTCTAACCTTTGCCTGTTCGAGCACATCCCTCGTATTGGAAAATAATTCAACTATACCTAATGTAATTGCTAATATGCCTCCATTCTTATTATAAGGGTTATTATTACTACTTCTATTTGCCCATTCCTGATGTGAAAGTTGCAATGCCTGGTTTAAACGCTTGGCCTTTTGTGCTTGTTTTTTTTGCCATTCGTAGTCACTATTCCAAAGTTTAAATATTGATGACCATGAATCCAATAAAGTTAGAACCTTCGAGTTAACAGCAAGGGTTCCATCATTAGCAACATATAGAACAGCGCCTGATGAAATCACACCAAGTCCAATTAAAGCCATATCCGTCGCGGTCAATATAATCCCACCAATAACAATAACAGGGCTTTTGCCATTAAAATCTATATTGCAAATAGGGCTGTTTGCTGCATACCTGTATGGAGAATAAGACGGGTATTTCCCTGCCAACGGATCCACGGAATTAAACCTCCCCACCACCGGATCATAAAACCTCGCCCCGTAATCATACCAATCCAACCGGCTACCGGCCAGAACATCATCCTGAAGTTCTTTACCGTTATAGAGATTCTTGTTTTCTGATGTTACTGAAGCATAGTAATCGTTTTGCTGAAGTGTGTAGCCAAACGGGTAGTAGCTGGTTTGCTGCATCACCTCCGGCTGGCCGTTGGCGTGGGCGGCAAAAACCACCCGCACGTTGCCCAGACCTGAGCTGAGCGTAGTCGAAGTTTGGTCGCTGAGGTTGTACTCGGTTTTCCAGTGCACCTGGCCGTTGTGCAACACCGGAACCAATCTTCCGGCGGGTGTGGCTATAGAGCTGAGGGTGTTGTTGGTGTAGGTGAACGACCCGCTGTATTGGGTGGTGCAACTGGTAGCGGTAGGCGTGTAACTGTACCATGTGGTACGAAGCCTATACCACCGGCAACCACCCACAACATCCAACTTATTGTTTATCAACCTTACCAAAGCATTTTCTTTTGAGCGTTATACCGAATCGACTTGATTTTGTGAAATAACTTTTGTTAAGTCTCTCGGTATTAACCGCCTCTAAGTTCAAATGCTTCGCATTTTCACAAAGATGCGGTAAACACGATGCAAATGTATAAAAAATTGGCTTTATAGGCCGGAAGATACCGGAACTAAACAAAATGTTTTTCTTTGCGAGATCTGATGATGTTCCTTTTCGTGATAACTGAATTTCCCAATGCGGGAATGGCTGTTGGGAAAATGTTTTGATTCTTGAGACGGTAATGGAGAAATGGTGCAATTCAGCAATAAATACAAATGATGAATTGACTATAAATAAGCGATAAATAATCCGATATGAAAATGACAATATCAACCAATCATTAAAAATATTACGAAAAAGACAAATCAAAATTCCCTATTTGTCTTTTAATTGATAGTACCAAATATCATTAACCTTTATCGACTTATTAAAACCCGCTTTTTTGTACATGTCAGTAATTGAACTATAATCTTCAACATAATAAACATTATTCCCTTCACTCAATTCGAATCGTATAAATCGCCCCAGAGTAGGTTTACCCTTAACGAACCAAACACTTTCATAACCATATTGTAACGGCATTTTTATCGACTTATACTCTTTTAGAATAGAACTGACTAACGCCACATAAGCCTTCTGGACTGATTGTTCATCAGTTGTATCAGATATTCTTTCCACAAACATCATTGCCTTTTTATTCAGGTCACGAAAGGTCTCAAATATTTCGTTCTCGCCACCAGGGTAGGTGATTGGAGGGAACAAAACATATTCACCTGATGTCGAATCGAAGTATTCAACCTTGTAGATTGTTGGATAGTACAATCCTGTGTTGTTATTAACCTTAAAGGATCGCGTAGCTACGATTGCCTTATAGAGCACATTGAAGGTGTCTTGCTTATTAACGTTGCAGAATTCGATGAGAATATCCTCAGTGCTAACCTTATTGTGGAAGCATCCAACAAGGAAAAACACAATCAATGAATATGTAAAACGCTTCATCATTTTATTTTTATTATTGAATCAAAATTATCAAATTTTGCACATGCATCATATCCGGCTTGAATAGCTCTTTGATCAGCATGAGAATCACCAGTCCAGGTTCTATTTAAATAGGCTCTTTGATACCATGGATGGGTTCTAAAAGAAACTGATTCTCCATTTGATTCCTTTCCGCTCCACCAAGCATTTAAGTGTGCTGCTGCTCTGGCTGTAAGATAACCAAATCCCATCTTATTCATAGCATAGCCCCATAAATAATTGCCAGCATCGTGTGCGTTATACCCTTTATTACCAATTACATACAATTTGTCATCATCAAGATAAGTATAAAAATCTAATTTTCCGGCGGTACTTTCAGTTGCTGCGTGATACCATGCAGATAATGCATTTTGGTTACTTGATTCACTTTCATTAACTATGCTCTTCACTTCATTATCAGACATGAAGCTCAATGATAAATCACCTTTTCTCAAAGATTCTTTATCGAGATCAATATCATTAAAACCAAAGCTTTGTCCACCAGTAAACACTTCATTACCATCTTTATCGGTTCTGCTTTCTTGATTAAAGCCGGTAATTTCATCAGAACCATTGTCAACCGTAGAGATATATGCTCCATTTTTGAATAGCATTAAACTGTCACCATTTATATCAATGAAAACAATCGGATTGTTTGCTGCATATTGATAAGGAGTCAAATTGTTGTACTTCTCAGAATAGGCGTCTTGAGTTGTAAACCTCCCCACCACCGGATCATAAAACCGCGCCCCGTAATCATACCAATCCAACCGACTGCCAGCCAGAACATCGTCCTGAAGCTCCTTGCCATTGTATAGATGTTTGTTCTCTGATGTTACCGAAGCATAGTAATCATTTTGCTGAAGGGTGTAGCCGAACGGGTAATAACTCGTTTGCTGCATCACCTCGGGCTGGCCGTTGGCGTGGGCGGCAAAAACCACCCGCACATTACCCAGGTGGTCGGTGAGGTTGTACTCGGTTTTCCAGTGCACCTGGCCGTTGTGCAACACCGGAACCAATCTCCCTGCGGGTGTGGCTATAGAGCTGAGGGTGTTGTTGGTGTAGGTGAACGAGCCGCTGTACTGGGTGGTGTAGCTGGCGGCGGTGTGCCATGTACGAACCTGTTTCCCCTGTTTAGTGCCGGTGGTGCTGTAATAATAGAATACCATGTCGTCGGGGCCAAATTCAACGCGGGTGGGGAGGTTCAGGTGGTTATACTGTATGTTGATACCTCTTGAAGGGTCGTAGGTGGTGTTGCCATTCTGATCGTAGGTGTAGGTGCCGGTATTGGGTACGTAGCCATCGGTGGTGGCATCATCGGCCACCGATCCGAGACGGTTGCCGTTGTTCATGTAGCTGTAGGTCAGATCGTCAATCTGTACTCCGGCTCGCTTTCTCTTCAACTGGCTCATGTTGCCGTTATGATCGTAGGAGTAATAGGTATCGTAGTGGCCTGTATTGCCCTCATATTGGTTTCCGGCACCGTAGTTTGCTCCCTTGAGGCGGTTCAGCCCATCATAACGGTAGGCATAGCCCTGGTTGCCCGCGATAGGATTGTGCCAGAGGGTTTCTTTTACAAAGAATAAAACCCTTGTCATAGATATCAGAGTTTTTTATTATAATAGAAATCATTAAACTTGAAGCAATCTGCCCTCTGATTTGATTTAAATATAAGACGGGTAGCAAAGAACTTTTGGGGAGAAATAATCTGATTGGCTTGTTTTGATTCCAATAAACGTAAAGTATTTGTATCCCAACTTTGAATAATTTGTTTCTTTTCATAGTCAAATAGGGGCATATTTTGAAGCAAAAACAAACCGTTACAATAAGTGTAGTCAAAACCGTCAGATGCCGTAAACGCCGATCCATAAACGACTCCGGTTTCAATATCATATGTTTCAAGAAAAAATACAGTATCTGGATTTTTTAATAACAAGCTAATAAAAAACTTATTCCCTTCTTTCTTCGCTTTTTGGAATTGCTTGACTTGTTCTTTTTCAAAACTATTGGCTATGCATTTTTGGCATCTAAAAACCTCATTTGCGTATTCAGAAACTGGAATTTGGCTAAGTAAAGTCTTGGATGGCAAACTCCAGATTATTAGAAAAAAGATAAAAAACTTTTTCATATATAATGTTTTTTTGTTTAATACTTATAGGCCGTTTCTGATTCAATTCTAATTATTGGTCGTGGGGGTTGTGAACCAAGAATTTGTTTCGTATTAAGATTTACACATTTATATTGAGTGTAATACAAACTTGCTCCCGATTTGGAATCAATTATTCTGGTAGGTTCGTAAGGCTTTCCACTCATAATAGCATAGTGCGTTCTCAAGGGAAGCTTGTTTTCAGCACGAATCATATTTTCAATATGAGTGGCATAGATTTCTGATCTATTTATTCCTGTCCCACTAACCCATTCTGATGCGTCATATGTTCCGTTCCAAACATCCCAAGTGTGCGCCATTTCATGGCCCAGTGCAATAAATGGTGGCCTACTTGTAGATCCGGTTTGATTTGGATATTCTTTAGTATTACTTGGGTCAAAACGAATAAATGAACCATCAACTCCTGCCGCATTCTGCCCATGTACAATTTCAACCTTGTTGGCTGAATTACCAATATCTGATACTAACGATTCCCCAACGCTTCCACCACTTTTAAGATCATTTAATGCTGAAGCAACCTGTTTAACAAATGAATTATCACCTGAGTACTGTTTACCGTCTGATCCAATAAAACCATATTTGCCATCTGAATCCATACCATAATAATAATCTTCAGATTTAATTGTCGAAGAACCATCCGCATTAATAACTGAAGAGTGAATCGAAATGACAATACTATCTCCATTTAAGTCGATATACTTAACAGGATTACCCGCTGCATATTGATATGGAGATGATTCATAAAATTTTTCAGAAAACCTATCCAAAGTTGTAAACCTCCCCACCACCGGATCATAAAACCGTGCCCCATAGTCATACCAATCTAACCGGCTACCGGCCAGCACATCATTTTGAAGTTCCTTCCCATTGTAGAGGTTCTTGTTTTCAGAGGTCACTCCGGCGGAAAAGTCGTTTTGCTGAAGGGTGTAGCCAAAGGGGTAGTAGCTGGTTTGCTGCATCACCTCGGGCTGGCCGTTGGCGTGGGCAGCAAATACCACCCGCACATTGCCAAGGTGGTCGGTGAGGTTGTACTCGGTTTTCCAGTGCACCTGACCGTTGTGCAACACCGGAACCAATCTCCCGGCGGGTGTGGCTATAGAGCTGAGGGTGTTGTTGGTGTAGGTGAACGAGCCGCTGTATTGGGTGGTGTAGCTGGCGGCGGTGTGCCATGTACGAACCTGTTTCCCCTGTTTGGTGCCGGTGGTGCTGTAATAATAGAATACCATGTCGTCGGGGCCAAATTCAACGCGGGTGGGGAGGTTCAGGTGGTTATACTGTATGTTGATGCCTCTTGAAGGGTCGTAGGTGGTGTTACCATTCTGATCGTAGGTGTAAGTGCCGGTGTTGGGTACGTAGCCATCGGTGGTGGCACCGTCGACCACCGATTCGAGACGGTTGCCGTTGTTCATGTAGCTGTAGAGCAGATCGTCAATCTGCACTCCGGCTCGCTTTCTCTTCAACTGGCTCATGTTGCCGTTATGATCGTAGGAGTAATAGGTATCGTAGTGGCCTGTATTGCCCTCATATTGGTTTCCGGCACCGTAGTTTGCTCCCTTGAGGCGGTTCAGCCCATCGTAGCAGTAGGCATAGCCCTGGTTGCCCGCGATGGGATCGTTCCAGAGGGTTTGGGCAATATTTCCGTTGAAGCACGATGGGGTACCCATGTTGCCCGTGGCTACGGGGTTCTGGTATTGCAAACTCAGGCTGAACAGGTTGTAGGCGGGGTGTTCGGGGTTGTTGATGCGGGTTAGCCAGCCCCGGGTGTTGTATTCTTTCCTGATTTTTTGGTTGAATGGCGAGCCTTGGATAGCCGGTTTGCTGTTGTGCAAATAGGTGCCGGTGAGTTCGCCTGGTTCGTTGTACTCGTGAGCTTGCAGGGTGATGGCGGGTTGGTTGTCAACCGACAAATGCTCCACAAGTACACGCCCTGCATGATCGTAGGTATAGTTGTAGCGCAGGGTTGTGAGGGGTTGGTAGTGGCTTGAATGGGTCACGATGCGTTCGGCCACTTGTCCGTCGAAGTGGTATCTGAAAAAATGGTTGTTGCGACCACCCAGGTGGTTATCGGATACACTACAGATGAGTTGCCAACGGTTGTCGTAATAATTCACCGTGAGCATATTGGTAAATAAATCACTCATTTCAAGGGCTCCGGTCACCATCCCTTTCCCGCTGGTGAGGTATTGGTTGCTGATGTTGCCCCCGGCAGGAACTGATGGGAAATCGTAATTGCCCGTGAACACCTGTTTGAAGTTGTAGTTGTCGTAGTAGGTAGTGGCGTGCACCGAGCCGGAAGTTGGCCTGCAACCAACCGGAAAACTGGTATTGGTATAGCCAAACAGCAAGTTTCCAACTGCGAAGGATTCGTAGAGGGTACCATTGAACGCGGCGAAGTCAGTGCGCAATGTAGCAGCCGTGATGCTGCATGACATCAGTCCGCTCACCACGGGGCGGTTTAAAGCATCGTAGAGGTGGTAGTGCCACTTACCCACGGCGCGATTCACTCCGTCCTGCCACATGGCCAGGCGATCACGTTTGTCGTAAACGTAATAAATCCACTCGGTCCCGGGCAATCGTTTCTCAATCATTCGTTTGCGTGAATCGTAATTATAGTAGTAACTGAGTTCGGCAGTCGGTCCGCTTTGGTGGTTCTTTGGTGGCACCACGCAACGCAACAACCCAAAATCGTCGTAAATATACGAAGTTTTATGGGCAACACCATTCTCGTCAACCGCTTCCTTCAGCACCACCTGGCCCAGTTTGTCGGTATAGGTGCGCGTGATGTGGCCGTCTTCATCGGCGTTTTCGTTCACATAGAGGGTATTGGCTTCAAAACTAAAACTTGAAAATGATCCATCGCTATTCACGCGCCAGTGTTGCACAGCCGCAGAGTTTGTTTTGTAAGCAATGGCTGTGGGGTGCGCAGCCCAATCCTGACCAGAGGGGGTAACACCGGTTGATCGGTTCAGGGGCGAATTGTCGTAGTGCATGGTGGCGAAGGGGGTGTTGTCGGGCTGACGGCCAACAATGGAGCCTGCCGGTTGGCTATAGTACGCCACACATTTGTTGTATGCGTCGTCTTTGAAAGTGCCGTTGTTGTCGGTTGAGATGAAGGGGAGGTATTCTTTATCAACCCTCCCCATGTTGTCGTATTGTATGGCCGAAACTACATCTTTTTTTAAGGGCGAACCTCGTGGAATAACCTTTTGAATGAGGCGTCCCAGACCGTCGAAATATTCTACCGACTGCATGTTGGGGGTACTGAGAATGTTGTCAGGATTGGTGGTGGCGGCTCTTAGTGTAGTGGTTAGAATGTAGTTTTGGTCACTATCGGGCGTGATATTTACCACTTGGTTCCCTCCAACTGGACTATACACGAGCGATGGCATCGAAAGAGCCGGGTTGATCCATGCTTTCACATTGCATCCGGCCACGCCCACAAAGCCTGGTTGAAGAGTAACCGAAGTTCGGGCCATTATCTCTGCCTGCCCGTTGTACAGATCGTTGCAGGTCACATTGTCGGGCTGGGCGGTGAGTTCTACCGGAAACATGGTGGAAAGAAAGAAAATTGCAAAAAAGGTTCTCGCTATATTGATGTAAGTTGCATTCATGTGAGGCCGAGTTTATTGTTTTACAATAGTCGTTGATTTCATCTGGTTTCCGCACCGCACTTTGACGATATAGCTTCCATTGCTAAATGCAGTCAGGTTTAACGTGTGGATTTTAGCTTTATCCAGTGATGAATGGTCGGACGAAAACACAGTAGTCCCCCCCTGATCGATGATATTGAGGATAAAAGGGTTATCTGTACCGTCATCAAACCACCAGTTTAACTTTTCACGGGCAGGATTTGGGAAAACGCTAAATCCTTGATCAGAGTCTGGTAAGGTATCGGCAAAACCAATTGTGATAGATTCGGATGCCGGGCAAAACCCATCACTTTTAACAGTAACACTTAGAACCATGCTACTGCCGCTACTTCCTCCACTCACTATCCGGCTTCGTGATGTATATCCATCAGACCAGGCAAAACCTGTCGTGCTACTGTCAACACTTATCAGAATGGATTGGCCACAGGCGATGGTGGTATCGGCTCCGAGGTTCGCGCGGGCATCAGGCTTCAAGCTCACCATCACACTATCTTTTGACAGGCATCCAAATCCATCTTTCACCCGAAGTTTAATCAAACCAGGATTGGTAATTAAGAACGTATTCGAGGTAACCACAGTATCGTTCCATCGGTATTCAGCAAAACCTTCCGGAGGCGAAAGAGTCAATGTATCACCCCGGCAGATGGTTAACCCGCTTGGCAGTAATGCCTCTTTTGGGCGACAATAGTGCCAAGTTCGAACATAAACACCTGAGGTAGTTGCCTGCTTCCTGACCGATTTCGTTGAAGCATCAGCCGGCTCGGTTCTGTAGGCGCCTGCGAGATAAAGTGTTCCATCATTGTTGAAAATCAGAGATTTGGCAACGTTTTCATTGTCGACTAACTCTTCATGCCATACAATACCGCTACTCTTGTCAACCTCGGCTACGAAGGTGCTGCGACACCACGAGTCACCCAGGGTTGAAGTGTCAGCATCGTCAACAAAGCCTCCGTGCTGATAGCCGCCTAACAATAAGGTTCCTCCTGATCCTACCTTGAAATCGAGCATCCGGCAATAGGGATAGTTGTTCACCTGGCTAACATCCAGAATCTGACCATAGGGACTGATTTCAGTTACAAGAGGCACCAATGCTTTGGAAGTTGAAAGCTGTTTGTTATCAATGCTCAAGGTGTAGTTGTAGTTGAAGCCTGCAAACAAGTGTCCATTCTTGTTGCAAAACAAAGCCACACCCTCCACATAACCCTGGCACCTGACAGGGATTACCCAATCGGGGCTATCAAGGTTTCCCTTCACGATTACTAACCCCTCTTTCGGAAAAGTTATATTTCTTATCTCACTGCTCTTCGTTACAAAAGAGCTATGATCCGACAGTGCCAGCAACCGGTACGGGTTGCCATTGTGGTCGAAACAACCAGCCACCATTCGATGGTTTCCCTTACCTTCGGTTGCTGAACCTTCTGCTACGATTCCCCCTGATGTAACGAACACCGAGTAAGCTTTAGTTCCATCATCTGCGGTGAAATCTTTTCCAGCCAACGAGATTATACCATCAAAGCTACCGCCAGCCATGAAGACCCCGCCAGATGCCTGAACCAACAAATCGAGCGAGGCATTGCCCGAAGTCTGGATAGGAAGCTCCCATAGGGGCTCACCCCCCGGGGTGAAAGCCCCGATGAAGAATTGATCTATCGGGCGAATCTTGGGTGCTTGTGATGTGTCGCCAATTTTATAAGCTATTAAAAGTAGCGAATCGCTGACGGACATGCCCAGAGAGGCATCATCTCCTGTTGAACCTATTTGCTTTATCCAGGCCGGTTTGCCATTTGGGGAGAGTGCTAAAAAGAAAGCATCTGTCTTTCCGGCAGAATAGAGTTTAACAGTGTCAACCACAAGGGAATCGGAAAAAACTCCGGTAACATAGCAGAGGTTTTTCCCCTGTTGCATATCTACAATTCTATTCTCAACGGAGCCGTTGTTGAAAAAATTCCACAGCGGTACATGCTGTTGTCCTGTGACAAGCTTACATATCAGTAGAAACGATAGAATATAGAAAAATTTCATCAGTTCTCGGTTTTATAGTGGTAATCAAACTTCTGGAGGTATTCGCCATGGTGGTTTTTAATGTATTTGAGCCTTCCGAAAAGGTCGTACTCATAATAGGTGGTTTGGCCGGCTGGGTTGGTCTGGGCAGTAAGACCTAGTAATTTTTTGTAACTGTATGTTTTAATTGTGGCGTTCGGCACTAAGGTTTGAATACTATTAAAAAGTGTCTCGCTATCGTAGTCTGATGGTTTATAGTTTAGAGTGCTCAAGAGAGAGTATTGTGAGTTTTCTATTTCAGCCATTAAATAGTTTTTTGTGTTATCCCACAGCAGAGTAATCGGAAAGCTATTGTGCTTTGAGTACTGTAGAAGTAATCCCTCGTTGCTGTATTTGTCAAAGATAACATCGTCCACAAGGTCAGTTTCATCAGTACTCGAAATAAGACTCTTGTCTTTTACTACATTGGAGCCGACTAATTTATAAGTAAATTTTTTTACACCGATAGGTATAGAGTCATAGTTTTTTATCCGCATCGTGGCTTCAAATATTGGCTCATCAATACCGAAGTCATCAATAAGTTCTTGCATATAGGTTTCATTAGGCAAATCTATTGGGTATTTGAAGGAAGTTATTGTGCTTTCGCCACTAGAATTAAAGTTAATGGTTCTTCTTAGATTTCGTACAGAAGCACTTTCCTCTTCAAATTCCACTATTGTGTCTCTGTAAACGTTTTCTTGAACATGACAAATTTTTCCATCAATTAAGTAGTCAGTTACTGAATGAAGTGCTAAATCATTTCTGAAAGCATATTCTTGATACGTTGTGCCAAGATAATAGTAATATCCATTGGTCCCTGAACACAAATTTCTCCATATTAGATTTGCACCAATACTATGTCCAATGATAGAATTTGAGTATTGAAATAACTCTTTTCTTGTTAGCGTTTTTTGATTAGTATAGTAATATCTCTCTGTCTCAAGCCCTCTATACAAACTATGGGATGTCCTTTTAATAAAAGGCGTTGGGGTTTGGTGGAAACTAAATAAGGGGGGTTCGTCTCTCGTTAGAGTACCATTCGAAAATGAAGAATATTTTGATTTAATATAGCTGCTATCTTGGTTCACTTGAACAACCTCACTATAAATGATGTGATTCTCTAAATAGTTGCCAAAAGGGATTATCGAGTTCACGGAAAACGTGCTTTCTCTTATTAATGCATATTGTGAAGAGGAAAGGAAATGGTATGGAACCCAAAATGAATCCCAATAGTATTTTGGCATAAATGCAAGTTCGCCACTGCTTATAAAATTCAAAGAATCTACCAAATTCGTAGTGGTGTATTTGAAGTGCTTTCTATTCTCTTTTTCTCCATCATATTCTATAATTGCTTTAATTCGCACCCCACTAGCAATACCATTTGAGCTGATAAATGATTGGCCATCATTCGAAATCACAGTACTATAGTCGTGCGGTTCGAATTCGAATCTTGTATAACTTCCTGTCGGATATACTACTTTATTTAGCATCCCAATCAGGAGACTGTCTGGATTTGGATTTCTCATGTTAAAGAAGGTTGAGAAATTGTTAAAATCAATATTATATGGACTTCCATTAAAATACCCCCAGTGGTCATCACAGTTTGATAAGTAGCCAGGAAGTTTCTGAAAACTATTATATAGAAAATAATAGGAAAGCCACGATGAAGTTGGGCCGTTCCCTTCCGAATGAACCCTCAATTCTAATAGATTTAATCGCTCTTTTGATTTGTTGTTATAAATGAACTCAAATTTGCGTGTGGATCCGTTATGTACTATAATGGAATCAAGTTTCATCCATTTCAAGTTTTCCATATATGAGAGGCTGGCATTACTATATAGATTATCCTCTTCTATATAGTAGAGAACATACTGTTGACTTTGACACCATCCATTCAATAAGAAATTGTAATAATTGTCCCATTTAGTTGAGTCATAATATATTTCATTTGTTGCACTTATCGAAAAATTTATGAGCACTGAAGAATCGGGCAAATAGTTAATTGTTTTCAAATAAATTGGTGAGATTAATGTTCCATGAATTGCAGACTCACCACTTAGAATTGTAAACACTGGACAAAACTGAGGGGGGCCTGGGGTTGGCCAACTCATAAAGTCAAAGTTGGAATAGTAGTCATTACGGGAAAAGGTAGTTATAAAATTACCTCTAGTGTATTCAAAACCAAATACTTCTGTTCCGAATTTGTCAATTACTTTTGTAAGGTGCCAGGAATTTGCAATCCAATTTGAGCAATTTCCAGGAATTGATTGAGAAAAGAAATCACAATTATACTCTATCGCATTGGGTGCATATCCAAACAAATACATGTTACCATGACCATCAATTATTTTAATCCCTGCAATTACTTTAGGATATTTTCTATTTGGTTGATTTGGCCAGTTTTCAAAAAATGGAAAAACCAACGAATCGTCAATAATAATCTTTAAATTCTTTTGCGAAATGACTTTTAATTCACCATCATTACCCATAAAGAATTTTCCGGAGAAACTTAGAAAATTAAAAGAAAAAATATCTGGCTGATAATCAAAATTTTTATATTGGCTTTGATTATATGCTATTTCGCGACAATAAATCTCATTCGATGCACTATCATAGCTCAATTCATTATGATGGTAGAAAAAACCTTTATCAGGGAAAGGGAAAGTGTTTGGATCATTTGTTTCTCTTAATGTTAACTCATCAGGCAGACCTACAACCATTCTTGAAATACTTCCACCAGCAGATAATGACCAGTTTTGACCAACCCATCCTGGATGTTCCTCCGTTCGAATTCCACTTCCATTATAATATATAGATAAATCAATATCAATACCTTGATATGAAATTTTTTGTAGCGGAATGCTCGGTCTTACAGTTCCAGTATTCAAAGTCATATCTATGTTAACTAAATGATGTTGGAGTGTAGTTGGGGCTAAAACACTTACCGGTTTCGGCAAGTCTTGTGCATAACTTTTTATAATTGCAGATAGAATACTAATTAGGCACAATAGTAAGGATACAAGGGTCTGTTTCATTTCTATTCTATTTTGAATATCTTTTTTCCTTTTCCAACTTCTTAATCCTTTCTTCTTGCTGCAAAATGTAAAGGGTAAGTTCCTCTATTTTTTGAAGCAGACGTGCATTCATTTCGCCTAATTCCACACCGTCGGTTTTCACATCATCGGCTGAGGGCAGGCCGGGCAGGTGGCCGTTGTCGGTAATGTATTGTTGCAGTTCGCCTAAGGTGGGTAGCTTATACTCCGGCTTAAAAACATAATCGGGCCATTCATCTTGGAGTTTAATAACAACCTCTTCGGAGGTGATACCACCAGCAACAAACAAAGAGTGAGTGGAGGTTCCTGTGCTTGGAACACCATCAAATTTTCCTATGAGCATTTTGCCCTCCACATAAGCCAACCCATTCACATGAAACTTAGCCATGGGGGTACCAGTTCCAATACCAACATTGCCATTGTCGGCTAAGAACAGCTTGAAATTGATATCGTCACCCTCTTTGGGGTTTGTTACTTTACTATCAGAACCATCCCATTGGTATGGCGTCCAGAAGTTCAAGCCTCCGGCATGGTACTCTATGCCCCACTTACCCCAAAAAGGGTTGGTGTTGGAGGCAGGTGGCTCTTCGTCGGCAAACAGCATGGAGGAGGTTGTGCTTGTAAGGAGGATGTTGCCGTTTACCTGTAACGTCTGCCGCGGGTTTGCGGTGGCTACACCCATATTGCCATTGCTTAGAAGCGTCACGCGTGTTGTTCCATTGGTCGTGAAGTTCAGCGCATTGTTTGACCACGAACCGATGGCGCCGTTGCTACGAAGGCGGATGTTGCCGTCCACATCGAGTTTTTGGGTGGGGGCCTCAGTGCCTATGCCAACATTGCCGGTTTGAAAGGCGTAGTTTTTCCCTGCAGGCGTGGTAAACACCATATTCTCTGCATTACCGGCCCGTATGGTGTGGGTGCCGAGGTATATCTGGGAATATTGACGAAGGCCGGTGGTGCGGTGTTCAAGTTTCAGTTCGGCGGCCTCGCCTGCATCTGATAACAGGTGAAGCTTGGCTGTGGGGCTGGTGATGTTGCCTATGCCAATTTTGCCGGTGAATGACCCGCCCGGCGAATTGCTAACAAAAAAGGTTGGGTATTGGCTGTTGAATCCAACCATTAGCGAACCGGCAACCTGATTTATCAAATACCCACTTGAACCGTTTCCAGAGCCAATAACAAATGCCGAACTGGCATTTGATTTTAGAAACCGCCCGAGAGTAAAAGATGATGGCGTGGTGCTCTCAACAAAAAAACCCAAAGCAATGGCTCCATAACCATTTGCTCCAACAACAGCAGAGGATCCGAAACTAAACGAACATTCACCGTTAGCGGTCGAATTAGTCCCTCCAACGAGAGAAAACTTACCATTGGCCGTATTTCCAGAACCCAGTGCACTCGGGTAATAACCCGGTTGCGTTGTAAGTATATTTGTATTGCTGTTGTAATTTACCTGGCCATTGGCAAAAAGGCATACAAGGCTTAACAAAGCCGATAATAGGTATAAACGAAAGTATTTCATATAGTAAACAATTTTAAATTAATTCTTTATAAATTTTCCACTACTTTTTTCCCCGTTCAGCGGGGCTATTTCATACAAATAGATGCCAGAAGGCAGGTTGTGCAAATCGGCTTCGAGGCAGTTGCCTGTGGCTGTGAATCGTGTGTCGTAACATTTTCGGCCTCCGGCATCGAATATCCTAAACCTGAAAGCGTCGCCTGTACTCAGGCCATCGAGGCTCACATAAAGCTTGTCGGTTGCCGGATTTGGCCATACCCGTGCGGTCAGCTTTTCCTGGGGCAAATTGGTTATTCTGGTATAAAGGGTCATATCCTCGGGCATTACTTTCCATATATGTGAATCATATAACTGGTTGTTATAAGGTATTTCAACTTTCATGCACCAGACCATGCAGCCCCCGTCTTTGGTGGCTATCACCCCGTTACCCCAATAGTAATGGTCGTTGCCGAGCACTTTGCTGCCCTTTATGTTTAAATCTTTGTCAATCAGGTAAAGGTATATTTTAATTGGCTTATCGTATATAAAACTGTTGTAAGCCTGAAAACCGCATACGTAAATGGTGGTATCGTTAAGGTACGACATGCCACAGTGGTCGGCAATATATTCTACCGTATCTGGATGATCGAAGCAGAGGCTTTCGTAGTAGCGGGCGGAGGTATCCATTCGCCCTATGCGAAACATATAATCGCTGTGAGGATAACCATCAACAATATAATTGTCAGATATTAAAAATGATGTGTCGGTCAGCCAGCCTTCACTATAATAACTATCTATGCCTAAAGGTCTGGTCCGAGTTGCCTTAATGATATTTAGATTTTCGTCTAAGAACATCAACTCTCCTTCGGTAGCAGGCAAATATCCATGGCTTATGAGCATCAGGTTATTTGAATTGTTCATCCTTTTAAACGAATATGGATCAGCGAAGTACCATGTATCATATAACTTTGTCATTAAGGTATCGCCATCGGGCGTGAATTTGTAGAACCCAAAATCGTACCTGACAGATCCATTCTCGTTTTTGCCAAGCCCCATCGCCACCACCACGTTTCCGGCATTGTCAACAATACTCGCATAACGATATCCCGTTTCGGTATAGCCTTCGGGTAAAGCGTAGTATTTAATACAAAGGATGTTTAGCTCTTTATCGGTTTTTACTACAACTATTTTCCATGTTGAATGCGGTTCGGCGGCAAGATATTTAACCCCTAAGAAAAAATAACTGTCTGCTGTTAGTTCAACTCCGGTGCAAAAGCTCAAGGTAGAATCGCCCGACTCAAGTGTAACAGTCAGATCGCTCCCATCAGGGTATAGTTTTAAAAGAAACCCAGAATTTGATGTAGATAAATTATCTTGGGAAGTTGCTGGAAATACAACCGCATTCTCAGAATCACAAAAGCCATTAGCGAGCCCATCATGAAGTGGAGTATTAATATTAAATTCAAATGAGTTTTGCCCCAGACAAGGCAAAAACAAACTCTGAACAAAGATTAAAAAACAAAAGAGACAGATTGGTTTCATGGTTAAAAATAATTGAGGAAAAGAAGAGAGGAAGGGTCAATAAAGTGGGGGATCAACTTACCTCTCTTCTGCCAGAAAAGCTATTCTGATATGGTACCTAATGAAATCGGGTCTTCAATGCAATCACGTCTTACCCAATAGTGGTAGCTATAGTACAAATAATTATGGTGTCGTACCATATCTAATAATGATGGCCAACTGCTCGTTACTCTTTTCCCTCCAATTTCGCATAACATGAAGTCCCAATTGCAGGGCCTGTTGTAGTCAACACGTAACCTGTCGTAAATAACCTCCCATTCACCGTTGTAGTGGAAATTCATATCGTTGTAATCAAGACAAAGTTCATCCTCTGTTAAAGGTGTAGTCTTGGAAATGTAATAAATCAGATATTCGCCATTTGTGTTTTCGTATTCAAATCCCTGTAACTCATACGGGCTCATCGGGTCATCGCTATAGATTTTTCTATATAACGATGGAGGACCCGGCATATCAATGCAATAAGTAGTTTTATTGTTATTCAACATTAATTCAAGTTGTTCAGCAGCATCTGTTCCGGCATTTGAACCATCGCACTTTCCTAAGTAATCGCCATATTTCCAATCGTCACCCACTCCAAAGGGGGTAAAACTGAACAAAGTGGCCTGTTTCTCCCCTGTCACCACTTTCAGCTTCATCTCCAGTTCCCCTTTAGCCATTTGGCCTTTTCTCAGGCTCACAAACAACAGTTCACGGTTGACAAAGGCACTGCTGTTGTAAAGGGCCAGCACCTGGTTGAACACCTGGTCGTTGAAGGCCAGCACATCGTCCATCAGCGTGGTGCTGTCGTCAAGCACAGGGAGGAAGAGCACTGCTGAATCGTGGCGAGTGGCAAGGTAATGCTCGTCGGGAAAAGCATAGGTGGCGTTGAAATTGGTCTCTACATCCCAACGGGCGCTGTCGATGGCAACAATTTCACCGCTTTTGAAGTTGGGATTTGCATTTTTGAAGGCCACTTTTTGCCTGAATTGGATTACCCTTTGCATCACAGCCCTATCGGCTGCCGATATTTGAGCTTCATGATTTGTCGGCTCCGTAGCCGTTTTCTCTTTGCTACAGCTAATCATGATCAGTGCTGTTGCGAACATACACATAACGATGTTGATACTTTTGATTTTCATAAACACTTAATTTACAAATGAATAATATGTTTAGCTCCTTCTTTCAATACTTTTCAGGAAAAGAGGTGAAAGAAACCGGGGCTAAAAGTACAACACAAAACAAAAAATTTCTAAAATTTAACATATAATCTAATGAGTGGTTAATTTTAACTAATGAGTGGTCGTTTAAGCCCTGAAATGTTAAAAAAATACTCCTCTTACTTCAATAATGTGAAGCGGTGTTACGCACAGGAGCGAATTTTTGTCGAGAAAGACCGGGAGGGCTTCACACAACTGTCGCGAAGTACTTATAGCCGGGGAGAGGGGTAGCCACCCTGAGTTATTTTATGACTTCAATCACAAAAAGAGCCTCTCCTGAAGAAATGAATACTGCTACGCGGGCACCTAGCACTTGGCAATTCATTGATTTGCTAAAACAATCCGCGCAACCGACAGCCTATCCTCCAAATCTCCTGGAGGTGAATCGTTCAACGCTGCCCCTTCTACCGAGTTGGCTATCCACTCTGTATTTCTCTCCCATGTGTTGAATGCTTGTAGAAAGCTTTTCGCACGCCGTCGCGATACTGTTATTCTCTCGCCGGTTGCCAGCATCACCAATAGGGCCTGGTTGCACCACCCAACCTCTTTTACAAATTGCATGTTTACAACGGCCTGTCGGCTGATTCTAAAGAAGCACCTGGCGTTCAACACCTCTTCAACTGCTTTTAAATGATAGCCAACACTGATGCTTTTACCACACTTTAAACACAGGATGGTAAGGTAACCTGAAGAATAAAACCACGCTATGTCATGCCAACATACCTTCTGCTGCCTCCCCCTTTCTCTTAGCACCAATTCCTGACGAACAACCCTCTGAATCGATCCTGTTATTTTCATAGATTTTAAAAATTAAAATTTACTTATTTTTTGAAAGCACGTCAGAATGCGGTCATTGCAAAACCTTTTCAATCATGCCTTATATATTAATGTCGAAAAACAGCAAAAGGTGACCCCCCCTTTGCCCCATTTTTATGAAAAAAATTAAAATTTAGAACTTGTCTAAATAATATTCACACTTATAAGGCTGTTTATCTGCGATTTATGCAGTCACTTTTCTTTGGAAAAAAAAACCGTCTCTCAGGGAGCTGCAATGTGCCATACAACACATTAACATCAACAAAAAGCTGCGCCAGATTTCTTTTCACCTGTGTCAGATCATTTTTTAGTTGCGTCAAATTTCTTTTTAGGTGCGTCAGATCATTTTTTAGCTGCGCCAGATTTCTTTTTAGGTGCGTCAGATCATTTTTTAGGTGCGCCAGATTTCTTCCCACCTGCGTCAGATCATTTTTTAGTTGCGCCAGATTTCTTTTTAGGTGCGTCAGATCATTTTTTAGCTGCGCCAGATTTCTTCCCACCTGCGTCAGATCATTTTTTAGGTGCGCCAGATTTCTTTTTAGGTGCGTCAGATCATTTTTTAGCTGCGCCAGATTTCTTCCCACCTGCGTCAGATCATTTTTTAGGTGCGCCAGATTTCTTCCCACCTGCGTCAGATCATTTTTTAGGTGCGCCAGATTTCTTCCCACCTGCGTCAGATCATTTTTTAGGTGCGCCAGATTTTTACCGGACTGTCTCATTTTAATAAAGACCTATAGGTTAAACCCTTATTAAAACAAAACTGAACTTATGGATAATCCGCTGGCTCGATTTCCCTGTCCTCGACCTTGTGCACCAGCGCTTCGCGCTGGTGTTTTTTTTCCCGCAATACCGAATCGGCTTGAACTTGCCACTTTTCTACAAGTCATGCCTCTCGGTACGATGTTACCTTCGGTGAGAATAGTTCGTCCCGAGAGCGAAGCGACTATAGTCCCGAGAGCGAAGCGATTCGGGATTAGCTTCGCTGAGAATAGTTCGGGATTACCTTCGGTGAGAATAGTTCGGGAAACCGCTTCCAGGTTAAAAGCTTCGCATTTTAACCAACAAGCGGTAAAGGCCGCTAAGGCACTTCGTGCTGACTGGACGTGCAATACCCGTCTGCATCATCGTCCGGCAGATGACGCAGGCATCTCCGCGGTCTTAAAAATACCCGTCGGAAAATCTTAGCGTTCTTAGCGGTAAAAGAATACCCATCCAGCAAAAACTTTCTCCTGTTGATGCTTGTTAAAACAGACCTGAACAAACCGATAATCCGCTGGCTCCATTTTTATTCGTCTATGGGTAATGGCCTTTTCATGAATATTTGAATTAAAGAACCTTAATTGATTTTTAGAGGGTACAATTGTAGTGTATAGGGAGGTTGCGTCGGGCTGCGTCCTCGCAATGACGGGGCAGCATGCTTCAATAAGGCGGAGAGGGAGCAGGCACGACGACTGAAGCAACCTCAGGCCTTCCATTCACTGTTCACGACACACTATCCACTGATTTTTTTGAACAGATTCAAACGCAGGGTTGTGGTTTCGGTCGGGTAGAGACGTACGGCCGTAGGTCTCTACGATCCCCACCAACCCTGCCCGGGTGTTCCCCATTTTTCTCAGGCTGTTTCAAAAAGGCATCCATCGGCATTTAATTCAGATTCCCCTTATCGTGGCATGATCAAAATCAATGTCAGGTCACCCCTGTGTTCACCCCCTGCAACAAAGCAACGTCAAGTTAGCATGCAGTTTCTTAGCGGTTTTAATCTATTTCCGGTATGTTGGCAATTCCGGCTGAAAATAGTTGCCTAACCTGAAACGGGTTGGCGCATAGTGGAATGCCAAAGCTGGCTCCTCAAATGAGGGGGAGATGGTATTCCTACGCAACTTTCATTTATTTTTGCAAAAAATAAAGACAATGGACGCCCTACTCGATCTTTTAGCCGTGCACCACGTTGGCAACAAAGCTGCTGACGAAAGCCTTTTGCTGACCAACACCATGATACGCCCCAACGAGGCCATCAAAGAGCTGTTGCAAACCTACTTTCTTTCCCCCTTCAAAACGCAGCAATACTACAACCTCTGGCACGAGGAGGGATTCAAAAACAACCCTGTTTACCAGATGGTATCGGCCATCTTCGACGAGCCGGAAGTGTTCATCGACCGTTCAAAGGAATTGGCCAAATGGCTTTTCGAACAAGCCACCCACCCCAAGATTAAATCCGGTGAATTCTACGTGGCACTGTTCCGCGAATGCCACATCGAGGGCGAAGTGGTTGATGCTGTAGGGCTTTTCAAATCAGAGAACAAAGATACCTACCTGAAAGTGTATGCCAACGGAAACCAAATGGCAGTAGAAAGCGACGACGGGTTCAACATCAACAAACTCGACAAAGGGTGCCTTATTTACAACCACGAAAGGGAGAAGGGCTACGTGGTATCGGTAGTTGACAACACCAATCGTGGTGCCGACGCGCTCTACTGGATCGACAGTTTCCTGGGGCTCAGGCTCCGCAGCGATGCCTTCAGCCACACCACCCAAACCATGACCATGTGCCGCAAGTTTATCAACGAAGAACTTCCGGGCACCTTTGAAGTGTCGAAAGCTGATCAGGCCGACATGCTCAACCGTTCGCTGGGTTATTTCAAGGAGGCAGAAACCTTCTCGCTCGACGATTTCAACCAAAAGGTGATGCAACAACCCGAAGTGATGGAAACCTTCAACAACTACTGCAACAAATTTGCTGAAGAATACGATGTGGAGCTACCTGAAGAGTTTGATCTGTCAGAACAAGCCGTTAAAAAAGAGGCCAAAGGGATGAAGAGCGTGGTTAAACTCGACAAAAACTTCCACATCTACATCCACGGCGATCGGGCCCGCTTGCGCAGAGGCGTTGACGAGGAGACAGGGTTGCGCTACTACCAGCTTCTCTACGAAACCGAAAGCTGAGCATACCTTCGCCCGTCGTCCTGTGGCTGCAATATAAAATAAACCCTATATTAGCACCAAATTTTTTGAAACTGCCATGCCACGGGAAACCACCAACAACCAACTCTCGCTCTACACCAGGGCCATCATGTACCTCACGATGATGGTTCTGATAGTTTCAGTATTCCCCCGCGAAGGAAAATTCAGGTACGAATTCCGGAAAGGGAAACCGTGGATGCACGAGAACCTGGTAGCCCCGCTCGATTTTGCCATCCTCAAGGCTCCCGAAGAACTGGAAGCCGAGTACAAAGCAGTTCGCCAGAACGCCCTCCCCTACTACCGACTGGATACCACCGTGCGTCAGAAAAAAACAGCACAACTGGCCGTGCACCTCAACGAAGCCTTTCCCCTGGAAAACATGAAACCGGCCGTCCTCAAACACCACCAGTTTGTTCACAACCTGGCACTGGCCCTCGCCGATACCCTCTTCTCTAAAGGCATCATGGCTCTGACACACAACAACCAGTTTCAGCCACGCTCCATCCTCATCCTGGAACGAAACACCGCCCGAAAAACATCACCCCAACAACTCTTTACCCTCTCTTCGGCCTTTCAATACATCAAGAAAACCCTGGAAACAAACAAGCTGTCGGAAAACCAACAGCTTCTTCACCTGCTTGAAAACCTCCCCGAACCCAACCTGTTCTACGACGAAACCCTCTCGAACCGCGACCTCGACGAGCAACTGGAAGCCATAAGCAAAACCCGCGGAATGGTACAGGCCGGCGAAAAAGTGATCAGCCGTGGAGAGGTAGTCAACAACGAAACTTTCCTGGTACTCGAATCGCTTCGCCGCGACTATGAGGTTCAGCTTGGCGACTCGTCAAGGTTCATCTTCATCCTTACCGGACAAGTTTTGTTGGTAGCCATCAGCCTCACGGTGCTCGGGTTCTTCCTCTTTTTTTTCCGTCGCGATATCTTCGACGACTCTAAAAAAACCAGCCAGATACTGTTGCTTATCCTTATCATGGTGGCTTCCACAGCCTTTCTCCTCCGGTCGAATCCCGACCTTATCTACATCATGCCCGTTTGCCTGGTTCCTATCATCATGCGGGTATTCTTCGACTCGCGGCTGGCGCTCTATGTCCACATCATTACCATCATCCTCATTGGTTTCATGGCACCCAACGGCTTCGAGTTTGTATTCCTTCAATTCATCGCGGGCATCATATCCATCTTCTCGGTAGTAAACTTCCAGCGCAGGTCGCAGTTCGTTTTCTCTGCCCTGATGGTCTTCGTGGTCTATTCGTTGGTTTACATAGGCAATTTTCTCATCCAGGAGGGATCCATCAACGGGCTTGAACCCATACGCTTCGCCATGTTTGGTGGCAGCGCGTTTCTGATGCTGCTGGCCTACCCGCTGATCTATTTGTTCGAAAAAGCATTTGGTTACGTAACCGATGTAACCCTGCTCGAAATCTCCGACACCAACACCGGTTTGCTTCGCGAACTGGCACGAAAAGCACCAGGAACCTTCCAGCACTCGTTGCAGGTGGCCAACCTTGCCGAAGAGGTGATCAGAGAAATCGGAGGAAACCCGCTGCTGGTGAGAGCTGGTGCTCTTTACCACGATATTGGCAAAATGGAAATGCCCATCTACTTTATCGAAAACCAGGTTACAGGCTTCAACCCCCACTCAGAACTCACCTACGAAGAGAGCGCGTCGATCATCACCAGCCATGTCATACGCGGGATCGAGAAAGCACGCAAAACAAACATCCCCGACCAAATCATCGATTTCATCAGAACCCACCACGGCACACGTAAAACCGAATATTTTTACCAGTTGCAAAAACGCGATTTCCCCGACGAAGAGTTTGATGAAAAGGTGTTCTCGTATCGCGGCCCGATCCCCTACAACCGTGAAACCTGCGTGCTGATGATGGCCGACTCCGTTGAAGCCGCGGCGAGAAGCATCAACAAACCCGATGAAGAAAAAATATCGCAACTGGTAGAAAAAATCATCAACGGACAAGTGGAGGCCGGCCAGTTCGACAACGCCTCCATTACCATGAAAGACATCACCAAAGCCAAGCGCATCCTGAAAAACCAACTCATGCACATTTACCATATCCGCATTGAATACCCTGGCTAACAATCATCAGTGCCATGAACACCTACGCTACCAACATACGCGAAGCTGCTGTTGCAGGGCTTTTCTATCCTGCCGATTCTCAAGCTTTATGCAACGAGGTTACTGGCATGTTGAAGCGCGAATCAACTTGTGATACAACCAACTACCAAAACATCAGAGCTCTTGTTGTTCCTCATGCAGGTTATGCCTATTCAGGAATAACTGCCGCCAAAGCTTTTGCTGCCCTGTCGCCCAACAGCCTTTTCGATGCCGTGTTCCTGCTGGGAAACAGCCACCAGAAACATTTTCAAGGGGCCGCCCTTTGCAACTACTCCGGGTTTAAAACACCGCTGGGAACCGTTGAAATCAACACCCAAGTCGTCAGCCAGCTCAACAACACCGGATGTTTTGAGACCGACCAGGCAGTGCACGCAACCGAACATTCACTTGAAGTGCTTCTCCCTTTCATGCAGGTCCATTTGCACGAAAAATTCACTATTGTACCTATACTGTTGGGCACCAACAACCCGGATGTTTGCCGCACCGTGGCGCAACACCTCGTCAGGTGGTTTACCCCACGAAACCTCTTCGTGGTTTCAACCGATTTGTCGCATTATCCCGATGCCTCTACAGCCATTGAAACCGACTCTCAAACAGTCGAGTTTCTGATTCAGGGCGATGCCCGAAAACTCCACAACCACCTGCAGGAAATAAAAAATGGCAACAACAGAAACCTGCTAACCGGCATGTGCGGCGAAGGAGCTGTGCTCACCCTTTTGGAAATGATTCAACAGACTGCCCCGCTGAGCCTTATCCCTGTTCATTACAGCCATTCGGCGATGACTGCCGGAGAAAACAGCAACCGCGTGGTAGGTTACCAATCGCTTGTGGTTACACAGGCACCCGATCAAATCTTATCGGAACACGAAAAAGCCGTTTTACTCAATCTGGCTCGCCAGTCCGTGTCAAACCACCTGATGGGATCTTTCGCGGAAACCAACACGGAGATCACCCCCAACCTGAATCGTCGGTGCGGAGCCTTCGTGAGTGTTTATGTTTCGGGAAAACTGCGGGGATGTATCGGGCAATTCGCCCCCGAGACCCCTCTTTGGCAGACCATTGCCCAACTGGCAACAGCCGCTGCCACCACCGACAAGCGCTTCAAGCCAGTGACCCCATCCGAACTCCACCAATTGTCGGTTGAATTGTCGGTGCTCTCCCCTCTGCGCCCCATTGCAAATGCCGAAGAATACGACCCCCTTCGGCACGGTATCTACATCAGGAAAGGGAACCGTTGCGGAACCTTCCTTCCGCAAGTAGCTCAATCTACAGGATGGAACAAGTGGGAAATGCTCTCGCATTGCAGCCAACAAAAAGCAGGACTGGGCCCCGATGGTTGGCAACAAGCTGAATTGTTCGTTTATGAAGCTGTTGTCTTCAGCGACAAAACTAATGTATAAACAATTGATTATTCAACTTTTCTGACCAGTTTCAACAGATGTCCCTCGCCCGAAGTGATGGCATTGTTGATTTGATTTACCTGATCCATTTTCTCTGGAGCTACCACAGGAGCTTTCACCAAATAATAGCTGGTTACCAACAATTCCGTTGGACTTAGTTGCTTGATCTCGAAAGAGTATTGTCCAAAATCGTTGGATATTTTCACCGGTGTCAAATCGGCCAATAAGCTTGCCGGTTGATTCAGTTTTATCATAAACGACCAGCTATCGCTACCTGTGAAATCGGGATAATAACTGGTAAAACGTTTGCCCACGGCCACTTCATGATCAACCACGTGATGAAACCACTTTGAAAGATCAACGGTTAGCGTATCGGAAACCCACGCGGGCAAAGGGGTTTCGTATTCGGTGGTAGTTTGCGTCAGAAACGGGAATTTATCGGCAACAGCGCCATTCTTTGTCCGTAAAATTTTTGTTTCGGGCGAAATATCGCTTACCCTTTTATGATACAACATGTTAACTGTTGAATCGACAGGCAATCCGCGGTAAGTGTTTCTGCAAATAGTTGAATACTGGCCCGACAAACTCACGCGCGACGAAAATTTGGCCTTACCGTTAACAAGATCCATTTCCACCAGCCCGTTTACTTTTCGGGTGTTGTCAGATGTTTTGGAGGCGGGTGTATGGAAAAACATCGCATCGCTACTCATATCGCGTTTGTATCCACGCATCTGGGTAAACACCGTAAGCATTACGTCGGTGTTTTCGAAATAGAAAGGCAATTCATCAGCATAAAAACGAGCCTTATCAGAAATCGGGTAAATCCAAACCAATGAACTGTCGCGCAAAACGGTTAGAAACAGCAAATCGTCGAAAACCATGTTGGGGAAATACTTGGATGAAATGGTACCGGCCCTTTTGTCCATCGGATAGGCAAGCAACACGCTGAAGTCAAATCTGAGCAACATGTTGCTGTAAGCTGTCAACCTGTTTCTGTCGCGAATTAAGCATGATGCCATGTCGCCGCCAGGCTTGTTAAGCAGATAATTGGCTTCGTTTGAGTAATACTTCACATCCATGTCGTATTTTGCTTTCTCCACCATCAGTTTCTGAAACCAACCCAAAGTTTTAAAACCAGAAGAATCGGCAGGAAACCGCTGCTTGATGGTATCAACCACCTTGTTGAATTTCAGCAAATCGGTGGTTCTCACCCCTTGCTGAACATTGATTCTTGCCAGGGTAACTGCACTTTCGCGATGGTAACTCATTAGAATCCATGACGGGATGTATTCCTGATCGAAATTGGAATATTGCAACATCATGAATTCTGAAAGTTTTGGATTGAATGCAAACCAGGGTAATTCCATATAAGGTCTTCCATTGTTTTCATCAAGCGATCCGGCCAGATTCGTCATCGACCATTCAAAAACCGTCTGACCATTGCTTTTGGAAACTACAGGGCGACTCTTGAAAAACAGGGTGTCCACATCGATTCTGGTTGGGTAGGTCCACGTAAGGTGGTAGTTTCTGCGAGGCCATCGGGAATGATGAAACATCCTGATCGAGAACAAATGGTGCCAATTCTCCTCCAAAGGGATTGAGGCAGCGTAATAAAGTCGCAGCGTGTCGCCAACACCTGCTCCGGTTAACGATAGCCTGTAGTAATTCAGCTGACCATACCTGTCGATATCGGTAATGGTTTTAAAAGAGCACAACCGTTTAGAGGCCTGTATTTTATTTTCAACACCGCCGGTGAATTTCCAGGCAGCTACCGAATCAACTTTAACGTTGTCGTAAACTTTTTCTTGTCGAATGTTGGAAGGGGCATGGGTTATATTAATCTGGTCGAAAAATTCAGGAATCAACATATGGTTCAAATCCCTTAGCCCTTCCTTTGTTCTGATTACCAACACAACATTTCGCTTCACCGAGAATCTGATCATGGAGCTTTTTACGCCGGTCATGTCAACACTCATTTGGTCGTTGACAATTTCAATACTTTCACCAACCAGCGATTGATGGTAATCAGACTCGTTCAATTGCTGACCAAATAGCATTGTAAGCCAACAGGCTAACACAGCAACTAATGATATTCTCCTTTTCATAATGGCAATTTTTAGTGATTACGAATATACAATAAATTGGATTTGGCTTCATCAAACACCGAGAAATCAAAAAATTTTCGTTTTCATTCTTCTGACAATCAACTCTGGCCCTACCCGTCATTTCGCTGGTGTGATGAATCTCAAAAGGCGCAAATACAAAAAAAAACGAGCATCGGAAGTAGTGTTGATGAAAAGCCCCTGATAAAACTGCACAACCAACATTTACCTCTTCACCAATACGAACATACCATTTTCAAGTTCCATATAACCCTGATCGTAACAGAAATAATAGGTATTGCTGCTGCTTTTGGGTTTGTAGATGCTGGTAAGGTATTTAAAGTTGAAACCTGCTTCGAGCAACCTGTCGCGGTGAAGGGTGGTTTTACCAGTCTGGTTCAACCCACACAAAATTTTATAATTACTTTTCAGAACAGCATTTACTTTTCTAACCACAGCAAAATCATCACGATGCATACGGTTGTTGTAGTTGTTGCGACACTGGTCGCTGCAAAACTTTTTATCAACCCTGCCTCTGAGGATTTCACCACAATCGAGACATCTTTTTTCTTCCATACTTTTTTTGATGATAAATTGAGAATCAAATATAAAAACGTTTTTAGTCGTTTACAAATGTTTTTATTCGACACTAATTATTTTTTAACCGAATAACCGGTCCACGAGGCTGTAGTTTTGCTTCATCGTTTTCATAACGAGCTCCTTGTCAAAAGTGACAGGTTGATTTATTAAAATTATTCACACCCCGCAAGGGATAAAAAATTAAAGCTATGATGAACTCAAACAATCATGTTCAATTGATCGGTTTTCTGGGTGCAGATCCCGAAGTTAAGAAATTCGATAACGGCCGCATAATGGCCAGATTCTCCATTGCCACCAACGATTTCTATACCGATCGCAAAGGAGAAAAAGTTACCCAAACCGAGTGGCACCAGGTAATCGCATGGGGGAAACTGGCCGAAATGTGTCAGAGCCAACTCAAGAAAGGGAAAAAAGTTGCGGTGATTGGGAAACTTACATGGTATTCAAACAACGACACCGACGGGAAGAAGTATCCGCAAGCCAACGTCCAGGCCAACGAGATGCACGTGCTTCAAAAAGCTGAGTCAACCCAACACGACAAGCAATAATTAACACCTGATTCAGAAGCCGTTCGTTGCGTTTCAACACTTAAAGGTTATGCTCTTCGGGCAAAGTGCCCGAAGGGCGTTACCCCGCCTCAGAAAAGGGTCAACCAAAGGCCGACCGGGTTGGTATTCAGAAAAAAACATTCATATGAAATAAATATTCAAGCGCATTGGTTTAAAATGTAATTAATATGGTGTAAAAAATCTACCTTTGCGCAATTTTTTAAAATGCAAGAATGAAACCTTCTAAAAAACTAATATTCAACATATTAGTTTATTGCTTCGCAATATTTGGTTTGGTATTGATACTGGCCTGGTCGGCTGTTAAACTCCAGATAACCAACGATCCGGGTGGAATTGACAACAACGATCGCTATTTTACTGATCTGGACAGCACTATCATTCAGACAGTTGCCGATTCCGCGAAATTTTTATCGACAAGTTCAGAAATATCTGAATTGCTGAAGCAAACAGGCGAATTGTATGCCCTCTATCCCAGCGATGCTCACCGCATCTTAGTTCACCTTGCCCAAGACAGGAGTTTTCTGACAGCCACGAAGATGTTGGCCGCACTCAGGCTAAACTGTCAGGAGAACACCCCTACCCAAATCGACTCCAAAACAGTTACCCGAAGCGCGTTCTACTGGATAAACCTGCCAGAATGGCCTGTGCTAAAAGAAGCTGTAACTAAAGACAAGAAGGTAATAGACAGTGTTGCCCGACTCACCAGCGTATCACCAAGACTGATCTCAGCAGTGCTTATAGCGGAACAAATCAGACTGTTCGATTCCAGACGCGAAGCCTTCAAAAAGTGGATTGCTCCGTTAAAAATGCTTACCTCCGAAACCTCTTTCTCCTGGGGTGTGACAGGGATTAAAGATTTTACAGCAATTGCCATTGAAAAAAACCTGGCAGACACCACCTCTGTGTTTTATGCTGGTCAACAATTCAAGGGGTTGCTTCAATTTCACTCTGAAAATATTGAATCGGAGCGGTTTGAACGAATTACAGATTCCAGGAACCACTTCTATGCTTACCTGTATGCTGCACTATTTATCAAACAGGTTTCTGCTCAGTGGCAGAAAGCGGGATTCCCTATTGAAGACCGCCCCGAAATTCTGGCAACCTTATTCAATATAGGATTTGCCAATTCCAAACCTAAAAAAAATCCACAGGTTGGTGGAGCCACCATCGACGTTGGAGGCAGAAAGTACACGTTTGGTCGAATTGCCTGGGAATATTATTACTCCGGCGAACTCAACGAAGTTTTCCCTCTCTACTGATGAGGGCTGTCGGGGTTATCGTGTTTGAGTTGCCTGTGCATAAGCATCAACCTGATCCATAACTCTGAACAGATTGCCACCCCAAATCAGAGCAACATCGCTATCAGAATATCCCCGCTTCACCAACTCTTCTGTAATACCGTACAGAAAGGAAACATCTGGACAATCGGCCAAACCACCACCACCGTCAAAATCGGTTCCAATACCCACATGTTCAATGCCAATCAGCTTCACCATGTAATCGATATGATCAACAGCATCAGCAATGGTAGCCTTCTGAGCCGGAAATTTCTTGTCGTTTTCATAATATTCCCTCCTGGCCGATTTCATCTCATCGTCGGTCAGACCCTCATAATTACGATATTTCACCCTTAAAGCTTTGAATGCACTATCGCGAACAGGATTCCGAGGCAGGGCTTTCACATAATCACTCAAGATACAGAGTTGAACAACTCCTCCATTGTTCTTCAATTTTAGCAACATATCGTCAGTTAGGTTTCTGGGATTGTCGCATAGTGCCCGGGCGCAACTGTGAGATGCCACTACAGGCACTTTCGACAACCTGACTACTTGATAGAAGCTCGAATCGCTGATGTGCGAAACATCGATCATCATACCCACACGATTCATCTCCGAAACCACTTCCCTTCCGAATCGCGAAAGCCCGTTGAAGCCAACTGTATCAGTTGATGAGTCACAAATATCATTGTTTTTTGAATGACATAAGGTAATGTATCTGACGCCCCTGTCATAGAAATGTTCGATGTTACCAAGAGAATTTCCGATTGGATAGCCGTTTTCCATCCCTAGAAAAACAGCATGCCTGCCCTGCTTTTCAAGTTCCAGCGCCTGAAGAGGCGAAGTAGCAACACCACAACGGTCAGAATACCTGCGAACCACCTCCTCGATCGTATCAATAATTCTATTAGCCTGAACAAAAGCAAGTTCATGCTTTTCGGGCGTTCGGGCACCTTGTCCTAAAAAGACAGCAAAAAAAACTGCATCCAAACCACCGGCATCCATGCGTGGCAAATCGACACAACTCCTTGTTTCAGAATTATTTGTCCCAAAGTTGATTGCACCATCAACCAGCCTCATTGGTGTATCGGTATGCGAATCAACCGTTAACAACCTTTTGTGCAATTCCAGGGCACGCGAGACAGATTGGGAATTAACTGAAATGCAAAAAGCCAGTAGAAAGAGTAGAGAAAATGCAGATTTCTTCATGTGTAAACTTGTAATTGGTTTGGCAAATGTAAAAAAAACGACCTAAACACCTTAAACCAGGTAAAAAGTGTTGCCAGTTAAAACAAAGTTTGTAGCTTTGCTGCCTGTTTCTGAAGAAGACCTATTAAGGATAAGACAAATAGATGCTCTTACCCTTTTTTTGTTTTTGAGAAGATTCATAAACCACTAAATCACCTGGAAACCAATTATTAAAACATGAAAAAATTAGCAGTTATCGCTTTTGGCGGCAATGCCCTTCTTCGTGGCGATCAGAAAGGGACCATTGATGAACAGGAAGCCAATGTTTACGAAACCTGCACACACCTCCTCGAATTAATCCGTAATGGATATGATGTGGTAGTAGGTCACGGCAATGGCCCACAGGTTGGGAACGTGCTGCTTCAACACGAAGCAGGCGAAAAGATGTATGGCATACCAGCCCAACCTATTGACTTCTGTGTAGCAGAAACACAGGGCTCGATCGGATATATGATTGAGCAACAACTACGTAACGTGCTGTTGAAAGAGGGACTCGAACGCGACATTCTTACGATCATTACCGAGGTGGTTGTTGATAAAAACGACCCTGCCTTCCAAAAACCCACGAAGCCGGTAGGCCCTTTTTACACTAAAGAAGAAGCCGATAAAATTACAGCATCCAATGGCAGCATTTTCGCTGAAGATCCACGAGGAAGGGGATGGCGTAAAGTGGTAGCCTCGCCAAAACCCGTTGCGATCAACAACGTTAAATCAATCGAAACCCTTGCTCGCGATGGGCAGATTATTATCACCGTTGGTGGTGGCGGCATCCCTGTGTTCTATGTTGAAGAGAAAAAACTTCAGGGTATTGATGCTGTTATCGACAAGGATCTGGCTTCGAGCCAACTGGCTACGCAGATTCATGCCGACGAGTTCATCATCCTCACCGATGTTCCAAAGGTATATATCAATTTCCGCAAACCCGACGAAAGGGCTCTCGACAGAATACCGGTGAGCGAAGCGCGTAAACTCATGGCCGAAGGGCACTTTGCTGCCGGCAGCATGGCTCCAAAAGTAGCAGCATGCATCCAATTTGTTGAAAACGGTGGTAAAGAAGCTATGATTACTACCGCCACCGAACTTGGAAAACCTGACGCAGGAACTGTTATCTTTGCAGAATAAAATCACCTTGTTTAAACACTAAAAAATTATTTCAATGGCTTTCAATCTTAGAAATCGCAATTTTCTGAAATTGCTTGACTTCACCTCACAGGAAATCCAACACCTGCTCCAACTCTCATCTGACCTGAAAAAGGCAAAATATGCCGGAACCGAGCAGCCACGCTTAAAAGGGAAAAACATCGTACTCCTTTTCGAGAAAGATTCCACCAGAACTCGTTGTGCCTTTGAAGTGGCTGCCCTCGATCAGGGAGCACACGTTACCTATCTTGGACCTGCCGGCTCGCAAATGGGAAAAAAAGAGTCGATGAAAGACACTGCACGTGTATTGGGTCGTATGTACGACGGAATCGAATATCGTGGTTATTCTCAGGAAATTGTGGAAACTCTGGGCGCCTATGCCGGCGTACCCGTGTGGAATGGTCTCACCACCGAATTTCACCCGACACAGATTCTGGCCGACTTCCTCACCATGATGGAACACACCGACAAGCCTTTGCACCAGGTTGCTTTCGCATATTTTGGCGATGCCCGCAACAACATGGGCAACTCGCTGATGGTAGGCGCTGCAAAAATGGGTATGGATTTCAGAGCTGTAGCTCCAAAATCGCTTTGGCCGGAAGAGAACCTTGTGGCGCAATGCCGCGAAATAGCCAAAGAAACAGGGGCCAAAATCACCCTGACTGAAAACGTTGAAGAAGGAGCCAAAGGTTGCGATTTCCTTTATACCGATGTTTGGGTTTCGATGGGTGAACCCGCCGAGGTATGGGCAGAAAGAATCAAACTCCTCACTCCCTACCAGGTGAACATGAACGTGGTAAAAGCCACTGGCAATCCCCGTGTAAAATTCATGCATTGTCTGCCTGCTTTCCATAACCGCGAAACCGCTGTTGGTGAGGATATCTACCAGAAATTCGGCATAGAAGCTATGGAAGTAACCGAAGATGTTTTCGAATCGCCCATGTCGATTGTTTTCGATGAAGCTGAAAACAGACTTCATACCATCAAAGCAGTTATGGTAGCAACCCTGGGAGCTTAATCGTATCGGCGCAAGATGTTAAAAGAGCCGTGCACTTTGTGCACGGCTCTTCTTGTATTCATCAACAACTTCCTGATGCTAAAACTCCAGGCGTATCAGGAATCTAAAAGCAATCAAAACAACCACTACAACCGCGACCGTCCAGGTTTTCTGAAAAACAGCTTTTTCCGATTTCACAAGTCGGGGTGGTTCCACGAGAGGGACGATTTTCAACATAGGTCCTAAAATCAACAGGTAACACAAAAGTTGAATAAATACGGCACGGTTGGCAGGAGGGTAAAGATAAAGCATGATGAGTGTACTTCCGGTTAACCAAGGAATTAAAACAGCAAACCAGAAGAATTTTTGTCGGTATTTTAATTCAGTAAAGAAAACCCTCGAGGGGCTGCCTTTAAAAAACAACCTCATCCAACGACCTCCGGTAGCAAACAGAACCAATAGCACAAAAAAAGTAACCCCGATTCGGACAGGCTGAATAGAAAAAAGCCAAAGATAAGCTATGCCAAAACCATCGTAAAACATAGTAGCATAAGCAGCACCACCGGCAAATTGCATGATAGCGTGAATAGCCAGCCAGGTGAAAAAAATCCTGACGCGCCAACCCAAGCGCCCTTCACCCGAAAGCCAACCAGACAGGAGCCCACCTGCAACAACGCTAACCAGATAAGGCATACCATAAGCTATAAAAATCATGGTTTCGTCCCAAATCCCCTGGTCGCCAGGTAAAAACCTGATCCATTGAAAAGATCCTGTTAGGTTAACACCATTGGCTCTCAGGTATAACACCTGAAAAAGGGTGATTAATACATGAACCAGGTAAAAGGAAGCAACAAAACTGACAGT
Source organism: Bacteroidales bacterium (assembly GCA_028689615.1). GTDB lineage: Bacteria > Bacteroidota > Bacteroidia > Bacteroidales > TTA-H9 > GWE2-42-24. The sequence continues at coordinate 43,766 of JAQVCV010000013.1, read as the reverse complement.
AGAAAAAAGGGTGTACCGCATACCATCTGCTCCAACGATCAGGGATCGCTGCCCGGGTGTCATCTCATCGGGAAGTGTCCGGCTGAACAAAGCCTTAATCCACTCAACACGTTCGTCAAGTTCAACAAATAGCCTGGTACGTTTGAAACTGCTCATGCTCATAAAGAAATCAATTACTCATTAGGTAAAAAACTACCGCAATATACGATAATGATAAAAACTTCTGAGGTCAACGCTGGTTAAAATTTTGTGCTCCGGTGAGCCAGGTCTTAAAACCAGGCACTTTATCAGCGCTTACCATGCATTCCTGAGGATGTTTCAGATGGAGTTTCAACTTCAGACGCCCTTTGGTGTGAAGGTGCATCTCGACAACAGCCTTCTGGTTGATCACCTGCCCACGATTGACCCTGAAAAACATCAAAGGATCAACTATTTGCATAATCCTGTCGAGGGTTAAGTCTGGAATAAACCGTTGTCCTTCAAATGTCTGAATGAAGACCACCCCATCTTCAGCATAGAAAACAGCTACTTGAGCCACTTCAACAGCTTTAAGCAACTGACCAGACTTTACGATAATTCGTTGTTGCCCTCCCCTCCTTGTAACTTGCATTTGCTCCAGCAACACCCGAAGGTCAACAGGTTGAATTAAATTTTTTAACTTTTTAAGAGCATTTTCTATTTCTTCAATCCTAACAGGCTTCAGGATATAATCTATACCATTGGCTTTAAAGGCTTCGATAGCATATTGATCGTAGGCAGTAATGAAGATCACCGGACATTTTACTTCCACCTGCCTGAATATATTAAAACAAGAGCCATCGGCCAGATGAATGTCGCAAAACATCAGGTCGGGATGATGATTCACCATAAGCCATGACACGGTGTCGGAGACAGTTTCCAACACTTCGTTAACCTTGATATGCGGCGCGATCTCGCTCAGCATTCGCAAAAGGCGACGAGATGCAGCCGATTCATCTTCAACTATTAGGGCAATCATTTAGAATACGATATTAAACTTCCAAAATTGGTACTGCAACAGAAAAATGGGTCGCCGACCGGATGACTTCCACGGGGCGATCGGTCAATAAGCCAAATCGTGTTTTGATATTCTGCAAACCCATTCCGGCCGAAGGTTCGTCGTTTTCACGAGGCTGAAGATTGTTCCTGATCAACAAATAGCGGCTACCAGTAGCCTCTACTTCTATTTTCAACTGCCTTCCGGTAGCTATAACATTGTGCTTCACCGCATTTTCAAGTAGCATCTGCAACGAAAGTGGTGGCAGCCAATGCTGAAGTGTGGCAGAGTCAACAGCCAAATCCATTTGAAGGTTGTCGCCATAGCGTTTCTTTTGAATTTCAAAATAACGGTTGATTAGCCCGAGTTCTTCCTCAACCTTAATCAACTGTTGGTTTCGTGTTTGAATAATTGCCCGATAAAAGGCCGACAATTGCTGTACATATTCAATGGCAGAATCCTTATCCTCTTCAATCAAACCGGTAAGGGTATTCAGACTGTTGAATAAAAAGTGAGGATTTACCTGGCTTTTCAGAGTTTCCAGCTGTGATACCAGATGCTCTCGTGCCAGATTTTCCGATTGGATAAAGCTAACTTTCCATTGATTGAAAAAATACAGTCCCTCGTGAATAAAGGAAATCACCAGCGAAATAGCTAACGATGGGAACAGCACCTCTGCAAATCCAACTTCACGATAATAAAGATGATGAAAATAGCGGCATACAACCAGCCAAATCACCCCTGTTACCGCGAATGTATATAAAGAAAGGGACAATATCTCAACTAAAAGATGTTGAAACGGTTTCTGCTGCCACGGGATTAATTGCCATAACCTCATCAGGATATACCGGCATCCAAGCCACAACAACATAGTATTGACCAATCCGATAAGGAGGTTAAACAAAAAAGGGATTAAAGACATATTAACAGCCAGCCCGACCAATACAGGCATAACCAAGCCCACCAAAGGAATCCCAATACGCATAATCCACTTATCTGAAAACGGCTTGCCAGCAGATTGATGGACAGTTAAAACAGATTTCATGCTGCTAAGATTAAAAAATTATTCGGTACTGAGGAATAACCAATAAACCCATTTGATAGGTAAAGGATCGCTCGCCTGTTTTCTTGTTAAGCTTTTCACTGTATATGTTTTTTTGATCAAAAAGGTTTTGAATATCAATCGCCCACTCCTGCGTGATCCTTTTGCCATTTCGCCTCCAGGTAATTTTCAGGTCAAAGCGCTGGTAGTCCTTGTATTGAAGGGTGTATGCCTTGTCGAAATCATATTCCAACTTGTAAGTTTGACCGTCAGTAGCCGGATCAGGAACTACTATACCAGGGGTGTAACGTTGACCACCCGAACGGGTGTATTTGATATCGAAGCCCAGCGTATTCTTAGATTTGCGTAGGTCGGCACGGCTCTTCCACAGCTCAAACTCTTTACCAACCAATGCATTAACCACGTATCCACCATCAAAGGCTGAGCTACGCAACTTCCCGTCGCTACCTTTGTATTTAGAATCATAAAGGGATACAGTAGCCAGGTAGTATAGTCCCTTACTTAAAAAGCGTTCAAGCGTTAACTCGAGTCCTAGATTTCGCCCGGTACCTTGAGCTTTTAAAGTGTCGGGATACCAAAACCCGAAATTTGCCCCTTCATTAAGAAGTGAAAAATAGGAGGGCTTATTCCCATTAACACCCGCTTTATCAAGAAATTGAGCATAGGCTTCGAGTTTTACCCTCGTGTTTTCTGCTACCGACCAGTCATAACCAGCCACAAGATGGTGCGAACGAAGCAGACCAAGGCTCTCATTGAGTCGAACAAAGCTACCGTCGGCCATCCTCGATTGTCTGAAATAAACATTTATAGGATTGAGCTGGCTATGAAATCCATAACCCAGACTGATGGTCTTATTTGGGGATATGCTCCACCTAAAACCTAAACGTGGTTCTGCACTCCAGGTCGAATTGAGTGCATAATAAAGAAAATGAACCCCAGTGTTGGCAGTTAGGTTATCAGAGAACTTGTATTGCCATTGCACAAACGATTGCAGTAAGGTTGAATGGCCGGTGTAGTCAGAAGTCATCCGCAAACCGTCATCTTCGTTAAACCACACATTTTCTGTCAGATCATTCCAAATCAATCGGGTAATAGCACCAGCCTTCAAATTACTTCGGGAGCTAAACCGGTGGTTGAATTGGGTTTGAAAAGTGAAATACTTCTGCTGAAGATCGTTATTATAAATCTGGTATTTATCACGCACATCTGATGGATTAAGTGAATCAACTGTAGTAATAAACTGATGAAATGCACCAGAAACTATTGATTTCAAATAAGATGACCTTGACAGAGGTACCACATGCACAAGACCTGCTGTAACCATCCTGCTGCCATTAGTGAGATCGAATCCTTCACCGGCATAAAAATCAACTTTCTCAGAGGTAGTGTCTTTCTTGCTATCCCATATTCTAATATCGCTGATGCCGCCCAGCGCGAAAAAAGAGAAACTCCCGACCGCAGTCTTCGGAAAATTAATTTTAAGCGAAGCATCCTTGTATTGCGGGATGCCAGTGCCGGTGCCAAAATCAGCTCCCATCTTTTCCATCACCTCCAGTGTGCTGTATCGGGCATTCACCAGATAAGATGATCCGTTTTCATGGTTCAAGGGACCTTCTGCCCCCAGTTCAAACCCATTGAAGCCCACCTGCCCCAAAAACTCATGCTTCTCGTTGTTTCCATTTCTCATCCGAAGGTCAAATACGCCTGAAACAGCATTGCCATATTCAGCAGGGAAAGCCCCGGTAAGAAAATCAGAATGTGCCAATAAGTTGTTGTTCAACATACATACAGGCCCACCGGTAGCAGTTGAAGATCCATAGTGGTTTGGATTTGGAATATCAACCCCCTCGAGCCGCCAAAGCAATCCAAGCGGGCTGTTTCCTCTGATTACAATATCGTTACGTGCATCACTGGCACCTGTTACACCAGCAAAATTTGTCGCCATCCGGGCAACATCGTTGCGGCTACCGGCATAACGCTGGGTTTCATCAATGGTGAAACCGCGTGCACTAACACTGGTCATCGAATTAATTGGAGTCTGTTTGCTCATCGAGGCCACGATCTCAACCTCCTTTGCAGTCATAACCTTTTCTTCCATTTCCGCTGAAATGACCAGCTCCTTTCCTGAATTCAGAATAAGGTTGTTTAAAACAACCTCCTTGTAGCCAAGGAAACTGATTTTGAGACTTACGCGGCCGGCGATCACCCCATCCAACCTAAAATCGCCCTCTTCGTTGGTCGTAGTCCCTACTATCGGGTTTACATTTAATAACAGCACGTTGGCTCCAGGCAGGGTAACTTGGGTAACTTTATCAATCACCGTGCCCCTGATTGTACCTTTGGGAGATTGACCATATGCAACACGCGTCGGAATAGTAAAAGCTAAAAAAGCCAGAATAAAAATGTATTTACGCATAGTTTTTTTTCTTGCAAAAAAAACCAACCCTTCTATAACAAACAACCAATTACCGATGAAGGGGGATTTGGGGCAGTCGAACCAGACTTTTCAATTGCTCAAAGCGATCAGGTTTTTATAATCCCACGTGTTGGCCGAATATCTTCAGCAAAGCATCAAGATAAGTTTTTGTAACCGGTATCTCAAGATTTTCAGGGGAATCCAACTCCAGTACCAGACCAGTCTTATCCTTACGCATCAGCCTCACTCTATCCACATTCACCATAAAGGAACGATGACACCGAATTATTCCATAATCGACCAATTCAGGCTCCAACTTTTTCATAGTATTGCGCAGCAGAAACCGGCTCACCTTATCCTTTTTCACATAGGCAACTACAACATAGTTGCTTGATGCTTCGATAAAGAGAATATCGGCACTAAGAAGCGATAGTTGCAAAACACCCTTCTCATCGGGGAAACCAACCATGGGCGATTTAAAATCGAAAGCCGATCCCGTGTTCTCCCGCAAAGCTTCGATTTGTCCTTTTTTATCCACATATGAAAAATAAAGCCATAAAACTGAATAGGGTAGAAAGAGCACCAGGGCAGTATTTTGAACCGAGTTGCCAAAAACGGTTTCCAATGGTCGGTTATCGCTTAAAATGAGCTTTTCATAAAGCGTATAGAATAGAGCCATCAAGAAAACCTCACCAAGAATCCACACCAGGTACTGGAAAACAGTTAGTTGAACCCGATTAGAAACAAAATAAAGAATAATTCTGCTGACCACAACCACCAGAACACCTGTGAGAATGACCAGACTGCTGTAAACAAACAACTCCAAACGGGTAACATTGTACCATGTTTCCACACCAAACGGAGCATAAATATTGATGAAAACCAGCGCGAAAAGCGCGGTAAACCCAACCAAACGAATAATATTGGCCTTAGATGTGAGATACCCGGGAAGCGGTTGGTTTAAATTAACCATAGAACAATTTTGGGTGGTTTAATCAGTGCAAATATCCGTTAATTTTTATCCCGTAATATAAAAAACCAGCCCTGCTATTCAAATTTTATCCCAATCAGGCTGTTTATGAAACAATAAGAAAAACTTTTATAACAGAAATACTTCCTTTGTCAGAAATATTGACACCGATGACCTACCACGAGCTTAATGAACTCTTTGCCAAAACAACAACCGGTACCAACCGGTTGGTTTCTACCAACACATCCACCCTTATGGTTCAATGGATCGATTACAAATCGCAACAACAAACTATCGATCTAAAAACTACCCATTTGCATCCAGAGAACAACGACAACCTGGTTTCCGAAAACTATCAATTTAAATATCCAATAATAAGTCCTGTTAACTATCATTCAGGAAGTAAGGCCTTGCTGCTTCTGCACGGCCTCAACGAACGATCGTGGAATAAGTACTGGAGTTGGGGAGCCTGGCTGGCAGAAGAGTTGCAACTACCCGTCATATTGTTCCCGATCTCGTTTCACATGAACCGATCTCCGGCATTTTGGAGCAATGCACGAACCGTCTCCGACATCATGAATCATGAGCAAACTGGAACAACTTCCAGTTCTACTACTTTCGTGAATTACATGATTAGCAAACGATTAACAAGCAACCCACTGCGATTTTTAACATCAGGTCTTCAAAGCGTGAACGATATTTATCAGTTGATCAACCAAATTCAAAATGACAAGATTGCCCAACTGCAGGGCTTCCGCCAGGTTGAAGTAGTGGCCTACTCTATCGGAGCATTTCTTTCACAAATCATGATGCTTAACAATTTCCTAACCTCCACACCACCCTTGAAAACATTTGTTTTGGCCGGAGGCGCCCCTTTTTCAGCCATGAACGGAATATCGAAGTACATTATGAATAAAGAGGCATTTCATTCCATTTACAATTTTTACATGTATGAAACACAACGTCAGATGAAAGCACAATCACCTCTTGGTAATTTTCTTAAAAAGGAGACCATTGGACAGGCATTTGATGCCATGACAGCTCCGACGCGCAATTCCAGATTAATTAAAGAGGCCTTTAACGCTTACCGGAAGATGATTAAAGTAATCACGCTTAAACAAGATCGGGTGATTCCTTCGGGTGCTACAAAAAAACTTTTCAGGGGAACCATGGTGGAAGTAGTTCAATCAGACTTTAAATTTGCTTATTGTCACGAAAATCCGTTTCCAATCTCAAAAGACGCATCGATACAATCGGAGGTAGACATGGCCTTTGACAATATATTTAAAACGATTAAAAAATTCATAACATATTAGATTTCAATAAATCAACCAACAAAAACTAAACAAAACACGATTACCAATTTGCACAAAAGAAAACCGGTGCGCATCTACTGCGAACCGGCTTCTCAAGTACTAAAAAGTAACTTCTAAAACAACAAAAACAACTAATGAAAAGTAGGTAAAGAGAGTTTAGTTTGGTATTACCAGGTTTTACCTGCAACAGCGATTATATAAGTGCAAGCATCGTGCCAAAACATACCACAATCTGATTTACAATTATATAGTATTTTAATCCACTTTACTCTCAAGGGTGCTATGCTATCCGCAATCATTTCAAGCAACATATTCACTCTGCCACGAAAACGAAACTCTACTGTTTAACAATAACTTAACGACCTCTTAACGCCAAAATTCAAAGTGGATAGAATTTGTGTTTTCGGATAATACATATAATCATCATGAATTATTATAAATTTTGATTAGAATAATTTTTCTGGAAAAGATAAATTTTTTGCAAAAAAAACATCAAGAAGGGTGGTTCAATATGCATATACATGAAATTAAACACCTTACAAACAAATTAACGGCAACCTTTTTTGAATAACATCAAATGATGCGAGGTTAATAAATTGAGCCACTGCTCGGGAGCAACCCAATCAACTGTGAAAAAAAAGGTTGGGAAATCAACTAAAACATAACCAGGATTTCGAGAAAAGTAACTTATAAAAGGTTTGCTGAATTGCAAAAAATGGCGACTTTCAACTTCAATGCACTGCTAATGAATGGTATCGACAATTCAGAATTAGTTAAAAACTAACAGACAACTTACAATCCAGGATTATCCTTTTCAATGGATACTTCACAACTACATCAGAAGCAAAAGTGCAAAAATGGAGAAGAAGGGGATCCTCCCGGAGACCCTTCTTCTAAATCATTTACAAGTAACCAAATGATATTAACCAAAAACCAACAAACAAAATATGATGAGATATTCTGAATCAACACATTCGGGCTATCATCTCGCCCCAGTCGGAACGGTTCTTCATGACGAAACTCAGCTTACGGCCATCTTTGGTTTGGATTTGCAAACCGTTGTCAGAAAACCATCCAGATTTGTAACATACAACATCCTGAATTTCAGCAGGCAACACTTCGAGTAAGTACTCATCACTGCTGCTCTCGTGTCTTTTAAAATACAACCGCTGGTTAGTAAGAATCAGTTTTCCCTTAATTGAGAAACTATCTGCCTGATGAACAGAATCACCAGCTTTGATAACAACTTCATTAGGCTTTAATTTGGCGACCATATTTTGAATTTTTCAACACTGCGAGGAACTTTCAGAATTCATGCCAAACAGTGTAATTATTAAACAATCAATTAATTATAAATCTAATGTAGCTTATAGTCCTTAACTTCAAGCTTTTTATTGTCCGGTTTAATCCAGTATGTGTTCGATTTCAAACACCCCTGATGATACAACATCTCTACGACGTAAACCCAAGGCAAACGTTACATCTGCTTTTTGACAACAACTGGCTTTTCAATACTTTTGCAGGATTATTGAATTAGTGTGATTATACGCTTGCATAAATACAACCGGTTGACAGACCTTTCTCTTTCTCAACCATTATTACTAGGGCTTTTGTTGCTGATTGCATCGTGCAATACAGGAGACTCAACTAAAAAGACTTCTGATATTGAAACACTTATAGTTAACGAAAGCGGGGCAGTCTTCTACAATCCCCCCGATGGTTACAACGACTCGTTGATGAAAGTGGCAGGAGACTCTTACTTTCAGCTTCGCGACAGCCTTACAAGAAGCAACGACCGTCTTAAACGACTTTTCGACAGTTTGCAGATTCCTTATCAATACACCCGGGCTGATCAAATCAAATTTCTGGAAATCAACGGGAAAACCACATTGGTTGAAGTTAAGGAACTTGCATCGCCCTGGGGAGTGCTGTATTTCGAAAAAGGGATGACGACACTTACTCTAAGTCCTGATTTTCAATCGAGTCTTAGGCTTTTGCGTACAGTGATTCCAGGATTTGTTCTAGCACCAGAGAAGCCTGTCGAAATTGAGGTTACTAACAAGATAAAACAGCGCTTAACTTCGACTCCTCCTGTTGAAACAGAGGAAAATATTAAAATGCGTGAATACCTGCATTTTGGCAGGCTGCGCACCATCACAGGTTATCTCACCGAACCCGGTAAAACGGATTCGACTATTCCCGACTTTTCGGAGAGTTCTCTTCCTGTGGTTCTTAACAAAATTTGGCAGCATCCCATTCTGCTTATAAAATTCGATAACGATATTTTCGCCAACACCGATATCTACTATACCAACGGCGTCGCCATTGAACATCTGGCACCCTTGTGGCAGTATTCCCCCCTCTCCAGATGCCTGATTTCCCCTTCAAAACATGGGGAGACCTACTACGGATTCTCTGTGATTCAAAACATGTACACTCCTCAATATCCTGTTCGTGAAGATATTCAATATGGCGACAGACCTTTTGCCTCTTATTTACTGGCCGGAAATTTCAGCATCTTCAACAATGCTACCAGCCGTTTCCGGCTCACAACCGAACTCTTTTTGGGGGTGATCGGTCCTGCATCGGGAGGGGGATCCATCCAAAGTTACCTTCATGGTGAAGAAAAACGCCCCAAAGGATGGAAAAATCAAATAGTCAACGATTTTCTTCTGAACTACAACATGAGTCTGGAAAAAGGTTTCTACAACAGCAACAACCACAACATCATGTTAATCACCGATCTGATGGCCGGATCGCTGTACACCCGGGGTGCTGTTGGATTAAAATACCACTGGGGAAGCAACTCCTCCTATTTCAAGCATTTCTATAACCTTCCGCTTCACTTTTCACCCAAACAACCCTGGTACACCTATTTCGCCTACGATTTTCACCTGCTTAGCAGAGTGAATGCCAATGGTTACGATGCAACACTGCAAGGCGGTCTGATTAATAAGGAGAGCCCTTACACGCTTCAATTTAACGAAATACACCACCTTACTTGGTCTGCAGAGGCTGGCCTTTCGCTATCCTACAAGCGCTATACTGCTTCGTTTATTCAAAACATTGCCAGCCCTGAATTTAAGAATGCCCGATGGCATAAATGGGGCCGTATTAAATTGACAATCCCACTCTAATTCATCAAACCCGATGGCCATAAAATACATAGCTCCTCACGATGTAAAAATTGCCCTGACAGACAATGAGAAGGCCGTATTGATACACATCGACAAGCATCTGCTTGGATGCCAAACCATCGATTGCTTAATGGAAATGTTATGGAACCATTCGCGCGAGTTGGTTCCGTGCAATCGCATCGGTATCAGTTTTGTCGAAAACGATGGGTTACGAGTTACAGCACGTCTTTGCAAAGCCGACTATGCAGACCTTTGGCTGGGAGAAGGTTATACTGCCAGTCTGCGCAATTCAACCCTGAAGCCTCTGCTCGACGAAGGGAAAGCCCGTATCATCGATCAATTTGAAGATTATCTGGCCAAAAACCCACAGTCGCAATCAACCAAACTACTGATTAATGAAGGGTTACGATCAAGTCTTACCCTCCCCTTGAGGGTGAACGATCGTGCGGTTGGATTCCTGTTTATATCATCAAAAATGCCCGATGCCTATCAATACAGTCATGCGGCATTGATGCAGGCAGTTGTTGACAGAATTGCTCAGGCAGTTGAAAAAATCTGGACCATTACGAAACTTCAGCAGGCCCGGACCGATTACATGCAATTGTTGGGGTTTGTGGCTCATGAAATGAAAAGCCCACTAGCCTCGCTTATGACTTTAGGACACACCTATCTGGATGGATATCTGGGAGATACTGATCCGCTGGCCTCCGATACTGTAGGAAAGATGGTAAGAGTATCGGGGTATTTGGTGAATATGGTAAACAACTACCTCGGCTTATCGAGGCTGGAGACAGGAGAAATGCAATTCAACCCGGAAGAAGAAATTTCTTTTCTGGCTGATGTGTTCGATGTGGCCCGCGACACTGTTGAGCCTCGCTACAAGGAGAGGGGCAACCTGCTTCGGTTTGCCCGACCCGAAAACGACTACTCCCTCACCGCCGATCCCGCGCTGTTGCGCATGGCTATAATCAACCTGCTCGACAACGCCGCCAAATATGGTTACGAAGCCACCGAAGTTGTTGTTAGCCTCGAATTCAATCGTGGAAACCTGATCTTTACAGTTCGAAACGAAGGATTTGGCTTTTCGCCAGAACAATCGAAGAAGCTTTTCAAGCGGTTTAGCAGATTGCAGCAAGTTGGCAGCGAAGACCGAAAAGGGACTGGTCTGGGGCTGTATCTTACATGGTGGATAGTTGAAAAACACGGAGGAACCATCGCAGCACGCAGTGAGGAGAAGCTATGGGCCGAATTTACAATCACCCTGCCCGGTGCATTGCCCGTTTTTTAGACTTCATTTGATCAGAACCAGGAAGCCTGTTCGCTTAAGGCACGTATTGTTTTCCGATCTCTTTTCCGTATCATTGCAACCTAAACTGTATCGCACCTTTTATGACGGCTCGTTATTACACCAACAAATCAGAGTTGTATGCTCTGGTAGGCGAAAAGATCGCCTTTATAAATACCTCATTATTGGCCAACGATAAGAATCCAACCCAAGAAGAGCTGCCATTGCTTATCGAAGCCATTGATTTTTTAAAAGACCATAAATACCAGTTCTCAGATCAGGGACTTAACCAGATGGAATTTATCATCAGATCGGCTGAGGAGAAAATCAAGCCTTTAATCAGGTGACGTGTATTCTTGTGCGGCGATCTGGTAAACAAATTGATGACCATCCCAGCGCCATTCCAGCAATTTCATCAACAACATGTTGACTACAATTTGTGCAGCAACCCTCCGACGAACAGCAATCCGGTTCGACAACTCTGGAAAAGAGAGCGGACTTTGCTGGTTCAATGCGTCAAAAATAGCCTTTTCTGATTCGCCAACCGACAGAAAACCACCCTTTTGAACATGTCGTAGTTTGATAAACCTGGTCATCAGCCGGTCGGTTTCCACATTGCTGTCGTTAATCCTTAAATAGAGGTGCTTTCCCGAACCACTTTCGACCACGAAGTAAGGAGGGTGTAACCCTTTTTTCACCGTAATTTCCAAAACCTTTCTACCTGCAATGTTCCATTCTTTGCTGGTAAATTCAATACTGGGAGAAGAGTAAACCGATGCGGCAGCCTCCACCATATAATACTCTTCAGCCGTTCGTACACCGGCAATCACGCCATTGTCCTTCACCCCGATAAGCAACGTTCCTCCATCGGTATTGGCGAAAGCCACAAGAGATCGGGCAATCTTCAACGAATCGTTCACGGCGAACTTGAAGTCGAGCCTCTGCCCTTCACCCTGCCCTATCAATTCAACAACCGGATGCTTCAATCCTTTCTCCACAACAACAATTTTGTGCAAAGATACGCCACCAAAGAAACGGAAGTTGCATATATTTGCGGTCACATTCTATCAAATAACAGATATGTACGAATTTGAATTAAGGATCAGCAAGAAACATCGCAGGGCGGCCAAGATGCTTGCAGAAAGAGTTGCCGAAGATTACCACCCGAAATATGTTATTGCCATTAGCGGCGAAAACCGCACCGGAAAATCGGCTGTTGCCCATTCTCTGGGGGTCAAATTAAAAAAGAAGGGACTCTCATCGAAGATCATCCATCTTGCAAGCTACTATTTTCAACCTCCTGCCAGGCGTGACGAAATCAGAAAAAAGAACGGGATTGAATCGGTAGGGTTGTCGGAAATCGACTGGAAACTGCTGGAACAAAACATCAACGATTTCAAAAAAGGGGTTGAAAGCACCCTGCCACTGCGCGACGCTATCAACAACCACATCGACAAGTTGGTAACCAACTTTAACGGGATTGATGTATTGATTGTTGATGGACTCTATGCTATAAGCACTGAACACGCCGATCTCAGGGTTTTTATTGAAAACACCTACAAAGAGGTGATCTCTGAGGAGCCTCTTCCTGCCGAAGAAACTCCTGATGCCTGGAAGAGGCAGATCTATAACCGCGAACATGCCATAGTAAGATCATTGAAATCTCGTGCCAACTACTTCGTTGACTTTAACCTGTCAACTGAAGCCTTCAGGCTTTGATCGGGTTTACCAACCTGCGGGCGTGCATAACAGTAGAGGCAACCTGAATAACAGAGCCTTGGCGGCCACCCTCCTATATCAACCGATGTGGTGCAACCACACAACCTGCGGCTATACGGTTGTTTCAGCGACGGAGGAGGCAGGTGGGGAGCCAAGCCAGAAAGAAAAGAACCATCGATGCAGGCTATTGATGGGAGGCCTTCAACACAACACGACAAAGCTTTAACCTCTGATTGAGCTGATTGCCAGGCAAGATGAAGCGCAATTTGCCTCTTTTCATCAAGATTGAACTGAACAATATCAAGACCAGCTTCACTAAAGTGCCGATCGGTCTTCCGATAAACTCCTGGTTCAAGAAAGCTGAAAACCATGCGCCTCAATTTGTTTTCTTTCATGGCCGCCAGCACCTTCGGGAGTTGATCGAGGTTTGAAAAAAACCGACCACCAGCTCCCGAAAGTCTCATAATCGGATCGAACCGGATGGTGATTGCATCGGTGGGGCCAACCAAAGCCACAAGCCGTGGCAACACACTCAAACTGTCGGCCAAGGCAGGAACACCAGGCTCTACCTGCACAGGATGTCCGGCTTTGTTTAAAAATTCTTCGCCTCCAAAACCTGTAACGGTTAGTTGAACAGAAACCACAATACCGCCTTTTTTCCACCCTTCAAGAGCCGATACCAAGGGTTCAGCAAACAACGAACGCGCGTGTTTGGTCCACAACACGATTGTGTGTAAGGGTTGACCCTTGGCCAGTCGTTGATTTACCCCATCGATCAATTCAAAGGGGTAAAAAGCAGGCATATCGGTCATGCGTGATGCACTAATTATTAGAGGAGTCCTGATTTTTGACATGAGGGCATTGGTTACCCAAAAATAACGGTTTTATACAGTATGGTAGCAATGTTAGGGAAAATGAATAGTTTTGATAAAATTTTTATTTATGAGCCGTCCCGTAATCTATCAGTTGTTCGTCAGGCTTTTTGCCAACCCCAACCCAGCCAACCATTTCGATGGTGAGATGGAGGCCAACGGATGCGGAAAGTTCAACCATATCAGCAGTAGAGTTCTGGAAGAGATCAGGTTGCTGGGGTTTACCCATATTTGGTACACCGGCATCATTGAGCACAGCACCACCACTCAGGTAGATGACAGAAAAGGTGATCCTCAATGCATTGTCAAAGGAAAAGCCGGATCGCCCTATGCCATAAGCGATTATTACGATGTAAATGCTACAATGGCCTGCGAACAGAGCAACCGCATGGCCGAATTTGAAGCTCTTATCAACAGAACCCACGAAGCCGGGCTTAAAGTGTTGATCGACTTTGTTCCAAATCATGTTGCACGCTCTTATCACTCTGATGCCAAACCACCGGAAACATTAGATTTTGGCACAACCGATGAGCCCGAAAACCCGTTTTCACCAGCCAACAATTTTTACTACCTCCCTGGCCAGCAACTGGTATTACCATGCAACAACCAACAATTTGCCGAAATACCCGCCAAAGCTTCAGGGAACGACTGCTTCTCGAATACCCCGTCGGTTAACGACTGGTATGAAACCGTCAAACTAAATTACGGCATTGATTATCAAAACAATAGCGAAGAACATTTCTGTCCAGAACCTGACACCTGGCTGAAAATGAATCACATCCTTCGCTTTTGGGCCGATAAAAAAATTGACGGGTTCAGGTGTGACATGGCCTCTATGGTCCCTGTGGCTTTCTGGAGGCAGGCCATCGGCCTGATAAAAAACGAATTTCCCCATATATTATTTATTGCAGAAATCTACGAACCGCATCTCTACCATGCTTACGCCTTTGAAGCCGGCTTCGATTATTTGTACGATAAAGTAGGTTTGTACGACACCCTTCGAGCCGTGATGACCCGGCAGGCTCCAGCCAGCCTGGCTAGCAATTGCTGGCGAAGTTTAGAGGGATTGTCGGATAAAATGCTGAATTTCATCGAAAACCACGACGAGCAGCGCATTGCTTCTCTCCACTTTGCCGGCTCGCCCCTTCCGGGAATTCCAGCAATGGCCGTTGCGGCCTTTATCAACAGGGGTGCAGTTTTGGTGTACAACGGGCAGGAGTTGGGAGAAGATGGCAGCCAGCCCAAAGGTTACTCGGGTGATGATGGCAGAACCTCTATCTTCGATTACGGTTGCATGCCAACCATCCATCGATGGACAAACAACGGGGCCTTTAATCAGGAAAAGCTCTCGTCCTCAGAAAAAGAACTGCACAACCATTACAAATTTCTCCTCAACCTGATCAACTCAAAAAATTCTCTGAAAACAGGCGGTTTCTACGACCTGATGTGGGTAAACCATCACGGCGACGGCTTCCCCGATAACCATGTGTTTGCCTTTTTGCGCTACCATCGGGAAGAAGTGGTTGTGGTGCTTGCCAATTTTTCGGCTGAAACCCGCAAACTGAAGGTTAAAATACCAGCCCATGCTATCAGATTCATGCAGGTAGATTATCAGAACGCGAAAAAAATGATCAACCTGGCAACCCATGAAGAGTGTGAGGTGGTGCAAGAAGAACTGGGCGATTGGTCGATTGAGGTAACCCTTTCAGCTCATGGCATCATCATCGGAGAACTAACCAGATAAAAATCAGCGAAATGGCATCTAATACCTTTGGAAAACTCTTCAGCCTTACCACCTTTGGCGAGTCGCACGGGGAGGCCGTGGGAGGAGTAATTGACGGGTGTCCCGCCGGTCTTATTGTCCCTCAAGACTTTATAGCAAGTGAGCTCACCCGACGACGTCCCGGAGGGGAGTTTTGGGCCACAACACGTGATGAGGATGACGACCCCATCTTTCTCAGCGGATTGATAGACCACACCACACTGGGCAGCCCTATCGCCTTTCTCATACAAAACAAAAACAAGCGCCCTGGCGACTATCAGCCCTATGAAGAGGGATGGCGCCCATCGCACGCTGATTTCACATGGGAAAAAAAATTCGGAATGCCCTTGGGAAGCGGGGGAGGACGACAAAGTGCCCGAGAAACAGTGGCACGGGTTGTGGCCGGAGCTTTTGCCCGCAAACTCATCGAGCAGAGTGGGATCACCGTGCAATCGTTTACCAGATCGATTGGCAGCGAAGCCATTGCCGACATAGCTGCCATAAACCCCGACGAAGCCAACCACGATCCGCTTGGTTGTCCTGATAAAGAGGCTTCACAGCGGATGACCGCCCTGCTGCGCAAGCTTAAGGAAGAAGGCAATACAGCAGGAGGCACCATAACCTGCCTCATTCGCAACGTACCACAAGGTTTGGGAGAACCTGTTTATGACAAGCTACACGCCCGCCTGGCTTATGCCATGTTGAGCATCAACGCCGTTCGCGGATTTGAAATTGGCGAAGGCTTCAGATCGGCGGTTATGAACGGGAGTCAGCACAACGACCCTTATGGACTGCACAAAAACGCAATCCGGCCAATTTCTAACCACGCAGGCGGGGTATTGGGCGGCATCTCATCGGGCGAAACCATATGGTTCACCGTGGCTTTCAAACCGGTAAGCACCCTTATGCAACCCCAAGCCACTGTGAACAAGATGGGAGAAACCATCGTTATGCAACCATCGGGGCGTCATGACGTTTGTGTGGTTCCACGCGCACGCGTTGTTACAGAAGCCATGGCAGCCCTGGTTGTGGCCGATATGCTTTTGTTATCGCGAAATTCAAAACTTTAATACCGTAAAAACTGTAAATTACATTGAAACATGAAGAAAACGTTAAAAATCATCGGGATTGTTGTTGTTGTGCTGCTTGGTGTGCTCATCACCCTCCCCTGGCTCTTCAAAGACAAGATAACTGACATCGTGAAGGAAGAAGCTGGAAAATCGTTGGAAGCCAAAATCGATTTTGGCGATTTCGGCGTCTCACTGATTCGCAATTTCCCCAATTTCAGCTTATCGCTGGAAGACCTGACGATCAGCGGAAAAGGCAAATTTGAGAACGACACCCTCCTCAAGGTCGAAAAGATAGCACTTACACTCGATTTGATGAGCGTTATCAAAGGAGAACAATACAGTGTTAGGAGAATTGCAATCGACAAACCACAAGTTCATCTGAAAGTTCTGACCGACAGTTCGGCAAACTGGAATATCACCAAAGCCGACACTGCCACAAAACAGGAGAGCGACCCGGCTTCCTCATTCAAGGTAGCTTTGAATGACTTCTCTATCAACGGAGCCACAATCGTTTTTGACGACAAGTCAGCGAAAACTTACGCCGAAATCATCGATCTGAATTTCAAACTGCACGGCGACCTTACCTCAGAAAAAACGACACTAAACATCAGCACCTCAATTGCCTCGCTGATTGCCGATTATGGCGGAGTCAGATACCTGAACAAGGCTAATGCCACTTTTGAAGCAGGAATAGAAGCCGACATGATCAACAACCTCTTCACCTTTACCAACAACAGGCTAACCGTGAACCAACTGGCCGTGGAATTCGAAGGATGGCTTAAGATGCTGCCCGATGCATTTGCTATGGACATGAAATTCGAGGCACCTGACACCGAATTCAAATCGGTTCTAAGCATGGTACCAGCCATCTATGCCAAACAGTTTGCCGACATCAAGACATCTGGAAAATTTTCACTCACGGGATTTGCAAAAGGAGAATACCGCGAAAACCATCTCCCGGAATTTGGAATTGATTTTGAAGTTTCCGATGGCACGTTCCAATACCCTGCCCTTCCTGCCCCTGTAAACAACATTGCCATAAAAACAACTGTGGTTAACCCAGGAGGAAGTGCTGACAACACTGTTGTGGATATCAGCCGCTTTCATATAGATATTGTTGGTAATCCCATCGATCTGGGATTAAAAATCAGCACTCCGGTCAGCGATCCCGACCTCACGGCCAGAGCCAGTGGACGCCTTGATTTATCATCGATTGAAAAGATATACCCCATCGAGCAAAAGCTTAATGGCATCATCACCGCCGACATGGGCCTGAGCGGAAAAATGTCGGCATTGTCGGAAAAAAACTACAATGCCTTCAAGGCCCATGGCACCTTGCAGGTTGAAAAACTGGAGACTGCGGTTTCCCAGCTCAATAACGATTTCAAAATCAACAATCTTATCTTCAAATTTGCCCCTGAATTTTTAGAATTAAGCCAAATGGACGCCTCTCTGGGTAAGTCAGATTTCAAGGCTCAGGGCAAAATAACCAGCTACCTTGAATACCTTTTCAAAAACGGCATACTTGAAGGCAATCTCAACCTTCAGTCAGATTACCTGCTGGTTGATGAACTCATGCCGGCTTCCTCAGAAGCTACAGATACTGCAACCACAGCATCACAGCCTCCTGTTCTCCCCGAGAGGATCCATTTCACTGCATCGGCAGCTTTGAAAAAAGTGGTTTACGACAAGATGCAGATAGACAATCTGCAAGGGAAGCTCACCCTGAACAACCAAAGACTCACGCTCGAAAACCTGAATATGGCTGCATTTGGCGGTACGCTGAAAACAAATGGCTACTTCAGCACCCCTACCAACAACCCCATGGAGATGAAACTTGATGCCGACATGCAAAACATCAGCCTTCAGGCTTTGGCAAACGCTGTTTCAACAGTTGACTCGCTGGCACCCGTACTTAAAAA
The DNA here is from genome assembly GCA_028689615.1 of Bacteroidales bacterium. Taxonomy (GTDB): domain Bacteria; phylum Bacteroidota; class Bacteroidia; order Bacteroidales; family TTA-H9; genus GWE2-42-24. The sequence continues at coordinate 25,219 of JAQVCV010000013.1, read as the reverse complement.
AATTGAGGGACTCACTTCGATGACCATGTCGTTTAAAACAAATTTAAAAGGCGATATGACACCCGAACTCAAGTCGATCACGTCGTCGGGGAATTTGAAAACAAGCCAGCTCAAAGCCAGCGGAATAGAAGTGCTCAACAAAGCATCGGAACTTCTGAAGATGGAAAACCTGAAGACCCTCAAGATCAATCCCACCAACCTTTCGTATCTGGTTCAGGATGGAAAATTACTCGTGAAGCCCTTCGACCTTAAGGTTGACCAGTTTACCGGCACTTTAGCAGGCACAACCGATTTGGAAACACAAGGGCTTGACTATGTACTCAACCTTCAGATCCCCCGATCGACCTTTGGAGCTGCTGCCAATTCCGTAGTTGACGGTCTGGTAGCCGAAATCAACAAAAAAGGGATTGCCTACGAGCCAGGTAAAAATGTAGCTGTTGATTTGCTGATAGGCGGTCATGCAAAAAAACCCAACGTAACCATGAAGCTGGGAAAAAGCAGTGGGGGTGGAAGCGTTGCTTCCGACCTCAAAGCCAAAGCCGAAGAGGAGTTCAACAAGAAAAAACAAGAAGTTGAAGCCCAGGCAAAAGCCGAAATTGAAAAGCAAAAGGCAGCCGCCGAAGCCCGCTTAAAGCAAGAACAGGAAAAGCTGAAACAGGAAGCTGAAAAGAAGAAAAAAGAGTTGGAACTGAAGGCAAAAAAAGAGGCCGACTCGTTGAAGAAAAAGCTGGAGCAGGAGGCAAAAAAGAAACTTAAAAAATTCTTCTAGATCGAAAACCGGGTTCACCACCCGGTTTTTTTTATGGATTTGATAAAGCCACCGGAATCACTTTACCGTTCATCACCTGATGCCCGTTTAGCCCAAACCACACGATGAACTTTGCCATGGTTTCTGATGTAACGGGAGCCTGGTAACCGGGGAATGCCTGCTGCAACATTTCGGTATTGACCGCACCAAGAGCTACGGAGTTAACAGCAACTCCACGGGGTGCCAATTCAACTGCCAGCGATTCGCCTAGTACCGACAAAGCCCCTTTCGCGGCACTGTAGGCCGAGAGACCCGCGTATTTGTCGCTTCCCTGAAACCCGCCCATGCTTGATACCATCACAACATGGGCTCCGGGAGCCAACAACGGAAGAAGAGCCTGTGTCAGAAAATATGGAACCTTTACGTTGACATCCAGAGTTTTGTCGAACTCGTCGGGTGTTGTTTCTTCAAACCCTTTGTTGACAAGAAAGCCTGCATTGTGAATTAACAGGTCGATACGATCAGTGTGCTGCAATATTCTATTCTTTAAATCCTGATAATCAAAATCTAAAAGATCAACCACCAGTGGAATCACCATAGACTGAACAGAACTGTTGCTGCAAACTGCTGCTAATTCTCTCAATTTTTCAGCCGATCGAGCCAAAGCAAACACACAATTTTCACCAGCAGCCGCCATTGCTTTAACAACTTCCGAACCAATACCTGTTGATGCGCCAGTAATCAATATATTAGACATACCAATAATCTATAATTAAGAATGATTATTAAAAATGGAAAAATTTTGACGAAATTACAACTTTACCAGCTAATTATGAATCTTTAATGATTGCAAGCCGTATAACTTTTTTTTATAATTTTGCTCATTCAAACCACCTACATACATCAAATGTTTTCTCTGAAGCTGATGAACCAAGAGCTCATGCTTCAGAAAAAGGCTTATTTGCATAGTATAATGAAGAAATTAAAAACAGGAGCATACACATCTACAAACAAAAAAGAAACTGCAAGGCAGAACACAACAATGCATACAGCAAAAACATATAAATCAGCCAATTATAATCACTTTTACATTAAGATTTCAATTTTTCTGCTTCTGGTAATGCCCCTATCGACCTTTGCCGCCAATTTGTATTGGGTTGGTGGCAGCGGCTACTGGAACGATCCTTCTCATTGGTCGTTAACATCGGGTGGTGCTGGAGGTGCAGGCATTCCGGACGAAAACACCGATGTATATTTTGAAAATCTGGCTGCCGGCACAGTGATCTCCGTGTCGCTGGCAGGGCCGGGAGAAGCCAGAGAATGTCGCGATTTCATGTGGTTGAACAACGTGGCAGGGGTTCAGTTCGAAATGGTTACAGCCTCATTTCTTTATATTTACGGCGATGTACAATTAAACAACACGGTGACCTACACATGGCGAAATGCTTTCGTGGAGCTCAGTGCATCCGATGCAGCTACCTACACCATCAAGTCGGCTACTGGGGTTGTTATCGAAAACCTGCTGGTAGGATACGGTCCATCGCTGGCTACATGGAAGCTGCTAACCAACCTTGAAACGGGCAGCATTACCCACATCAGTGGCGAACTTGATTTTAACAACCGTACCATAACCACCAACACCTACAAGACTTCCGACGACACCAATGCCAAAGAACTCAATATCGGCAACTCCTCCCTCACCTTAAAATTCACCGATTTATCGCCCTTTGAAAAAACTTTCGAGATCAGAAACAAAAACAACAACAACTTCACCTACACTTCGGGCGGATCCAGCTGGATTTATTTCAGCAGCGGCCTTCAGGCCGCTGATAACGAATTGATGGCAACTGCCGACATGGGCACAGGCATCAACTACGACAACGTGATTTTCATGTTCAGTGGCCGCTTGAATGCCGAAAACTGCCATTTTAAAACCCTTACCTCAGGCCAAATCCGACTTAACAACGGGTGGTCGAAACCCGCAGTTCAAGGCAGTTTTTACATGCAAAACCTGTTGGGCGGTTCTACCAATCCGGCTTTTATCTTCAAGGGAAATACCATCGATAACCTAAACTTTGGAGTAAAAAACAACTACATCTACGGAGAGAACAACACCATCATCAACCTTAACAGCCGGGGAAACATCTTTTTCGCGGGCAGCGGCAACGTGATCCACACGCTGACCGCCACCCGTTGGCCCTCTTTACAAAAGGTTCCTGGTCCGGTTAGTGCCGCGGCCTATGCCAACCGGTTCTTCTTTTGGGATGTTGCTTCAGCTGGTGTTCATGAAATAAAAAGCATCGTTTTGCAGGGCGATCCCGAATGCGAATACAACGTGTTCTGGTGCCAGCAAGACGGATCGCAGGCTGAGATAAAAACCGACAATCCATTAGTTTTAAACAGTGTGAATCTGAAAGGAATCATTCACGACCCGACGCTGTTGCCAGCCAAAGGGCAAGCCACCCTCTCCATTGATTCGGGACTCAACCAAAACTGGGATTTCACCACAGCCTGCCAGCCCTACACCTTTTCAAACCTTCCGGCTACAGGCTGCTACGATAACAACGACGGGGAGGTGACCATAACCGTTGACAACATCCGCAGCGACCTGCAATATCAGATCAAGCCACTCGGGGGATCATACGGAACACCCCAGGCTTCCGGCACTTTTGCCGGCTTACAACAAGGTATTTATACCGTTCAATACCAAGAAGTGGTGAACGGGACCCCGTGCAACGCCATTGCTCCCTACCAGCCTGCGCTTATCACCGAAACAACGCCGGTGCAACTCGATGGGCCTGACACCCTGCGGTTGTTTGTAAACCCAACAAACCCTATCACCCAATGCCCCGACAGCTCCGATGCCATCGTGGAGCTTACGGCCTACAACCAATCGAATGGCGTACTGACCCCCGGCGGTGGCTCTTACCAATTCTCGATAGATAATGCTCTGCCACCTGAGTATGCCTGGTCGGGTTCACAATCAAATCCTTATACTGCCGACACCCTGGCTCCCGGCACCTACTATGCTTACGCAAAATACGATTACGGTTCGGGACAGGAGTGCATCAGCTTCTTCAGCCTTGACAGCAATCTGATTCAGGTAACGGCTCCCCCCCCATTCGACACCCTAAACCCCTATTCAACCCCCGCCACTTGTTTTGGCTACACCAACGGCGAAGCCTTCATGGATTACACCGGAGGGACTCCCTTTGCAGGGGGACTCTACAACCACCAATGGTCGCTGGCCTCACCAGGTGCCCCAACCCTCTCCACCGACGCAATCCTGACGGGGCAACAAGCTGGTGTTTACACCGACACTATCACTGATGCCAACGGGTGCCGTTTTGCCAGAAATATTGAAATTACCCAGCCCGATGAAATAGATTTTACGGTGCTTCCCAATCCCGCTTCGGGAACCGCCAGCCTCACACCCATCACGGGAGGCAATGGACCCGCACCCGGGGGCTACACCTACAAATGGACCTTTCCCGATGCCGGAACCATCCTCAGCACCTCACCACCACCCATTACCGGAATTTCCGGAACCGGGCAACTCTGCTGCACCGTAACCGATAAAAACGGATGCTACGCTACTGACTGTAAAGCCTTTCAGACCCTGACCACACCCAATGTGACAGCACCTGCTCAAATCAACTGTTATGGCGGCGATACCACCATAGCAGCAGAAGCCGTGGGGGGATCGGCCAACTACGTTTTCGAGCTCTTCCTGTCAGACGGAGTTACCCCGGCACCAGGCATTGCGCCCAACCCGTCGCCATCGGTACCTTCGGAATATACTTTCCATGGCGTAACAGCAGGTTCATACAAGATAAAAGTGACCGACGGCCAGCCGACAGATAACTTCGTTTGGTCGGATGTGATAACCATTGCCAATGGCTATGATGTGGTGATAACCCAAGACATGGCCAATTCGAGGGACGCCTGTTATGGGCAGGCAAACGGCCAGATAGCCATTGAGGTAAACGACACCCCTGGCACCAGCTCCACAAGCGATTACGATATTGAATGGTACCTTACCTCCAATTACGGGGTGGTGATTGGCACCGGAAACATCCTTGCCAACAAGCCGGCAGGCAGTTATACGGCTCATGTTAAACACAAAACCAAGCATTGTGTACAGGAAGATTTCTTCCTTATTGGCCAACCTGCTGCTGCATTATTGATTGACACCGTGAGCCCCACCAGCGACACCATCTGTTTTGTAGCCGGGAGCGGCTACAACGGCATCATCACAGTGGAAGCAACAGGCGGCACAACGCCTTATCAGAATTACAGGTGGGAGAAACAAAACCCTGCCACCTCGATTTGGGAACTGATTAACCAGGGAGCTGCACTCACCCAACTCACAGCTCTGGCTCCGGGCGATTACCGGATAGTGGTTTATGATGCCAACAACTGCGCCGACACAGTTACCCATACAATAATTGCCTTTGTGGCTCCATCGGCTCACTTCACTTTCGATGTGGTTTGTCCGGGGCAACCCACTACCCTTACAGCCGACAGCACGCTTTACCCTTTCTATTCCTGGACACTAACTGGCAACACTACGCCCGTTGGTGGTTCTCCCAGCCTCGATGTTGTATTCGATGAAACAGCCTCTCCCACAGCTCAACTTACCGTTACCGATGTTAACAACTGTCAGTCGAGTTCGGCCGTGGTGCCTATCAGCCTGCTCACATCACCCACGGTTGACTTCACCACTCCTGCCACATGCCTCAACGACCCTTCGCTGCTGACCGATCAATCTGTCGGTGGCAACTTCACCACCATCACGTGGAGGCATTGGGAGGTTGACCCGTCAATCCCTGGTCCCAGCCAATCGTCGGCATCAGGAACCTTCAGCCCTGTGATCACCCCGGCAGGGACTCACGTGGTGAAACTTACGGTAACCGATGCTCAGGCAGGGAAAAACGGGCTGGGCTGCATGGCCAGCCTCACTAAAAACATAGAAATTGCCCCGCTGCCGGTGGCCGATTTCATCACACCACCGGCTTTCAATTGCGCTTTCAACCTGATGACGTTAACCGACAATTCGCCCACTTCCAGTTTTATACCCCCAATAACCGAAGCAACCTGGAAACTCAATCCTTCAGGTCCATCAACCACCGACCTGACGGCACCTTTCGAAGTAACTGTGAGTGCCACGCCGGGCTCGACAGTAAGCTACGACTACACCATCAAGGCAGCCACAATAGCCACCCCCGGCAACTCACTTCAATGTCAGTCGTTGCCAACCACCAAGTCCATTACGGTACCATCGGCCATTGCCATTTCAGGTCAGGCCACATCTGTATGCCTCGACAGTGCTGTAGTGATGTGGATCGACTCCACTGCACTCCCCTTCACGCTGGCCGAGGTGGATCAGATTGTCTGGAATTTTGGAGGAACCCCGGTAATAGCCAATCCCGCAACCAGTTTTAAACAGGTTTTTGCGGCTGGATTCAACATCCCGGGATTGAAAAACGGATCGGTAAGTCTCACACTCACCAACGGGTGCACCTACACCGATTCGGAAATTCCATTTACTGTATTTCAGGCACCCACGGCCATCATCAGCTCACCTTCGGGATATTGCGACGGTGTTGCACTGGTGTTTGACGGCAGCGGATCGGTGCCGGCTGGCGGAACGATAGCCACCTGGCAATGGGAGGTTCCCGGCCACTGCAATTCCGGAGTTACCACCAACCCCATATACAACAGTTGCGGCCCGCTTAGTGTAGGAAGCTACACCCTGAATCTTACCGTGACTGATGGCAACGGATGTCCGGGAACCACAACACAGCCACTGGTGGTCAACCCCTTACCTACAACCGACTTTGAATACACCATCGTTTGCCTGGGACAGTCCACCCAGTTCACCGACATCTCGACGGGAGGCAACGGGAGCGATATCATTAACCACGAATGGACTGTGAACGGGGGATCCCCCTTCTCGACTTCCAACATCGTTTACGTTACCCCCCTTCCCAACGCCGGCGACAACACTGTGAAACTGGTGGTAACCGACAACAACCAGTGCCAAAACGAGATCACCAAAACCGTGGAAGTGGCTCCGCTGCCAGTTGCCGACTTTACCGGCGAGGTGAACTGCGAGCACAACCTTCTGGAACTATCCGATGCTTCGGGAGTTACACCACCATCGAACTACGTGGGCGGATGGTACACCAACTTAGCTAATAACCAGTCAACTCCCGGCCCCACAGCTTCGTTCGCTGTAACCACCGGAACGGTTGACATCAAATACGTGATCACGGCCAAGACGGCATACACAACGCCGGTCAACAACCTTCAGTGCCAGTCGCTGCCGGTAATCAAATCGTTCGTGGTTCCCGCCCCTATAGTGGTGGAGGCCACAGCCACTCCCAACTGTATGAACCTGCCGGTGACCTTTACCATTGACGCTGCATCGCTACCCTTCGGCATTGGCGAGGTAACCAAATTGATTTGGGATTTAAAAGGCGACGGTTCGCAACTTGTCAGCGAGGAACCCCCGACCGACTTTGTTTATACTCACACCGCAGGCTACACCTCATCGGGAACCTACCACGCAAAAGTGAGCCTCTTCAGGCAGGAAACTTCGGGCAGAATTTGCCAATACGACGATACCGATATCGAGGTGGCTGTGTATGACGCCCCCGTGGCCATCATTGATGGAGAATTTTGTGCCGACCATGTGCTGCTCGACGGCAGCCTGTCGCAACCCTTTACAGGATCAATTGTAAGTTGGCAATGGGAGATCAGAGATATGGCCGACATCGTGATTGAAAGTTCGCCCGTGCTAACCGTGCCTGACTACTCGGTTGCAACGCCCCTGATCCAGGGCAACACCTACAAATTTACCCTCACCGTGATGGATGGCAGCGGCCTCTGCCCGGGAGTAACCACTCAGAACATCACCATCAACGGGTTGCCCGCGGTTGATTTCGTCGCCACACCATCGTACGCATGTGGCCGAATGACCCTCAGTGCCACCAACCCGGTGAGTTTCCAAAGCTACGAATGGGCTTTCAGCAACGGGCTGCCGGCAACCGATTTCGGACAGGTGGTTGATCACGACTTCGGCGGAACGGGCAACTTTAACGCCACCCTGCTTATAACCAACAACAACACCCACTGCGCCAACACCATCACCAAACCAGTGGTTATTGAAGCCCCCGTTATCAACAACATCACCACGGCACCCCTCAACCCCACCCTCCCATGCGGCGAAACCCAATTCACTGCTGATATTGCCGGAGGATATACCTCCATCAACCAATATACCTGGACTTTTGAAGGGGTTCCCGAAATTTTTGGTGCAGGTCCGCCCCAGGCCAACCACCTGTACGCTCTGAGCGGCAGTTACACAGTCGATTTAACTGTGCGGAGCAACAACATGTGCGAATCGGCACCCTACTCGCAATTAATCGACATTCACAGGGTTCCTGATGCAGTAAGCATCGATGTGCTTGATCCCGATCCCTGCCAGTACGATACCGTTTTTCTGGTTCTGAATGCACCTGTCAACGACCCCGAGGTAGCCTATCATTGGGATTTCGGCGCAGGAGCAACTCCCCCTGATTATACTTCGTTTTTCCCACACGCAGCGCCAGTTCCCGCAAATGGCGTTGTGTTCCCTTTCGGAACCAGTACCATCACACTCACAGCCTACAACACGGCTGAACCCGTGTGCGAAACCGAGGCTGAAGTCAACATTACTGTTTCGCCTGCACCCGTTGCCGGTTTCGATACAGTTGGCCCTGCCTGCATGTCGGGTCCCATTCATTTTCACAGCACCAGCACTGTGCCAGCCCCCGGGTCAATTGCCCAGTATGAATGGACCATCGATCCGGCAGTGCCTGGCTTCAACCACACCGGAGCTACACCCGACTATATATTCTCTGCCGGATTCTCCACTTCTGGCAACTACACGGTTACGCTGCTTGTGACCACACTGAGCGGTTGCACCGATACCAGCACCATGTTGCTTGAAATTCTACCCACGGGGCAGGCCGATTTCAATTCGGCCAACGTTTGCTTTGGAGAGCAAATGTGGTTTGCCAACACCACACCCAATCCCGCCCTCGTGAATCAATACAAGTGGACCTTCCCTGGCGAAGGGACCTTTATGGGAGTAACCCCACCTCCGGTAAACTTCAGCACACCCGGCGACAAAGCCGTAACCCTGGAGATTGTTGACAACAATGGCTGTCCGGGCTTTGCCACTACCAAGACCTACCGCGTGTGGATTCCGCCAACCACGGCGTTCACCGTGACACCCAACGACACCCTTTGCCTCACCGACACGGCTCTGTTTACCGATGTCTCCACCCCCGGCGACTCCCCGGTGATCAACAGACTTTGGTACTTTGGCGATATACCTTTTGCCGGATATGCATCAACCGGCAACACCATCAGCCACCACTACACCGCTGTGGGAACCTACTCCCCCACCCTCATCACCACCGATCAAAACGGTTGCCAGTCGCAGGTTACTCAATACGATTTCGTGACGGTGGTGCCGCAACCTGTGGTGAGTTTTCACCCCTCGTCGCCAGTGGCCTGCTCGGGCACCGAGATCACTTTCTTCGACGATTCCTACGTGCCGGTGATGCCACCGCTGGTGATCCCCATCGTGGCACGAACCTGGAAAATTTTTGAACCCGGAAACCCCAATCCCGTGTTCACCTCGACCGATGAGAACCCCTCTTTCACTTTCCCCGTTACTGCCACCGACCTCACTTATACCGTACGACTTATCAGTTACAGCGCCTACAGTTGCGCCGACAGCTCAGACCAACTCTACACCGTGTTTGCAGGTCCCGACGTGCAATTTGCCATACAGGGGCAATGCGAAGGGCTGGCCACCAGCTTCACCAACCTCTCAACCCCCTTTGGCAACCAATGGCTTTGGAACTTTGGCGAAAACGGAGCCACCTCAACGCTGCCGGCTGCCATCCACACCTATTCAGCCCCTGGCACCTACAACGTATCGCTGACCGTGACTGGCAGCAACGGCTGCGCCAACACCCACGACACCACCATCGCCATCTTCGAAAAGGCTGTAGCCTTTTTCGACTTCGACAAAGTGTGCTTCGGCGATTCGACTCACTTCAACAACCTTTCTACTGTGGCTGCCGGCTCAATCACTTCTTTTGCCTGGAACTTTGACGACCCCATGTCGGGGCTCAACAACCTCTCCACCGCCGAAAATCCCACCCACCTGTTCTCCGCTCCCGGACTCTTCGATGTGCAACTGCAAACAACCGACTCGCACGACTGCCTGGCCGACACCATCATGCAAGTGAAGGTGTATCAACTGCCCGAAGCCCAGTACACCCTCACCTCGGTGGCTTGTGCCAAAGATTTGGTGCTGTTTGACGACCACAGCAATTCGGCCGACACAACCCTGGCCCAATGGGACTACAATTTTGCCGATGGCAACTCGGTTACCCTTGAGGCACCGGGCAGCAACGGCGATACAACCCACCGCTACCTTAATCAGGGTCAGTTTATAACCTGGATGAAGGTGACCGACCACCATGGCTGCACCGATTCCACCAGCCGTGCCATCACCATCAAACCCCTTCCTGTGGCCGGATTCTCCTCCTCCGACACCTCTTGCATCAACGGGCTGGTTTTCTTTACCGATACTTCGTTCTACAACAACGTGTCTGTAACCGAACGGCGGTGGATTTTCGACATCACCAATCCCCAACAGATTCAACTGGGACTCCCCGGCAGCGCCACCGTGAACCACAACTACCTGCTTGCAGGCTCTTATCAGGCGCAACTTATTGTAACCGATCAAAATGGCTGCGCCGACACAACGCTTCCTCAGGCAGTGGAGGTGAACCCCGGCCTCGACTTCGAGGTAGCCTCACAAGGGTATTGCTTCAACGACTCCACCCTGTTTGAAATCACAACCCTAACTCCTGCTGGCAACAAGATTGAATCGGTTGTGTGGCAATTCGACCAGAACCAATTCTCGAATCTTGAATCGCCTAAATACAAATTCCCTGAAGCTGGTCCGCAACAGGTTACAGCCACGGTGACCGACACCAACGGTTGCACCCTCACAAGGAGCCATTTCCTGACCATCCACCCGCTACCAGTAGCTGTAGCTGCCAACGATCTGGCGGGATGCAACGACTCGACCCACTTCACCACAACCAGCCTCCCTATGGCCGACAGCATGGTGAGTTGGCAATGGTTCTTCGGCTACAACAACGCCAGCGCCATCATCACTTCGCCCCGCAACCCCGACACCGCTTTCCTTTATCCTCCGCACGACAGCCTCTACTCCGCCTCGCTGGTGGTTATCAACTCGAACCTTTGCTCCGATACCGCCTTCTTTGATGTGAAACGGTTCCCCTGCGTGTATGCCGAGTTCGACACCGCGCAACGGTATTGCGAACGGCAATCAGCCTGGTTTGCAGATCAGTCGTTCAGCGGATCGCCTTCGGTGAGCATAGCTCAATGGGAATGGACATGGGGCGATGGCACCGACACCACCTACAACACACCCGTGGATACACTCTGGCACACCTTCACCCGCCCTGGAAACTTCGAGGTGCGCCTGGTGGTGAGTTCGACCGTGTTTGGCGAGTTGAAAACCGACACCGCTTACCACACCGCCCATGTGAATCCAACACCTCGTCCCGACTTCGCGCAGACACGTTTCTGCGAGAAAGAGACCATACAACTTACCGCCATCGACACCCTCTCAACAGCCATCACCCAATGGTGGATTTGGACACCCGACGGCGGATCGGCCGACACCACACCGGTGCTCAACCACTACTTTGCCGACAGCGGGTACTACAACATCGGGCTGCGGGCCGTGAGCGACTCCGGTTGCGTGGCCGACACCCTGAAACAGATCTTTATCAACCCCTTGCCCGAGCTCTACCTCACCCTGAGCGACAGCGTGGTGTGTGCCGATACCGCTGTGATCACCTTGCGCGATACCTCGGTGAACACCTACCAACGCTACGAATGGCAACCCGGTGATGGCAACATGGTGACAACCGGCACCACCGACTCGCTGGTGTACACCTACCCGTGGAACGATTACACAGCGGTGCTCACCGCTACCAGCGCGGCAGGATGCGTGAACTCCGATACCGCTCACCTTTGGGTACGCCCGCTGCCTCGTGCCGTGATTGAACCCATACCCGACAGCGTCGGGATTTTGGTGAATCTCCAGGATTCTATTTTCTTTAACGGGATCAACTCCTACACCCTCAACGGAGCCTCCATAGAGCAATACCTATGGACCTTTGGCGACGGAAAAGAGAAGCAGGGCTACGGGAACTTCCACCCCTATTACGACACCGGACACTACGTGGTGCGACTTTATGCCACCGACCAGTTTGGCTGCACCGGAACCGATTCAACCCTTGCTTACATCTTCCCCGAAAAGGTTTATTGGCTCCCATCGGCCTTCTCACCCAACGGCGACGGGCGCAACGAAGAACTGCGCCTGATTGGTCGCTATTTCAGAATCAATGAATTCTACATGGGGGTGTTTAACCGCTACGGCGCCCTGATTTTTGAAACCACCGATCCCGATGGATTCTGGGATGGCTCGGTAAATGGAGATCCGGCACCGTCAGCAGTTTACATCGTGAAAATTTCTGTCAGAGGATTGTATGGCGAGAAGGCCGAAGAGACCTATCCGGTGATGCTGATTAGGTAGGGAGGGGGGTCTTGTTTCTGGTTTCTGGTTTCTGGTTTCTGGGTTCTGGGTTCTGGTTTCTGGTTCATTTCTTGCCTTCGAGGTACATGGATTCTATTGTTGATGCGTCGGAACTGCTGCCAATCGTTTTGACAACACAGTACCGGCCTTTACTCTTGTCAATGACCTGCACACTTACGATGCCACTTGGATTTCTTTTCTTGCGGACAAACATGCCCGTAAAAGTACTCATTTTTAGGCCGGGACACCCAAACGGGTGTCCCGAAAATTACACATCATTGATAAACTACGTATTAAAAAATAAGAACCGAAAAAGTGTCGAAGTCAGCTGCACAGATGCCGTTGCAAGGTATAGAGGTTCCATCGCGCTGCCAGCAAGAACCCTTACATTTAAACTGACGGTTGACATTGGCGTTAAACCTGCCAGGTTTCAAAAACCTGGCAGGTTTGAAAAAAAAACAACCCCTCAAGCGCTCCTCCAAAAACCTCTACCTTTGCCCCAAAATTCAATCCCATGAACTGGAGTCTTGATGCATCCATCCATTATCTCAACCACGGTGCTTTCGGGGCCTGCCCCGAAGAGATCATGCAACATTACCGCGAATGGCAAAACCGGTTGGAATTGTCGCCCTTGCGTTTTATCCTGCGCGAACTCGACCCGTTGATCGACGAGAGTCGTGCCGCTCTGGCTGCCTTCACCGGTGCCGAGCCCGACGGGCTGGTGCTGGTTCCCAATGCCACCCACGGTGTGAACACCGTGCTCAAATCCATTCCCTTCAAGCCTGGCGATGAGGTGTTGATCACCAACCACATCTACAATGCCTGCCGCAACACGCTCTTCCACATTCGCCAAAGCGCCGCCATCACCGTTCGCGAAGTGGTGGTTCCTTTTCCAGGCACCACACCTGAAGCAGTTTACGATGCCGTTGTGGAGGCCATCACCCCTGCTACCCGCCTGGTGATGCTCGACCACATCACCTCCCCCACCGCTTTGCGCTTCCCCGTTGAAGCCATCGTTGCCGAGCTGAACCGTCGCGGCATCGAATCGCTTATCGACGGAGCCCACGCGCCTGGTTCCATACCTCTCAACATTGGCGCCATCGCGCCCACTTATTACACCGGCAACTGCCACAAATGGATGTGCCTGCCCAAACAATGCGCCTTTCTGTGGGTGGATGCTGTCCACCGACAACAGATGGTGCCGCTGGCCATAAGCCACGCGTGGGGCCCCGACGTGAGCTTCGCGCGCAGGTTTCACTGGCAGGGCACTTCCGACCTGTCGGCAGCCCTCTGCATCCCCCATGCCATAAACCTTATAGGGAGCCAAATGCCCGGTGGCTGGGACGAATGGATGGAACACAACCGCCAACTCGCCCTCCTCGGTCGCCAGATTCTCTGCCAAACACTTGAAATACCATCGCCCTGCCCTCCTGAAATGATAGCCTCGATGGCCGCCGTACCCCTGCCCCTCGCACCACGTCCTGTTGTGCTGGGCTACAACACCACCGACCAGCTCCAGGAAGATTTGTGGGCCAACCATGCCATCGAGGTACCCGTTTTCCAATGGCCCGATGCCCGCCACCTGTTGCTGCGCATTGCCGCGCAGAACTACAACACCAAGGAGCAGTGGCACCTGCTTGCTTCGGCTCTCAGCCACCACCTTCATCACTGATGCTATGACCACCACGGCAACCACAGCCCTCGTCATCTTTGCCTTCACCTATGTGGGCATCATCTTCACCCGCCTGCCCGGAATGAACATCGACCGACCCTCTGCCTCGTTCTTCGGCGCCGTGGCTATGGTGGTTGCCGGCGTGATGAGTTTTGGTGAAGCCATTGCTGCCATCGACTTCAACACCATCGCGCTGCTGCTGGGCATGATGATCGTGATCACCACGCTGCAACTCGATGGCTTCTTCGCGCTGCTGGCTGCCAAAACCCTGGGATGGTCGGCCACCCGCCGCCGCCTGCTCACCCTCATCGTGTGGATAACCGGCATTGCCAGCGCCTTTTTGGTAAACGACGCCGTGGTACTTCTTTTCACACCAGTGGTAATCGCCATCTGCCGCAAAGCCAACCTAAACCCCATCCCCTACCTGGTTGCCGAAATCCTTGCATCGAACATCGGAAGCGCCATGACCATCACCGGGAACCCACAAAACATGCTCATAGGACTCAACTCGGGACTCACTTACGGAGGCTTCATGTTGCGCCTTCTCCCCGTTTCGGTGGCGGGGCTGGCCGTCATCAGTCTGGTAATCAGACTTCTGTTCCGTAGCGAATTTAAAGGCAACCCACCCATAGCCTCGCGCCTTCAGCCCGAAACCTACTCGCTTCGCACCATGCGTTATTCCGTTGCAGTGTTCGTGATGGTGGTAGTTGCTTTTTTTATTGGCAAACCGCTTGGACTCTCCATCCCTGTTACAGCCCTGGCCGGTGCTGCCCTCATCCTGATGCTGGGCAAACAGAAGCCCTCGGTAATCATTGGTCGTGTTGACTGGGTATTGCTGTTGTTTTTCTCCACCCTGTTCGTGGTGGTTCACGGGCTTGAAATTTCGGGAGCAACAGCCCGTGTGCTAAACCGCGTAGCACTTCATGAAACAGCAGGAGGGCTGGGCACTGTTCACGTGTTGTCGCTGCTGATGTCGCAGGTAGTGAGCAACGTCCCCTTCACCGTGCTGATGCTTCCGGTGATGAAGAGCGCGGGGAGCGATCTGCTTTGGCTGGCCCTGGCCTCGGCCTCAACACTGGCGGGCAATGCCACCATCGTGGGAGCCATGGCCAACCTCATTGTTATCGAGAGCGCGCGGCAACACGACGTGGTGGTAACTTTCCGCGATTTTTTGGTTCCGGGAATTATTGTTACCTTGCTGACGTTTATTGTGTCGTTCGCAGTGTTGTATGTGCAACTAATCTATTCTCTTGTATGAAAGAACCGGTATTTCGCGAAGCCGTGGTGAGGCTCGAAAACACCATCCGCCGCCTTCAGATGAACGATTACAGCGGTCACGACTGGTGGCACACCTGGCGCGTTCGCAACCTGGCCACCTACATTGCCTCCAAGGAGAATGCCGACCTGCTGGTGGTTGAACTGGCCGCGTTGCTTCACGATGTAGCCGACTGGAAATTTAATCCCGACGAGCGTGCCGGCTTCGAGCAGGTGAAAGGACTGCTGGTGGTGAACAAACTCGAGAAATACACCCGCCCTGTAATAACATGCATCCGGCACCTGAGTTTCAAAGGAGCCGGAGTCCCCGATCAGCCCGAAACCCTTGAAGCCCGTTGCGTTCAGGACGCCGACCGCCTCGATGCTATCGGTGCTATTGGCATTGCACGCACCTTTGCTTTCGGCGGCTACCACCACCGCCCCATGTTCGATCCCGAAACAAAACCCATAATGCACACCGATTTCGAGCAATACAAAAACACCGTTTCGCCCACTATCAACCATTTTCACGAGAAACTGCTGCTGCTCCGCGACCGGCTGCACACCCCCACTGCACGCCGGATTGCAGAAAACAGACACCAATGCCTTGAAGAGTTTCTCCAACGCTTCATGAACGAATGGAACGGATCCGATTTTTTGGGGATGGGAGAGTAGGGCTCCTACTGATGATGTTTATACAACTCCACCAACCCCTCCATAGGTGCAGCCAATACCCTGGTATGGTAAAAACCAGCTTTTGCTGCCGATGCTTCAAGAAATTCGCGGAAGTAAAACGCTACCGACCCCACAGCTCCAAAGGGATAGCGGTTCTGATGAGGCAGATCGGCAACCATGAAGCTGAAAAAATCGTCGAAACTGCGCCGGAGCAGACTCTGCACCCACTCATGCTGCTTCTGTTGCGCTAAAAACGGAACAAACGACGCCAGGAAACGTGAGGGACGGTCGGTCCGGTAGCTCCCCTCCAGCATCTGTTCGAACGACAATTGGTGCCACTCCTCAAAAATGCCGCTCAACGCGGTGGGCATCCGGCGCCGGAGGTAGCTTGTCACCAGTTCGCGCCCGATCACCGCACCACTGCCCCAGTCGCCAAACAAAAAACCCAGCGAGCGGATGCCATGGGTAATCGTGGTGCCGCTGTAGAGGCATACATTCGATCCGGTTCCAAGTATTGCCACCAATCCGGGGTCAGACCCGAACAGGGCGCGAGCCGCCCCCACCAGATCCGACTCCACGCTCACCATCGCGTAAGGGAAAGCCCCCTTGATGGCTCCCGCCACCTCGTCGATACGCTCCGCGGCACTGCATCCCGAACCATAAAACAACACTTCGTCGGGCAACGACACGTCAAAACCTTCGGGCAAAGCCTTAACAATCTCCTCGGTTATGCGCCCGGGGCTTAAAAAATAGGGATTGAGTCCCACCGATTGAAACCGGAACTTCTCTTCCCCGTCACGAACCAGAACCCAGTCGGTTTTCGACGAACCGCTGTCGGCAAGTAAAATGTCAGCCATTTGAAAACAAGTCAATAATATAAGGTACAAACACTACCAGCCCCACAACCAGGGCACCCAGGCTCACCAGCAACACAGCACCGGCAGCAACATCCTTCACCTCTCCGGCCCTACGGTCGTAGTCGGGTGAAACCATATCGGTGAGCCGCTCTAGGGCGGTGTTGAAAGCTTCCGCGCCCAACACCATAGCAACAGACAACACCACTGCCAGCCATTCGGACTTGCTGATTCCGAAACAAAAACCCGCCACCACCACCATCAGGGCAGCCACCACGTGCAGCCAGATATTGATCTGACCACGAAACAAACCAGCCACACCCCTGAAGGCATAACCAAAACTGCGCAACCGATTCTTAAAAAACAACATCATAAGCCGGGGTTCAAGCAGGGTGTTGCCAGCTTCAATGCCACTACAGCACCCGTTGGACACCCTTTTGCGGAGTGCAAACATACTCAAACCCCGCTAAAGAAAAAAACAGAGAAAGGGTCACCCCCTTTTGTTTCAAAAAAATAGCGTACCTTTGCAGCCTTTTGCAAAGCTGCCGACAGCTTGGCATAAATTACTTTTATTCACGATGTTCCGGGCATTGCCACCACGCCAATTGTTTGGGATGTTTTAACGAAAAATTTACATGTCATCATTCGATTTCTCCGCTCTCAAACCGGAAATCCACGAGGCCATCAAAGAGATGGGCTTCGAAAACCCAACTCCCATTCAGGCACTCACCATCCCATTCATTCTTGAGCAATCGCGCGATCTGCTGGCCTTTGCCCAGACAGGGACGGGCAAAACAGCCGCCTTTGGCTTGCCCATGCTCCAACAGGCACAACCCGGCAACAAAATTCCCGAAGGGCTCGTTTTATGCCCCACCCGCGAACTCTGCATCCAGATTGCCAAAGACCTGTCGAACTACAGCAAAAACATCCCCGGTATCCACATCGTGCCGGTGTATGGCGGCGAAAGCATCGAGCGGCAGATGGTACACCTGCGTCGTGGCGCTACTTTCGTGGTAGGAACTCCCGGACGCACCCTCGACCTGATCAACCGGTCGCGCCTCGACATCTCCAAAATTAAATGGCTGGTGCTCGACGAGGCCGACGAGATGCTCAACATGGGCTTCAAAGAAGAGCTCGACTCCATTCTCGAAACAGCACCCGCCGAACGCCGAACCATGCTCCTCAGCGCTACCATGCCCCGCGAAGTGCTGGCTATTGCCAAAAACTACATGCACGACCCTGAAGAGATCAGCGCCGGCAAAAAGAACTCAGGCACCGAAAACGTGAACCACTTCTTCTGCATGGTTCATGCCCCCGACCGCTTCGAAGCCCTGAAAAGAATCATCGACATCAACCCCAACCTCTACAGCATCGTGTTTTGCCGCACCCGCACCGAGACCAAAGAGGTGGCCGACCATCTGATGCAGGAGGGCTACAACGCCGACGCGCTTCATGGCGACCTGTCGCAGGCACAGCGCGATTATGTGATGAACCGCTTCAGGCTGCGGCATCTGCAGGTTCTGGTTGCAACCGACGTGGCTGCACGCGGTCTCGACGTGACCGACCTCACCCACATCATCAACTACAACCTTCCCGACGACCGCGAGGTGTACATCCACCGCACAGGTCGCACCGGACGTGCCGGGAAGACAGGGGTAGCCATCAGCATCATCCACTCCCGCGAGATGGAACGCATCCGCACCCTCGAAAAACTCACCGGACGGACCATCACCTACATGCCCGTGCCTGATGGCCGCACCATCTGCGAGAAACAACTCTTCAACCTGGTTGATAAGATGGAAAACACCCAGGTGAACGAAGAGGAGATCGAGAGCTTCCTCCCCGTGATCATGAAAAAACTGAGCTGGATGGATCGCGACGAACTGATCAAGAAATTCATCTCGATGGAGTTCAACCGCTTCCTCGATTACTACCGCGATGCCTCCAACATCAACGCGCAGATACCACGCAAATACGACTCGAAAGGGAAAGACCAGCCCAAAGGCACTTTCGAGATCAAAAAGAAACGCGACCGCGGTGGACAGGGTGTGGCATTCAGCCGCATTTTCCTGAACGTGGGATTGAAAAACAACATCAACCCCAAAGCCCTTATCAGCCTCATCAACGAAACCCTCCGCGACCGCAGCATCGAGATTGGCCGCATCGACCTCGACCGCAAGTTCTCTTTCTTCGAGATCGACAGCCGCTTTGCCTCCCGCCTGGTAGGAGCACTCAACGAGGCCAGCTACAACGGCATGAAACTTCAGGCCGGCTTCGCAACCGACTAAAAACCCTCCGAAAAGAAAGAAGAACCCTTCTGGGAAAAACCCTACAAAAAGAAACGGCAATCGGTTGACGCCAACGCCGTTGAAGAAGTTTGGGGAAAGAAGAAATCGAAGAAGAGGTTCTAGTGATTTGTTTTAGGTTTCGTTTGTCTTTTTGGTTCGGTTGGTCGTCACCCGCCGGTCAAGATAACCAACCCTGTTTATAAGTTTGTTGGTTTTGTTTTCGTCCGCTTCCAACCATAACTCTTTTTGATTTTAGAAAAGACATTTTTTACTTCAAGTATTTGTGAACTTGGGTAGATCATTACCACCTGCTTCACTATATCATTACTTATACTTCTTTCCTTTCAAATCGCAAGATTTCAGATAAGAGATAAAATTGCTGATTTTACTCCTCAGAACATCTGTTCTGAGGAGTATATCGTTTAATTCTTCTGATGAGATATAACTAAAGTCAAAGGCACGATAGCATTGCGACCTGGCTTCGCCACACGAACCTTTTGCAATACTAAGAAACTGGATAAACTCTTTGGTTCCATCGCGTTCAAATCCCTCAGCGATGCAATCCATTACAGAACCACAAGAACTGGTAATCTGATCAATAAATCGAAAATCTCGCGAAAAGGCTTCCCTATGCGTATAGCCTTTAACTATACGATTCAATTCCCTTGACAATTGCCATATCTCCAAATCCTCAAACCGTGTAATTGTCATAATTAGAATGCTATTTTAGATTGTCACAATCACAAATCGTTATGACAAGTTAATATTTACATTTAGTCTTCAAAAAATCTCTTTTAAAGAAGACCCGAGCTAATCGATAATCCGCTGTCTCATTTTTTATTCGTCAGTGAGTAATGAGGTTTCCGGTATTTGTTTGTTTGAGTGATCTGATAGGCTGGTTCCTGGTTTAAACATTGATTAGCCATATTGAAACCCAAAAAACCATTCAAAACACTCAAACAAACAAAACAAACAAAACAAACAATCCTACATCAGCATCCCGCCACACACATGCAACACCTGGCCGGTGACGTAGCCCGAGAGGTCGGAGGCGAGGAAGGTGCAGGCGTTGGCAACATCGTCGGGGGTGCCGCCGCGCTTGAGGGGAATTCCTTCGATCCAGTTTTTGCGGACATCTTCGGGCAGTTTGGCGGTCATGGCCGTTTCGATGAAACCGGGGGCCACGGCATTCACGCGGATGTTGCGCGAACCGAGCTCCTGGGCAATGCTTTTGGTGAATCCGATCATGCCGGCTTTGGAGGCCGAATAGTTCGACTGGCCGGCGTTGCCACTCACACCCACCACCGAACTCATGTTGATGATGGCACCTTTGCGGGCTTTGAGCATCACGCGCTGAACCGCTTTGGTCATGTTGAACACCGATTTAAGGTTTATTTTCAGCACCAGATCCCAATCGGTTTCACTCATGCGCATGAGCAGTTGGTCGCGGGTGATTCCGGCGTTGTTCACCAGAATATCAATGGTACCAAAGTCTTTGGTCACCTCTTCAACCAGTTTCTCGCTGGCTGTCAGGTCCGATGCATCGGCGGCATACCCTTTCCCTTTGCGCCCCAGGGCTGCAATCTCGGCCTCAAGCGAGGCAGTGTTCTCGTCGATTGCCAGATCGGTGAAGGCCACATCGGCCCCTTCGGCAGCAAACTTCAACACGATGGCGCGACCGATGCCGCGAGAGGCTCCGGTAACCAGAGCAATTTTTCCTTCTAAAAGTTTCATAGTATTCAATTTAACAGTTTTACAATGCAATGCCCCGGGATTCAACCACCGATGGCCCTGCAAAAATACGAAAAACGCTTGAGCCGCTTCCCGTTGCAACTTGGAGCGATACAACAAACTCCCTATCTTTGTTTTCCAGAAAAACCTATGCTACAACCCCCGGAGGGTTGCTTATGTCTGATTACCGTTTGAACCAAATGAATAAAGGAAAATGAAACTGTTGAAATATGCGATCGTTGCACTGGCAATGGTGCTTGCGGTTGGGGCCGCGGCACAAAACGACACGGAATTCTGGTTTGCGGCACCGGAAATTACCTTTAAAGCTGGCAATTCGAGCGACAAAGGGATCAGTTTTGAGAGTTGGAATTTGCCAATTCCATCCCGATCGAAAGAATCCGTATTCATCAATGAATTTAAAAATACATAATTAATCAATTGACAATCATAGTATGATTAAACCCATTCTCATTCTTTACGCTTTCTTTTTTGTTTGTTCAGTTTTCGCCGAGGGCACTAAAGAACTAATGCCTTTCCCTTCCGACAGTGTTGGACGCGGTGTTATTATTGTATCGAAGGGCATATCAAGTGGTGGTGTATATGGACACTTCGCTGTTTCAACCGCACCTGAAGACAGTCGTATTTGGTTCAAGATAAACAGCACTTCAGAAAAAGTCTATCTAGGAATGAAATGGATTTATACAAATTCGGCCAATTACGTCATTAAAAGAGCCAATGGAACTATTGCCAAACCATCAGCTCCAGTTCCTACATCGGGAGCCGGATTTATTAACAATTATTACAAGGCCATTGCCGGCCCATCCAACGTTGCCACAGGCGGATATACTGCAATTCTCTGGAATCCGCCTTCTGCCGGAGATTATTACATCGAGTTTGAGTATACCACAGCTGGAGGTTGGGGAGGACAAGACGCAGAATTAAGATATTTTGACCTCACTGTTGCCACATCCGGAAATGTAGCTATCCCTGGTCGGGTTTATTCCAAAAACTGGTTTTTAAGCACACAGGGTGGTACTGCCAGCGACATTTTCAGAGGTAAACTCTACTCTTATTCCGACGATCAAATCGTAACAGAAATTAATTTTAACGGCATCAGACCCTATTTCTTCCGGGTGGCCTGCAATCCGAACGGCTGCAACAACACCGAGCCATTTGATCAGGCCAGAAAATCAAGGACTGGCAACAGCACCTATGCTCAATACAAAATTTTTCTCAATAACCCTGACCCCAATGTTTACCCAACGGGGATTATGGGGGCTGTTACTTCGGTAGTTCCAATTAACGATTGTGATGGAACAATGGATATCCAGGTAAATGTAAATAAATCAGGGAATGTTAGCATTTTGGTTGACATCAATCCTTTACCGGGCTATCAGCCAGAAGATATACTCTTGAGTGCTGACGTAGTTGCCAATACGCCCAACATCATTACATGGAATGGAAACAACGGGTTAGGACAACCAGTACCTAATGGAACGTCAGTTGATATTGTAGTGACTTACATCAATGGATTGACAAACCTTCCAATGTACGACATTGAAGCCGCACCAAGCGGATTTGTCATTAACCTTGTTCGTCCTACAGGGCCTCAGCCTTTAGTTTACTGGGATGATACCAATTTATGGGCAACAGGATTTAACTTCACGGGGTGCGGAGGCACCACAGGCTGTCACTCCTGGCCCTACGATAACGGAGATGTAAACACTATGAATACATGGTGGTACTCACTTAGTACAACTTTAGCTCCTATTAACCTGACTTACAGAAGATCCCATTTCATTGCCTTGAACCATGAAATTTGTAACGGTGAAAGCTATTTCTTTGCCGGTGCACAACAAACTACCAGCGGAGTGTATAATGAAGTTTATACTAACTTTATGGGCTGTGATTCTACTCGTTCACTAACCTTAAATGTAAAACCGGGTCCGGCTGTTGACTTTGGGCCAGATACTACCCTTTGTCAAGGTGCGACGCTAACATTACAAGCTACTACAGGAGTTGGATTTGTTTATCAATGGAGCACCGGAGCTACTTCATCTTCGATAACAGTGTCCACTACTGGCCTTTATTCGTTAAATGCCACTGCACCCAATGGCTGTAGCGGTAGCGATGAGATATACGTAATTGCTGCACCGGTTATTCCAACAAAGCCCATCAAGCACAATTAATCCCATGCCTCCCTTCGTCTGTATTGTGTTGCTGCTGGTGCTGGTGCCTGTGGCGGCTCTGGCCGAAGGGACCAAACAGTTGCGCCCCACGGCAGCCGACAGTGGCGTGGTGGTTATCTCGCACAACGGGGCTCCGGGTGGCTACGGCACCTTTGGCCTCACCCAGTCAACACCCGACAACCGCATCTGCTTTTCTGTTGCATCCACTTCAGAAAAGGTGTGGTTTGGCATGAACTGGCAATACCTTAAGCTGGGCAGTTTTCGTATCACCAACACGGCCGGAGTGGTGGTTTACGACACCACTCCGGTGCCGGTTGCCGGCACAGGTTTTATTGAAACCTACAACCAGGCTGCTGCAGGCCCCGCGCCGGTGGCAGCAGGTGGCTACTCCCCTTTCGTGTTCTTTCCGCCGGCAGCAGGCGATTATTACCTTGAATTTATGGACACGGTGGTTATTGGATCGAACCCTCCCGATCCTGTACTCCTGTACTTCGACCTAACCGTGACCGATGCCGCCAACAACCCCGTCAGCGGGCGCCTCTGGTCCAGAAACTGGTACCTGAGCACCATGGACGACTACGCACATTTCAACGGCAGCCTCTTTGTTTATAGCACCGACCAGATAGTGACCCGCATTGGTTTCAACGGAATGCAGCCCCACCTGTTCAGAATTGGATGCAACCACAACGGGTGCAACAACTACCAGCCTTTTACCGAAGCCCGAAAGTCGCGTACAGAGAATTCGGTTTATCCCGAATACAAAATCTTTTTCAACAACCCCGACCCCGCCCTTTTCCCAACAGGCAACCCAGGGAGCATAAGCCAGGTATCGCTCGACAACCCTTGCAACGGAAGCGTAAACCTCAATGTAGCAGTAACTCAGAGTGGAACTGTGAGCGTGATGGTGGGCATCAATCCCCTGCCAGGCTACCAACCCGAAGATGTGAACCTGGTGCAGGCCGTGACAACCGGCTCCAACACCCTAACCTGGAATGGCCTCAACGGTGTGGGCACGCCCGTACCAAACGGAACACCGGTAACCTTCGACATCACCTACATCAACGGGCTGACCAACCTGCCCCTCTACGACATCGAGATACAGGCCGGCGGATTCGTGGTTGACCTGATCAGACCTGCGGGCGACCGGCCACTCCTCTACTGGGACGACCGTCAGCTCACTGCCGGAACAGTTCAACTCGACGGATGTCTGGCCCCTCCCGGATGCCACACCTGGGGCTTGGTTACCGGCGACACCCGAACCATCAACACCTGGTGGTATGCCTTTACCGTGGAATGGCCCACACTAAATCACATGCTCCGCCGATCGCAAACCCGAAATACAACCGATGTTATGTGCCCCTCCGACAGCCTGTGGTTCAACAACC
This sequence comes from Bacteroidales bacterium, assembly GCA_028689615.1. Lineage (GTDB taxonomy): Bacteria > Bacteroidota > Bacteroidia > Bacteroidales > TTA-H9 > GWE2-42-24. The sequence continues at coordinate 719 of JAQVCV010000013.1, read as the reverse complement.
AGTGGCTCCATTGGCCGGGCAATTATACCTATAATGGTACCTCCGCACTGGGTTGCGATTCAACCGTCAACCTCGCCCTTTCGCTCCTTACCGGACCGCTGGTCAACCTGGGCAACGACACCGTGTTGTGCCAGGGAGGAACCCTTCTGCTCGATGCCGGAGCAGGTTTCAGCTACCTGTGGAACGACGGATCAACCCAATCAACCCTTTGGGTTACCACTTCCGGAACCTACGCCGTAACAGCCACCGCCCCAAACGGATGTACCGACAACGACCAAATTGAAGTAATCGTGGCACCTGTGATCGATCCAAAAGCAATCAGGCATGAGTGATGAGGAGCGAGACTTTGGCTTCGGTTTTAACAAGTGCAAGGGCACAGCAAATTCTTTCTTTCCTCATCCCTCTGCCCCCTAACCCCTTTAGAAATAATAAGCATTAACGATTAACTTCAGCCGAAGGAAGTCTCCCCACAGTCTGGGCGAAAAAACTTCAGCCGAAGGAAGTCTCCCCACGGTCAGGGCAGAAAAACTTCAGCCGAAGGAAGTCTCCCCAGAGTCAGGGCAGAAAAACTTCAGCCGAAGGAAGTCTCCCCAGAGTCAGGGCAGAAAAACTTCAGCCGAAGGAAGTCTCCCCAGAGTCAGGGCAGAAAAACTTCAGCCGAAGGAAGTCTCCCCACAGTCAGGGCAGAAAAACTTCAGCAGAAGGAAGTCTCCCCACGG
>JAQVCV010000117.1 GCA_028689615.1 Bacteroidales bacterium | reverse complement strand
CTCAACTATATTAGGTCGATTTCATCGGATTGTTTATCAGATAACAAAATAAGGTGCTGGGTTTCTGTTGATCATTCAATACTTAATGGGACACTTGAAGAAAGAAAGGATAGACTAACAAAACTTTGCAAATTATTGTTTGAACAATATAAAAACAGGTTCTTGATGATCGACACAGATTATGTCAAGAAATCTGGAGAAGTGGGAGTTCCGGCATTAAGAATGAGTGAGTCCAACATGCATATATTTGTTCATACCGACGATTTTAAACCGCTTTTTCTCGCTGAATGGGAAGCAGGAAGCATGAGTTATAAAGATGATTTTCTTACTGCAAAGTAGTAAGTCAATTGCTGAAAAGATTATAAATGGCATAACGAATAAGGTTAGATTGTGAGAGCACAGCGAACCACAATCTGAACCGTTTGTTGGACGAGCCCGGTATCCTCTATAGAAAAAAGCTTTTTGGCGCTGAGGGGGGTGGATCAGGCGGCTGGGGGGCAGGAAGGCGGCAGAGCCCTCTTTGGTGATCGTTGCGATGTTTTTTTGTGGTGTATCATGCTGTTACACGGTGATTGACGGCGTTTTTTGGGCGCAGAAATCCTGTTCCGGTGCAAGCCGGTTTTTTTCAAACGATGTCGCGGTTTTTTTTACATACCCAAGGCCTCCGGCTGATCTATGGTCGGGAGGCCAGCGGCCAGTGCTGGTGGCCGAGGCAGCATCGTTGCGATGATCACCATGGCAGCCCCGCAGGCCGGACAGATGATTGCCGGCCGTTGTTGCTGGTTGCGGACCAGGGAGCGCCAGGGCGCAACCCGCAGCACCAGTTGCACCAAACGGATCAGTTTTTTGCTGCATCCATGGAGAAAACCATAGGACCTTGCCCGGCAAAACCCTCGGGGCAACACATGGAGCATGAGCAGGTAGAGAAAATTCTCGGCCGTGAGGGTTCTGGTCCGGTCTTCCCCGCTTTTGGCATGGCGGTAGCGGAAGGTGACCATGCCGTCGCGGCAGTGCAGGATATCCTGCTCGCGGATGACGCCCCGGTACAGGTAACGACCAAGATAGACCAGAGCCTTCTCGCCGGTGCCCACGTCCTTGCAGTCAACCACCCACTGTTCGGGGCAATCGGAGGGAACCGCCAGCTCGTGTTCAACCAGGGATTGGAGGAGTTTTGCCCGGAACACCTTGGCCAGGGCCTTGTGGCTGAAGAGATAGTTTCCGGACTTTTTCTTCCACAGCCCTGTCTTCCGGTTGATGCTTGCCGCTGGCATGACCACATGGAGATGGGGATGATAGTCCAGATTTCTGGCATGGGTGTGCAGGATGGCGGTGAACCCCGCTGATCCTCCGAGCTTTTTGTCGTTTAGGGTGAAGGATTTCAACAGGTCCTGCACCGCAGCGAACATCTGGGAGTAGACCGTCTTCTGGTGGTGCCAGGCCAGGTCCCGCAACTGCCGGGGCAGTGTGAAGGTGAGCAGGAAATATCGGCATGGCAGCCGCTTGTCGAGCTGGGCTTCCAGCCATTGCTGGCTCTCGTGGTTTTGGCAATGGGGGCAGCTTCTGTGACCGCAGGAGTGAGGAATATATATCTGGTTGCCGCACTTGTCATCCGAACACCGGGCCAGCATGTGGGGTCCGTGCTCCTGCCGGCATCGTCCCATGGACTCCAGGGCCTTGAGATGGCCCGGCAGCAGCGTTGCTTTGTACAGGCGAAGGAAACTGTCTTTGAACGTGTTGATAATTGTGGAAAGCAGCATTACTTGCGCCCTCCCCACGCGATGTCCAGGGAGTTGACCAGGCTATTGACGGCCAGCCTGGCGTTATTGGCGGTGTTGTTGGTCAGGTGGGTGTATCTGGAGGTGGTCAGGATGCTGACATGGCCAAGAATCTGTTGGAGTTCAAGCAGATCGACACCAGCCTCCAGCATGTGGGTGGCGTAACTGTGGCGCAGGGAATGGCATGAAATTTTTTTTTATGCCGAGCTGCTGGACAACGGATTGCATGGCGCTTTGAATGCCGCCCCTGTCCAGGGGCTGGTCAACCAGATGGACGTTTTTCAGCCCGCGTTTCCTGCTGGGAAAGAGAAAGCGGGGATGTTTGTGAACGGCCCAGAACTCCCGCAGCACCCGCAGGGTCTTGTCAGGCAGCGGCACCAACCGGTCCTTGTTGCCCTTGGCGTCACGAATATGCACCCGCATGTTGCCGGCGTCGATGTCGCCGACCGTAAGCCCAATGCCCTCACCAAGGCGCAACCCCATACTGTAGCAGGTGAAAAAGAAAACCTTGTAGCTCAAGATCCTGGTTGCGGCAAACAGTTGCCCCATCTGTTGGACGGAGAGGATATCGGGAATTCTGGATGTATGGGGAGGCTTGATCAGGGGGATATCTTCCCAGGGTTTCTGCAAGACCCCGGAGTAGAAGAACTTCAGGCCATAGAGGTCGAGCTTGACCGCGCTCCAGGAATGTGTGTCCAGCAGTTCCGTGAAATACTCGCGCAACTGGGCGGAGCTGAGATTGTCAATGCGGCAATCGAAGTAGTTGCCGATACGCCGGATTGCCCTGGTATAGGCTTCGATGGTCTTGGGCTGCAAGCCGCCCAGCTTGAGGCATTGCAGATGGTGCTGATACTGCTCGATGAAATGGGGATCTTGCGGCAGGGTGGTGTTCATTGCAACCTCCTTGGTAATGGGTGATGCGCTCGGCCGTACCGTGGCCAAACCGCTTCCTCCCCCTTACCGTATCCCGTAAGATTACAACATATTCTTATGGATAAACAGAATCGCCCGGGGCTTGTCTGCCGCGCAGCGGCTTCGTCCAACATTGCTCTTTAGCCTTTATTTTAAAGCCAAGTCGCTCATACGAAGTAACTGCGTTTAAAGATGAATTAACTGTCAGCGTACTTGGCCCAATCTTTTTGGCAGAGAGTATAGAAAGTGCTTCATTAAACAGGGCCTTACCAAAACCTTTTTTTTGATGTTCAGGTTTTACAAAAAACATAGAGACATGACAAAATTCTTTAATTTCTATGATGCCAATAGCTTTTTGTTCCTGATAGGCGATTAAGGTAAATGTATTGGTTTTTGATCTTTCCGCCAAAGTATTCTTATTTGCAAATTTGTAAAATTCTTCAATCCCTTCTTCCGTATAACCAGGGGCCACTTTTTCATCGAAAGCTTCTTTAACAATATCGATTACAATTTCTTCTTGTCCAGGTTTCATTATTGCAAATTGCATGGGTTTTTCTTTTTACAGTTAACGGTGAAATAACCTGCCGGCCGACGTGTTGCCGACCTTTTAGAACGCGGCTATTTCCGGTCAGGTTTATTGACTGGTTGGCCGTTTATATTTTCAGATTTAATAATTTTTTCAGCAAGATGTCTTCTATATTTTGCCGAGAATCGAAAACTGACAATACCAATACTGTATGTTCTGAAACCCTGTACATTACCATCCAAGGGGCAATAACAAATTCTCGATACAATATAATTCCTTGACTTTGCAGCTCTGGTACGAGGCGACCACGATGCGGAGAGTGATAAAGGTCAGATACTGATTTTTTGATCTTTGATAAAATTTTCCTCGCATTCGCAGGACTGTCCTCGGCAATGTGGGCAATTATACCTTCAAGGTCATGCACGGCGGAGCTGGCCCAAATCACTTTGAAGTCCTGCTTCATTGCTTTTTCAATATTTCTTCTATATTTTTAAAAACTGTTTCCTGCTCCAGGATGTTTCCATTCTTTACATCTTCTTCCCCCATTGAAATCAGCTTCAAGATTCCAATCGCATTTCTCATATTTTCGAAGCTTTCCGGGTCTTGAAGCACAGCTTTGGGCTCGCCATTTTGCGTTATGATAACAGGGCGATGGGTGTCGTTAATTTGTTTGAGCAAGTCCGCTGCTCTTGATTTCAGGTAGGTTACTGGCCTGATGTCATTTATGATGTTCATAATGTTTACCTCCGATCCTTTTATCGTACTTAATATAGACCGAATGTCAACTTTTTTG
>JAQVCV010000076.1 GCA_028689615.1 Bacteroidales bacterium | reverse complement strand
ACTGCCTTCCCCACCGATCACTATTTCTGGGAATTGCTGGACTATTGTGCCGGTACAGGCGGAAGCATCCTGATTATCGGATCGGCTGCCGGTGTTGCCGTGATGGGTATGGAAAAAATCGACTTCATATGGTACCTGAAAAAAGTGAGTCTGCTGGCTTTGGCAGGATACCTAGCCGGTGGTCTGGTTTATATTGCACAGGAAGAATCGGGAATACTGCACACCGAATCGCATGAAGTAACTGCCATTGATGTGACAAACCCGGCTGCCGTTACTGCCTTTATTACCAGCGCGCAATTTTCGGCAACCTGCGACGGGAAAACCATGACCCGTCACTTCATTGACTATACCGAGAAAGGGGAACATTTCTCGGGTATGAAAACCATCACCGCAAGCCAGGAAGGCGATTGTGAAACTGCCACCCTCAACCACGCCCCTATGAAAATTGAATCGATGGGCGATAAAGCCAGAATCGAAATCCAGGGAGCCACCTACTTTCTGACCACCGATGGCCGGTTGTTTGAAGCCGACACTGCTTCGACCAATGGTATGGGTGTTGAGTGGACAGGATCGGCTGGAGGGCACTAACACCACAGACTGACAAGATTAACACCAAATCTTTTGGTTTCTTTTTTTTCTTTTTTTTACTTAAGTTGTTTAAGGACATCCGGGACTTCCACCGGATGTCCGCTTTTTGTAGGGCTCCGTTTCGTTTCAATCCCTATCTTTACTTCAGAAAAATTTGATTCTATGCTACAACTGCTCTATCAACTCTATCAACAACATCCGGTGATTTGCACCGATTCACGCGAGGCAGCCCCCGGTTCACTGTTTTTTGCCCTGAAAGGCGAACAGTTCGACGGTAACCGCTATGCAACCAAGGCTTTGGCCGCTGGTGCCGTAGCCGCCGTGGTTGACGATCCGCAATATGCCTCTGACCATCGTTGCCTGCTGGTTGATAACGTTCAGGAAACCATGCAACAACTTGCAAGGCATCACCGCCGGCAACTGTCGGCGCCGGTAATTGGCATAACGGGAACAAACGGCAAAACCACCACCAAAGAGTTGATTGCAACGGTGTTATCAGCAAAATACCGCACCGCCTTCACCCGTGGTAACCTCAACAACCATCTTGGAGTACCCCTTACCCTCTTGAACATCAAACCAACCGATGAAATGGTTGTGATCGAAATGGGGGCCAACCACCAGGGCGAAATTGCCGCTTTATGCGCTATTGCAGAACCCGAATCAGGACTTATAACCAACATCGGGAAAGCACACCTGGAAGGCTTTGGCGGCTACCAGGGAGTGGTTAAAACCAAGACCGAGTTGTACAGTTACTTGAAACAACGGGGAGGATTGGCCTTTGTAAACCGCCAGGATTCGTTGCTGATGAGCCATGTAGAAAACCTGCAGACAATTACCTATGGAACCACCAATGCTGATGTATGTGCAACCGTGATGCCTGCAGGCCCGAGGCTCGCCCTGGCATTTCACCATCGTGGAGAACAATTCGAGGTAGCAACCCAACTCATGGGTCACTACAATTTCGGCAACGTGATGGCTGCCATAGCCATCGGGTTGCATTTCGAAGTAGAGCCCGGGCTGATAGCCTCCGCCATCAGTCAATACACCCCCTCGAACCACCGTTCACAATGGATTGAAACACCACGCAACCAACTGGTAATGGACGCCTACAATGCCAATCCTTCGAGCATGGAAGCCGCGCTGAACGAGTTTGCCAAACTAAACACTACGCGTCAGAAGATACTCATTTTAGGGGGAATGCGCGAGTTGGGAGAGGAGTCGGCCAACGAACATCAACTGGTTTTGGAAAAAGCTGCCTCTGTGGGTGCCAGCCGCATCATAGTAGTGGGCGAAGAGTTTCGCAATTCAGGCCACGAATGGTATCCCGACAGCCAGTCACTGGCCACCCACCTGCTTAGCCAACCCATCACTGGAGCCGTTCTTCTGATCAAGGGTTCGCGTGGCAACAAACTTGAAAACATCCTGGGGGTGTTATGATCAGCAAACCAACCACCATCCTCGGCCTCATGTCGGGGTCATCGCTCGACGGTCTCGATCTGGCTTGTTGCACCTTCCGTTACGACAAAAGGTGGCACTATACCATCGAAGCAGCCGAAACCCTGCCCTATCCCGAAACCTGGGCAAACGACATGTTAGCCCTTATGAAAGGGACAGCCCGTCAGCTTGCCGAGGCACATGCCGCATATGGGCACCTTACTGGCAAAATGGCCGCCAACTTCATTAAGCGCCACAACATTCAACCTGCCTGCATTGCATCGCATGGCCACACCCTTTTTCACGATCCAGCACAGGGTTACACCTTTCAACTTGGATCGGGAGCCGCCCTGGCTGCCGAAACCGGAGTGCCCGTGGTTTGTGATTTTCGCTCAAACGATGTAGCCCTGGGAGGGCAAGGTGCACCCCTTGTACCTGTAGGCGACGAGCTTCTTTTCAGCAAATACACCGCATGCCTCAACATAGGCGGTATTGCAAACATATCGCTGCGCATGGCAGGACGCAGAATTGCCTGGGACATCTGCCCGGCCAACATGATGCTCAACATGGCTGCCGGTTGGGCCGGACAAAAATTGGATGTTGACGGGAAGATGGCCCGCTGCGGATCTAAAATCCCCGAATTGGAAAAAAACCTCTCCGACATACCCTGGTTTGCCCTGTCGCCCCCAAAATCGCTGGGCCGCGAGTGGTTCGACCAAAACATCGTTCCACTCATCAAACCCTACAGCCACAAGCCCCACGACCTGCTGCATACCCTCACCCACTGGATAGCCCGCACTGTAGCGGCGGCACTTCCCGACAAAAACTCAGGTACCGTATTGGTTACCGGAGGCGGTGCCCACAACCTCTATTTGACCGAACAACTGCAAAAACTAACCAAACTGCAAATCGAAATCCCCGACAAACAGACCACCGATTTCAAAGAAGCTCTGATTTTTGCTTTCCTGGGATTGCTAAGGGTAAGCGAGCGCCCCAACGTGATGCCCGATGTTACAGGAGCACGACGTGCTTCGTGCGGCGGAGCCATCTACATGCCCTAAAAAAAGTTAAAAATCGCAGGCAACTTTTCACAAATACCGCCGTCTGAAGTTTAACATAAGTTTCAAAACGTTTTAGTTTAACAGACATCCGATTTTGCCACCCGCCCCGCTGATTGCCCCAGCGGGGCGCTTTGATTAGGGGCTTTTCGTCGCCACAACACCCCTTTCCAAACCCTTCAACACCCCGCAACGCATCCAAATAACCGCTCTTGCAAACAACACCAACCTTTTGCCTGTTACCCCTGCTTGTTCAACAACAGCCTGCCACGAACAAACTCCACATCCCTGCTCTTCATCGAATGCAACATTTTGATTTACGAAATACAGCGCGGCAAATTTCCATTGATGCAAAATGTTACGATAACAGATGTACAGCTTTCTCTTAAAAGATGTTCGGCATTTCCAAAACCAAATACAACGCTTGTTTTCAGCACACTACTCCTTCATCTAAAAGATGCATATCTTTCCCTCAAAAGATGCGTATCTTTTTCAGAACAGAACCGCATCTGCTCCTAAAACGACATGAAACGAAAAGCAAGGAGCTATTCCAGGTGCTTGGTTAACAAGCTATAGCAATCGGGGCGGCGACTCTCTGCAAGGGTATTTCGCGGGGTGATTTTTTTAACACGGGTAAGCGAAAGATCCATGCTGCACGACGCAGAAAAACTGCCATTCACGGGAGCCTCGATCACCTTTTCGCCCAATGGTGAAGCCACCAGCGATCCGCCTGTGAAGGTGAGATTCCGTTCGGTTCCAATGCGGTTGGCTGTTGCCACATACACCCGGTTGCACAAAGCGTGCACGGCCACCGCCTGCTGGCAATAAGGGAGCACCAGATTGGATGGATGAGCAATCAGATCGGCGCCCTTCAACGCCAGAATTCGCCACACTTCAGGAAACATCCAATCGAAACAAATCAACATTCCCAGCCTTAACGAGCCTATGTCGAAAACGGGTAAGCCCACATCGCCAGGCTCAAACAAATCGACCTCGTTCCAGAAGAGGTGAATTTTTCGGTACTTTCCAACCAATCCCGATGCAGTTACCAGCACGGCAGTATTGTAGAGCGATGAGCCATCCAGTTCGTTAAAACCCGACACGATACTACACCCTTTTTTGTGGGCCGTGTGTGTAAGAAAACTGATGAAAGAGGAGCCGGCAAGTGGCTCGGCAGCTTTTATGGCCTCGGCTTTATCGGCAAAGGCATAGCCCGACGATGCAAGCTCGGGCAGCACGATAACATCGGCCTGCACTCCTTGAAGCAAGGCCTCCAACTGTTGAATATTACCCCCGACATTGCCCAGCAGAGGGGCAAACTGAACCACGGCTACCGATGGTGAGGAGCTGTCAACCCCTGATGATCTCAAATTCTCCATGAAGATTGATTCGGATGATGGTACTGGGTATCGCGGCCCGTGGATTCTCCCTGTCGTAAAACACGGTATAATCAACACTTTGAAGCACTTCTGCTGAAATCGACTGAAACGAGGCCGGCGAAGGCATTCCCGAGATATTGGCCGAAGTGGAAGTGATGGGCTTGCCAAACCGGCTGATCAATTGCTGACAAAATGGGTGGCGTACAACACGAATAGCAATGGAGCCGTCAGGAGCCACCAGGTTACGTGGAAGATTCTGTGCAGAGGGATAGATGATGGTGAGCGGCCTGTCGTATTGTTCGATCAAATCATGAACAATATCGGGCACCTGCGACACATAATGCGCAAGCATTTGCTCGCTGTCAACCAAGATTATCAGACTCTTGCTTTCGGCTCGTTTTTTAATACCAAAAACTTTCTCAATGGCTTTGGAATTGGTAGCATCGCACCCTATTCCCCAGATGGTGTCGGTAGGATAGAGAATCACCCCGCCCTCTGCCAGAGTCTTCAGAGAACTGTTCAAATCGTTTAACAGGGAAATATCATTCATACAACCGTTTTAATAAATGGTTAATATCAATAGAATAAGCACATTGAAAGTGTTTCTCGGGACATTGCCTGTGACCGTGAAGGCCACACGGACGACACTTCATATCCAGTGAAGTCTCGACAACCCGACTGTCGTGACTTAAAGGGCCAAATCCAAATTTCGGCACTGTGCTGCAAAAAATGGCTGTAACCGGAGCATTCACAGCCGAAGCCAGATGTACAGGTGCTGAATCGTTTACAAAATTCATTCGGGCGTCGCGCATCAAAGCCGCGCTCTCCATCAACGAGAGTTTTCCTGCCAGATTCAACACCCTGGCATCGCCCAGTTGCCCGGCGATAGAGCTGCACAACGGAGCATCGCTTTTACCACCGATTAGCAGAATGTCGAACCCGTTTACTCTTCGAAGAAATTCAACCCATTTTTCAGCAGGAAACTGCTTGGTAGGCCACAGCGAAGCCGGCGAAACAGTGATATAGACCGAAGTTTTATACTGCGAAACCTTGGCAAAAGCTTCTGTTGGCGGATAAAGCCTAACGGGAGCCAATCCCTCGGGAACCAATCCCTCGAGAAGCAAAAGGTTGCGTTCCACCTCATGACGACCGTCGAGGCGGTGTGGAAACCTTTTGGAAAACAGCCTTGAGAACGGATTTTTAGCAAATCCGGTTGAATAGCGTCCCCGTCCGAAGAAGGTAAGGAAACCCGATGAGGCAAAGCGTTGCAAATTAACAATCACATCGTATTCGGTATTCTGAACCACCCTGAGCAGATGCAATAAATGGCGGTATTTCTTTTCCGACTTCCGCCACACCAGCACCTGCCTGATAAAGGGGTGCCCCACAAACAACGATTCATTTCCCTGCTTAACAAGCACATCGATTGCATCATCAGGGAAATGAGCATGCCATTTCTCGGCAACCGGCGTGCTGAGAATCACATCACCGATGGAGGCAGTTTGTATGATTAAAATCTTTTTCATAACGGGGGTTAATACCATTTTTGAACCTTTAGATGGCAACATTGTATTCGCGAAGGGCGTTGTTCAGGCTCGTTTTTAAATCGGTTGATGGTTTTCTCTGTCCAATGATCAAAGCGCAGGGTACATGAAACTCTCCAGCAGGAAAGTTCTTGGCATAGCTACCAGGGATCACCACCGACCGGGGTGGAACAATTCCTTTGTATTCAACCGGATTCGGTCCGGTAACATCAACAATTCTGGTTGACGCGGTAATCACTACGTTGGCACCAAGCACTGCTTCGCGGCCAATCCGTGCCCCTTCAACAACTATGCATCTGGAACCAATAAAACAACCATCCTCAACTACAACAGGTGCAGCCTGAACAGGTTCCAGAACGCCGCCAATGCCAACCCCGCCACTCAGGTGAACCCCTTCGCCAATTTGGGCACACGAACCCACGGTGGCCCAGGTATCAACCATGGTTCCAGCCCCAACCCAGGCTCCTATATTCACGTACGAAGGCATCAGGATAACCCCGCGCGACAAGAAGGCGCCATACCTTGCCACAGCATGGGGCACCACCCTAACCCCCAAATCAGCATAATTCGACTTAAGGGGAATTTTATCGTGAAACTCCAAAGGGCCTGCTTCAAGGGTTTTCATCCCTTTCAACGGGAAATACATCAACACGGCTTTCTTAACCCATTCGTTCACTTGCCAAGTGTCGGCAATTGGTTCGGCAACACGAAGCAATCCGGCATCCAGCCGGCGTATGGACTCTTCGATGGCTGATACCCCCTCGAGGCTGTTCCTGTAAGCCTGATCGAGCCAGGCCTTTTCGATAATCTGCTTTAGTTCGGACATGATTTCAAAAAATTACAAATATAACAAACAACTGAGGCTGTTCCCGGCTGAAATGGCGATAATCCGAAATGAGCAGACCTCTCAAAATTTTTTCGGTTGCCTGACGGGATTAAAAAAACGCGCTATAAAAAAGGGCTGCCTTTGATGGCAACCCTCTTAATTCATTTTATCGGCGGGGATTTAGTATGCCTGCCCCTCGTAGGAGGTTCCTACCCTATCCATGGCGCAACGGAACCCGATAAAGTCGGTAGAAAGGTTTTCTTCTAGGAATCTACGTTGACCCGGGCTCATATAATAAGCACCATCTTTCCAAGAGCCACCTTTATAAACTCTGGTCCGATCGGTAATAAGGGTGGTAGCTCCTTCGCCTGCTATGCTTCCGGTCCAATCGCCATTGTTGTACATGAAATTGGTGGCCTGCTTGTTTTCGCCCTGTTTTTTCCAGTTACCCCCCTGATCCGACTGAAGGCTTGCCCAGTCGCCGTCGAGGTAGTTGCGGTTATCGGCAGTGCGGTAGTTCCGGCGGAAAGGAAGGGTTGGGTCAACCGAAGGATTTACAGCAGTGCGTTTGATGCGGCGATAATCGGGGTTGTACGATTTTTCTTCTTTGTAGGCGCCCATAGGTCCGGCGTTTCTGTCGAAAACAACATTGGGCTCCACGTAGGAAGTATCGGGAACGCGACTGTTATCAATCTGCTGACCTCCGCTGCTTGTGGTAACCGGAGCTGTAAAAACATTGCCACGGAAAGGATTCATATCCGAAACATCCTGAGAAGACTCACGACGATAGACGTCGGCAACCCATTCCGAAACGTTTCCAGCCATGTTGTACAGCCCATAATCGTTGGGATAATAAGATATAACAGGAGCGGGCACATCAGCGCCGTCGTTCAGACTACCGGCAATTCCCATGTAGTCGCCACGTCCGCGCTTGAAGTTTGCCATAAACCGTCCTATTTCACCATCTTCGGGATTGCTGCTGCGAGTGAAGTTCCCATTCCAGGGATAAATTCTGCGTTCGCGAATGTTTTCGAACTCGCTGTTACCCAACAAACCCAGTGCGGCAAATTCCCATTCGGCCTCTGTCGGGAGGCGATAAGCCGGGAGAATAATCCCGTCTTCGATGCGGGCATGACGCAAAGGAGCCTGACCACCTCCACCGGCAGTTCCTGCATTGCCCTGCCCGACTGTGGCACTGATATCGGGAAGACCCAGACGCTCGTTGGTTCCGGGTTGTTGATCACCTTTAATATACTGATTGGTGAGATAAGCATCGGTGGTAAAGAAATCGTTGGCATCGTAACCCAAGTCAAGGGAATAGATCCCTTTTTCAAACAGGCGGATTTCGTTAACACGATCGGTTCTCCAGCGGCAGAACTCACTGGCTTGCAACCAACTGACGCCAACCACAGGATAGTCGCGGTAGGCAGGATGCCTCAGGTAAAGATTTACCATGGGCTCGTTGTAGGCAAGTTGCGCACGCCAAACGAGGGTATCGGGGAGCTGGGCCAGATAGTACTGTTGATAATCCATGGTGGCCTGAGAATAGAACACCCGTTTCATCCAGTACAGAAACTCCAGGTAGTGAAGGTTGCTCACCTCAGTTTGATCCATGTAGAACGATCTTACAGTAACCCGTCTGGGTTCGTTGTCTTGTTCCATAATAAGATAATCCTGAGTAGCTCCCATCAGGAACGATCCCCCTTCGACTAAAATCAAACCGGGACCATTGTCCTGACCGGTAAAATCAAATTTTTCGAAACCGCCCTGTTCAGGGTCGTTGTAATTCCATCCGGTAGCCGTTGATTGTTCTTTGTTCTTCTTGAACACGCGGCAGGAGGTTGTTGATCCGGCCACCAGGGCGAGGAGGATGAAGTACAGAATTGGTTTGCTCAATCGCGTCATTTTTCTCTGATAATTTTCAGGGTGCAAATATACGTTACTGTCAGAAACTAGGGCAAGGTATAGGACCTTTATTTCTACGGCTGCTAAAACGGTTGTTGTCGAACTGGAATCCAAAGGAAATTTCGTGAGCTCCTCCTGTAACATTTTTCAGTTTCGACACGGTTACGTCGTAGCTATAGCCTATTCTGAACGAGTTGTGCTGGAATCCCAGCAGGAAGATAAACGCATCGGGGTTTTCAATATTGTGGCGGAACCAGGTTCCCACCACGAAGGGGTATTTATTAAAATAGAGACCGATGTTCAACTGTTTGAAATTTTGTTGCTGTTGATACAAGATATTAGGCGACAGACTCATGCCGGTTTGCGAACGGCGGTTTCTGACGCGAGGCTCCAGGTCGATGATCCCTCCGGCATGGAAGGTAATCTTCATGTTCATCTTCGAGTTGTTGTCGTTGTAAAACCCGTCAAACGGTTCGGTGAGGTGGTGAACAGCGAGGCCGGCAAACAAAAAATCGTCGTGACTCACGGCAAGGCCGGCAGAAAAGTCGAGGAATGAAACACTTAAGTTATCAGGGGGCCGCTCGCTGGTGGGTTTAATGAAACCCTGGATCGGATCAATTTGATCTTCAAAGAGCAAACTGTACCAATCGAGTTTTCTTTGGTAGAAGGATGCTTGCAAGCCAGCGTTAACAAAAGTTTTGCGGGCAACAGGCAACGAATAGCTGTAAATACCGCTAAAACTGGTTGTTGTCAGAATACCGTCGCCAGCGCGATCGGTATTGAACAACACACCGAAACTGCTCGAGATGTTGGGGATATACTGATCGTAGGAAGCGTTGTAGGTGACAAAACTGGCAGGCAGGCTTGGCCATTGATTCCTGTAGTTGAGGATGAGCCTTGGAGCAAAGGCAGCACCCGTAAGAGCCGGGTTCAGATAGAGCGGATTGGCATAGAACTGCGAGAAAGCAGGATCCTGTGCCTTAACAACCAGCACATTAAATGCTAAACCCAGGGTAGCTAGTAGTGTTAATACTCGTCTTGACATAACGGTAATTGAGCCGACAATAGGTGAAGATTCGAGAACAGTTTTACAAATATTTTTAAGCAATCATGCAGAACGTTGGTGGGCTCCTCGACAATAATTCCCGCTATATGCCGTTTGTTCCCGTAGCGATCCGCCGTATGTTCGTTCCATATTTCAGAGTTTTTATACTCTGGTGACAAATATAGGTTGCATTTTTCTAATAGCCAAACAACCAAATTAAAATATTTATTGTCCGATTGAGTTTGTTTAGCAAAAGAAAGCATCCTCCACAGCATTGGCTGGTGGCCTTTCCTCTTCAAAGTAAAGATTAATTCATACGTTATGAGCATTTTAAAGGGTTTACGTCCATTTTTTACAGTTGGGTTCCTTTTCTCTTGTTTTTTTTTACTGCAAGCACAGGAACAATTTTCAAAGATTGTAATTTTACGGTGGGACAACCAATTTCGTTACGATTCAACAACAAATTCTGAAGAGTGCCTTCTTCGTTTCACCGATTGCAACCTGGATCCTTGCGGGTCCTTACTACCTGTTTACAGATTGGTTATCCCTCTTCCGGCTGCTGATCTTTACCCTAAAGTCACCCTTACAGAAAAACTTTCTGATGAATTTCGTCACCCCAACATTTCCGGCAAAGAATGGCTGGCAGATGATTTTGCGATTAAGACCAGCACCCTTTTGCAGAAAAATTCATGGTATGCCGAGGTTGAAATTACCCCGGTGAGGAAGAATGCCCTTACAGGCTATCCTGAATGCCTCAGCAGGTTTGTTCTGAATTTGAATTGGGAGAAAAATCAAAGCTATAAAACGATCGAGGAGATGGCCTCCTGGCCTGAGGAATCTGTGCTGGCAACGGGAAATTGGCTAAAATTCAACGTACAGGGAAGAGGAATGGTAAAAATTACCGGGGCAGAACTACAGGCATCCGGTGTGACAATAGCGAATATCAACCCCGCTGCCGTGAAGGTATTTGGAACAGGAAATCCTCCCCTGCCAGAAGCCAACAACCAGACCAGACCCTACGATCTGACCGAAAACCATATATGGGTGGTGGGTGCTGAAGATGGAAAGATAGATGGCAGCGATTACATCCTTTTCTACAACCCGGGGCACGAAAAATGGTCGTACAGCACATCAAACAAACGATTTATACGTACTGCAAATCCATACGCGACACAATCCACCTTTCTTATCACATGGGATGGAGCTACAGGTAAAAGGCTGTCTGCCAAACAGGCAACAACGTCGTCGCCATCGGTCACTTACAATACTTTTACCGATTACTTTGCCCATGAGACAAACACATCAAACCTCATAGGTACTGGCAGGCAATGGTTTGGAGAGGAATTCAGCCTCTACGATACCAAAGACTTCCAGCTTAATTTTGCCAATCCTGTACTCCCTTCAAGGGCTGTAATTGCATCGCAGGTAGCCGGCAGGTCCTTTTCTTCCAGCAGGTTTTATGTAAACATAGCCGGCAACCGTATTTTATCGCAACCTATCCCTATAGTAACCAGTACCTCGCTTGAGGCCAACTATGCCTTCGACCGGTTTGATACCATTGGTTTCAACCTCACAACAGCCAACCCAACACTCACCTATGAATACAACCGCTACTCATCTTCTTCCGAAGGCTGGCTCGACTATTTCGAAGTGAACTACACCCGCCACCTTACCTTTACGGCTCCCTCTATGGTTTTCTCGGTACCTGGAAGAACCTCATCAGGATGGGTAGCTCAATATCAAATTTCACAAGCACCTGCCAATCTTCAAATTTGGGACGTTACCAACCCACAGCAACCTCAAAAGATAAGCTGGACATCAAGCGGAAGCACCGCGATTTTCAACGATATGGCTGATACTTTGCGCACCTATGTGGCCTTTGATGGTTCAGGGTTTCTGAGTGCATCAGGCTGGCAACGAGTTGCCAACCAGAACCTTCACGCCTTAAAAGAGGTAGATTACATCATCATCAGTTACCCTGGTTTTCTGGAGCAAGCCAACCGCCTGGCCGACTTTCACCGACAAAGAGGTCTGAATGTAGAAGTGACCACTCCTGAACTGATTTACAACGAGTTCTCGTCGGGCAGCCAGGATCTGACAGCAATGCGCGATTTTCTGAGGATGGTTTACCTGCGCAACGGTCGCGGACATGAGTTGCGATGGGTACTGCTCTTTGGCGATGCCTCCTACGATTATCTGAACCGCCTGGAAGTAAACCACAATTTTGTTCCAACCTGGCAGTCAACCATCTCGCTTAGCCCTGCAAACAGTTACGCCACCGACGATTATTTTGGCCTTTACGACCTGACCGAAGGGAACGACTGCAATGGATACATTGATGTTGGCATCGGCCGCCTGCTGGCAAAAAGCTCGGAAGAGGCAGAAGCAATGGTTGACAAAATCATTGGTTATCATAATACTACACCTGAAAATATGCGCGATTGGCGCAACGTGATCTGCTTTGTTGCCGACGATGAAGACAGCGATACGCATGTAAAACAGAGCGATAACATGGCACGGATGATAGACACTACATACCGCCAATTTAACATCGACAAGATTTATTTCGATGCCTACCCGCAGGTTTCATCACCAGGCGGGCAGCGCTACCCCGATGCATCAGATGCCATCAACCGCCGAGTAGAAAACGGAGCTCTGATCATGAACTACACAGGTCACGGCGGAGAATTGGGCTGGGCACACGAACGTGTTCTGGAGATCAGCGATATAAACAGTTGGCGGAACCTCAACAACCTCCCCTTCTTTATAACTGCCACATGCGAATTCAGTCGCTACGACGACCCTTTGCGTGAATCGGCCGGCGAAAAAGTTTTTACCAACCCGCTGGGAGGAGGAATCGGGCTGTTTACCACCAGCCGGCTAACCTACAGCGGTTCCAACGAACAAATCAACCGATCGTTCCTTTCGGTTCTGCTGGCACGCTCAAACGGACGCTATCTCACTCTGGGTGAAGCCGTAGAAAAAGCCAAACAAACCAATGGCAACAACCTCAACGGCCGCAAGTTTGTTTTGATTGGCGACCCTGCTATGACCCTAGCTTTTCCCGAATTTTATGCCGAAACCACAAGCATCGAGTATGGCACAAGTGGCACTCATGCCGATACCATCAGCGCGCTCGACGAGATAACCATCAAAGGAAGGATACGCGATGCCCAGGGCAACACCCTTACCAGTTTCAATGGCGATTTGTTCCCTACAGTTTATGATAAGGTACAACAAATCAGAACTCTTGGCAACGATCCTGCAAGCCCGGTTTACAACTTCGCCCTTCGCAAAAATGTTCTTTACAAAGGCCAAAACGAGGTAAACTCCGGAGAATTCACCTTCAGTTTCATCGTTCCCCGCGACATTGAATACCGTTACGATGCAGGTCGCATAAGCCTGTATGCCCGTAACAACGAAACCGATGCTACCGGCTGGTCGCACGATTTCATCGTGGGTGGCTACAGCAAAAACATTGCAGACGACAACGCTCCTCCGGTTATAACCCTTTACATAAACGACACCCATTTTCAGGATGGAGGCATTACAGACCAGAACCCAGTGCTGCTGGCATTTATCAACGACGAAAGCGGCATCAACGTTTCCGGAGCCGGCATTGGCCACGACATCACAGCGGTAATCGATGAAGAAACAGGTTCACCCTACATTCTGAACGATTTCTACCGCAGCACGCTAAACACCTATAAAAGCGGGCGCGTTGACTATCCGATGTACAACCTGAGCGAAGGTGTGCATACACTGAAAGTCACAGCCTGGGACGTTCACAACAACCCCGCATCGGCTTTCATAACCTTTAAAGTAGTGAACGGTGAAAGCATGGCGCTTGAAAACATCCTGACCTATCCCAATCCATTTGTTGATCAGGTAAAATTTGAATTTGAGCACAATATGCAGAATTCAAATCTTACGATGGAACTCGAAATAGTGAACCTGTTGGGGCAGCGATTGGCCGTTATCGAAAAAAATGTGGATGCAGGGGGCTTCCGTACCGAACCCATCATTTGGGACGGCCGCGATAACAACGGCCACCCAATTGCTTCAGGGTTTTACCTCTACAGACTAAGAATAAGCACTCCTGATGGCAAATTCGCCGAAAAAACAGGAAGAATCATCAAGTCGGGGCACACAAATTAATACTTTTGCAATTGCTGTACACCGAACAAAACTACTTCCCTCTTTGGCTTATTATTCCGCTACAAATTGACCTCAATACCAATTAACCATAAAAACCTCTTGTCATGAAGAAAGTATTCACTCCCGGCTTGTTTCTTTTTCTGGCCATTCTGGCCGGAACTACGTTTGCCGCAGAATTGCGCATCAGCAAGTCGCTCGACTGGCAAAAACCTGAAAGCACAACAGGTGCAAATAAAGGTCTTCCGGTATTTACCGGATTTGGCCTTCGCGATTTTGCAGGCGAGATTCCCGTTTTTATTCACCAGCTTGCCGATGTGCTACCAACCACAGAAGCAACTGCCCACCTGGAAAACGTGGTAGCTGTTGACGCTCAAGCCGGGAATTCAATCTCGGAAGCTACTTCCGGCCTCCCTCTTGGCGTTCCCACGCCAGTTATCCATCGGTCCACATCAAGAGGGGAAACCCAAATAGAGATCTGCTTCACACCTTTCATTAAAAACGAAGATGGGACCTTGATGCTGATCCAATCATTTGACCTGGTGATCAACCGGACAGAAAACCCTCAATACATGCTCAAACAAGGAGTTGTTTGGAAAGAGAGCTCGGTTCTGGCCGAAGGCACCTGGTACAAATTCTACGCACCTGCCGACGGAGTTTACAAAATTACCTACAACGATTTGGTAAATATGGGAATTGATCCGGCTGGTATTGTCCCCGAAAAACTTGGAGTTTACGGAAGTTCGGGCGAGATGATCAGCGAGACAAACAAGAGTGCAGCCGCAACTGATTTGCTACCCCTCCCTGCTGAACTGGTCGGCGGCAGCGACGGCCGGTTCAACCCGGGCGATTACCTCCGCTTTTGGAGCAACGGACCTGAGCGGTGGACCTACAACACGAGCGCCAAACGTTTCAAGCAAAATAAAAATCCCTATTCTGCTGCCATTCCTGTTTTTCTTAGGATCGATGACCCTGCACCAGCCCGCCTCGCCACACGAAACAACATCACCGATGCCCCCACTCATCAGGTTAGTACGTTCCCCGATTTCAAGTATTTCAAACCCGACAGCATGTCGGTAAGCCGAACCGGAAGAACCTGGGTAAGCAGTAAGGCTTTCCGCTCCACCACGCCACGAAACTTCCAGTTCGATTTTCCCAATATTGTTACAACCTCTGCGGCCACGCTCGAACTGTCGGTAGCAAGTTGGTCGGACAAATCCAACTCGTTTTTCGCAGAAGTCAATGGCAATCAACTCATCAAGATTACAAATCGTGCCTTGGTCGGGCAAGAGCTCAACTACAACACAGCCGTAACCGGCAGTAAGAATCAATCTTTTTTTCCGGAAGACCATCAGTTCGATATAGCCGTTTGGTTTAACATGGAAGGCTCCAATGCTGTGGGCTACTTCGACTACATTTCGATGCAAGCTATCCGAAAACTGTTGTACACCGATGGGCAGATGCAGTTTGTTTACAGTCCGGAAAGAGAGACCCAGAAAGTGCCTGAAATTTCCATCGGCAATCTGCCAGCCGGAACACACCTGTGGCTGATTACCAATCCTGATTCTGCAGCTAACTGGAATTATCTCTATAGCGAAGACAAACAAGAGGGACGTGTCAGGATGATGACCACCCTGCTTCAACGTTTCGTACTGTTCAACGATGGAGACGAATTAAACTTGCAACAGGGAACTGCCGTTCAGAACCAAAACCTTCATGCCCATCAGCCGGTTGACTACCTTATAATTGTTGCCGATTCGTTGGTTGACCAGGCCGAACGGCTTGCTAACCTGCATCGTGAATACAGCAACCTTACATGCAGCGTAGTACCTGTAGGGCAGGTGATTAACGAATTTGGATCGGGCATTTTTGATCCGATGGCCATCAGGCAATTTGTGCGAATGCAGTACGATCGTGGCTTAGCAGCAGGAAAAGCACCACGATACCTGCTCCTTTTTGGAGATGGAAGCTACGATCCCCTCAACAGGATACCCAACAATCAGGCATTGATCCCCACCTACCAATCGCTAGAATCGTTCAATCTGGGAGCCAGTTACGTGACCGATGATTTCTTCGGGCTTCTCGACGAGGGCGAAGGCGATTCAGCAAAAGGGAGCCTCGATATTGGAATTGGCAGGTTCCCTGTTGCTACACTCGCTCAGGCACAAGCCGTGGTTGACAAGATAGAGCGCTACCTCACCAATCCACCGTCAACCCTTTCAGACTGGCGCAACCAATTTACCTTTGTTGCCGACGATGAAGACGGGAAAACCCACATCGACCAATCAAACAAATTGGTGCAAGCTCTCGACACGCTGCTCAACGGACAAGTAATCAACAAAGTATATTTAGATTCCTATGTGCAGACCACTACCCCATCGGGCAATCGATACCCCGACGCCAAAACAGCGCTTAACAACTACGTTGAACAAGGGTGCCAGATTGTGAATTATACAGGCCACGGTGGCGAGCTGGGCTGGAGCGAAGAGAAGGTTCTTGAAATCCCCGACATTGAGGGGTGGAACAACCAAAACCAACTCCCCTTCTTCATCACAGCCACTTGCGAGTTCAGCCGGTTCGACGACCCGGGACTCCTCTCGGGTGGAGAAAGAGTTCTTCTGAATTCGCATGGCGGCGGGATAGGACTGCTGACTACCACCCGCCTGGCCTATTCATCAGTAAATTTCAACCTCAATTCGGCCCTGTATCAAATCTGGTTCAACAACAACAACCCTGCAGAATTTACCTTTGGCGACTTGATAAGGCTATCGAAAAACGCCAACAACAACGATTATCGAATGCGCAACATCACCCTCCTGGGCGATCCGGCACTCAGACTTGCCTATCCTAAAAATCGTGTTCGACTCACTGCTGTTAATGGAATCAGCCGCTCCTCATTCGGTCAAATCCTGAAAGGATTGGATGAAATAGCCCTCGAAGGAGAAATTACAACACCTGACGGAAGCCTCCTCCCCACCTTTCAAGGGATGCTGAGCTACAAACTGTTCGACAAACCACAGAAAGTTACCACCCTTGCCAACGATCCCAAGTCGTATCCTTACGACTTTTATGTCACCAACAAACTGCTCACCTCCGGGAAAGTTGTGGTTGAAAACGGAAAATTTAACTTCACTATGATTGCTCCACGCGATATGAATCTCGAGCCTGGCTTCCCTTTGCTGAGTTTCTATGCCACTGATTCAATAACTGATGCCACTGGAAGCGAGAATAAGCTTGAGTTTGAGGGAATTTCAACAAATGGAGCAGCCGACGACCAACCACCCGCAATCAGTGCCTGGCTCGAAACCCGTATGTTTCAAAACGGCGACATAGTCACCTCCTCGCCACTGCTCATCGCTGATTTCTCAGACAACCTGGGAATCAATTTCTGCGGATTGGGCATTGGTCACGACATCACCGTAGTTATCGACGGGGAAACAAACAACACCTTGAATGTTAACGAGTACTTCCAGCCAACCCTTGGCGACTCCAAATCAGGTTCGTTGAGTTTGATTCTGCCCACAATGGAAAGCGGCAACCACACCCTTGAATTAAAGGCATTCGACATCAACAACAACTCCTCTGTAGTAACCCTCCACTTTGTTGTTGGCAACCAGCAATCGTCCGTAACGCTTTCTGAAATAGCCATCAGGCCAAACCCATTTGTAGAACAAACCGCGATATGGTTCACACACTCAGGTGCAACATCCACTTTTACCGCTACATTTCAGGTTTTTGACCTTTCGGGAAGAATGGTTTTCAACACCACCACCACCCCCGAACAGATAACACCTACAGTAGCAAAAATAGAATGGAATGGCCGAAACAACGGCAATTATGTCTTAAATCCAGGAGTGTATCCTGCCCGAATAATCCTGACGGATCAAGATGGCAACACCGTTTCCACAGGACTGAAACTTGTCAAAACAAGCGTATCACAAACATTACGTTGATTGCCAGCCAACACAAGAGAAGCAACAATAGTTTTCGGAATTATTCGTTAGTTTTGCATACTTTTTTTAGAACAATACGTTAATCATACGAACACAATCTATAACGAGGAAATTAACATCCTATGCGTTTTAACTTGAAAACCCTATCCTTAACCCTGGTTGCAGGGTTAACACTCACCGGCCGGCCAGCTCTGGCACAGGACGAGAACGTTATCAGGCCTTTGGCCATTACCACAGCGGTTCCTTTCATGCTGATTGCTCCTGATGCCCGTGGTGGGTCGATGGGAGAAACCGGGGTGGCAACTGCCCCTGATGTAAACTCCATGCACTGGAACCCTGCAAAATATGCTTTTATCGACAAACAGATGGGCTTCTCAGTTTCATACAGCCCCTGGTTGAAACAGTTAGTTGACGATATCGGGCTGGGGTACCTCACCGGCTACTACAAACTCAACAAAAGGGAAGCCATAGCCGGATCGTTGCGCTATTTTTCGCTTGGAAGCATTCAATTTACAGACGAAAAAGGTCATAATCTTGGGGATCCCTATAACCCCAATGAATTCAACTTTTCAGGGACTTATTCACGTCTTTTCACCGATAATTTTTCCGGCGCTGTTTCCGCAAAATTTATTTACTCTAACCTCACGCAAGGGCAGAATGCAGGTTCGCAGGAGACCCATGCCGGCACATCCATAGCTGCCGATGTGAGCATTTATTATCGCAAACCTTTGAATTTCTCGGCCGGCCAAAGCGGGCAGTTTGCCTTGGGGGTCAACATCTCCAATATTGGCTCCAAGATCAGCTATACAAGCGATGTAAAAAAAGACTTCATCCCCACCCAGCTTCGCATCGGACCTGCACTCACCTACAACATAGATGATTACAACTCCATTACCGGAACTGTTGAGTTCACCAAACTGCTCGTTCCAACTCCACCAATTTACTATACCGATTCTGTTGACATTAACAATCAACAGGTAATTTACAAAGGGAAAAGCGACGATGTTTCGGTAATCCAGGGGATGTTGCAATCGTTTTATGATGCTCCGGACGGCTTCAGCGAAGAGTTGAAAGAGATTACCTGGGCATTAGGCGTTGAATATTGGTACAACAAGCAGTTTGCTATCAGGGGAGGTTACCACCATGAAAGTGCTGACAAAGGCGATAGGAAATTCTTCACCTTTGGTGCAGGCTTGCGTTACAATGTTTTCGGGCTCGATTTCTCTTACCTGGTGAGCACCGATCAACGCAACCCTCTTGACAACACGCTGCGTTTCAGTCTCACATTCGATATGGATGCTTTCAGAGCACAGGAATAGACGTATCCGCCCCACGAACACCATATTTAGCAATAGCCGCCATCGCTCTACTTTTGCCTGAAAAAATTCAGATGAAGAACCAAAATAAGAACATGTATCCACATGTAGAGGCATGGAAGCAAAGCG
>JAQVCV010000116.1 GCA_028689615.1 Bacteroidales bacterium | reverse complement strand
CCATCGGCATTTACGTGAACGGGGTGACGAACGAGAGTGTTTTGTTTAACCAGTTCTACTTAAAGGCAAGCCCGGCCATTTCCTGTAATGGATCAATAGGCGCGTTTGGCATCGACATGCTGGGCTCCACTGGATTTGCCATAGAAGAGAACACCTTCCAGAAAGCCAGTGGGGCACCATCGGGTGTTTATACCGGGATCCGTATTGCCGAAACCCAGGCCACCGACCAAGTGTATAAAAACACCTTTACCGGTTTGAGCTATGGGAATTATGCGGTGGGGAAGAATTGGAATTCGACTCATACTGATCAAGGCCTCGCCTACTACTGCAATCTAAACACCGGTAACCATGCGGATTTTACTGTAGAGGATGTCCAAGACCAGGACGATGGCATACAGGACCCGCAAGGCTCTGAATTAATGCCTGCCGGCAATACCTTTTCGCCTTACGCTACCTATCATTTTAATAATTGGAATTATAACGACTGGATAGGTTATTACTATTTTGCCCCTTCGCCCGGAAACATAAATACGGTTTATTATCCTGAATACATAAACCGGGTAACCAGAGAACCAGTGGTTGGTATTCAAAACACTTGTCCTTCGCATTACGGAGGTAGCGGGGGTGGAAGCAGCGAAGGCCGCAGCCTGGTGCTTACTCCCGAAGAAAGGCAGGATGCAGAGTTGGAATTTGCTGATAATCTTTCTGATTACAATAATGTGAAAATATTGTATGATAATTTGCGGGACGGAGGCAACACCGAGGCTACTATTACTGACATTGAAACAGCTTGGCCCAATGATATGTGGGAACTGAGGGCAGAGTTGTTGGGGAAATCTCCACATCTTTCGTTGGATGTTCTCAAAGCAATGGCAGACAAAACCGATGTTTTGCCTGATAATGTCATATTCGAGATTTTGGCAGCCAACCCTGATGAATTGAAAAAGGAGGAACTGATCAAATACCTTGAAGACAAGGAGAATCCCCTGCCCGGATACATGATTGATATTTTAAAACAGGTAGCTGGTGGTTCAACTTATAAAACAGTGTTGATACGGCATATGGCCCATTATAACCAGGTAAAAACCAGTGCGGCACACGATATTGTCCGCAGCATCCTTAACGATAGTGTTGTTGATAATAATGAATTACGTAACTGGTTGGACAATATTGGTGGCAAACATGCTGACGAACAGATAATCGCTTCCTATTTAAGCGAAGGCAATTATTCCGATGCAACGGCTTTAGCCAATATGATGCCTGCATTGTACGATTATTCTGATGATGAGATGGCAGAGCATAATTATTTTATGGATATGCTAAACCTGCAAATATCTCTACAATATGGGCAAAGAACAATCTTTGACTTTGACAGTACAGAGGTAAGCAACCTGGTATATATTGCTGAAACAAGCAGTGGAACCGCTGGGGTACAGGCTAAGGGGATTCTTGAATATGCTTATGGCTATCAATACTGCAATTGCATTAATGCCGATTCGTCAGGCTACAAGAGCAGTAGCATGCCTAATCCTGATTCTTTTGAACAATTGCTTGGCATTGAAATTCGTGTTGAACCTAATCCGGCAAAAGAGTGGGCGGCATTTAACTTTACGTTACCGGACAGCGAATCGGAAGGTGTGATTCAAATCAACAATGCAGAAGGCAAGTTGGTTGAAACATTGTC
Organism: Bacteroidales bacterium; assembly: GCA_028689615.1. Lineage (GTDB taxonomy): Bacteria > Bacteroidota > Bacteroidia > Bacteroidales > TTA-H9 > GWE2-42-24. Next base: position 2,404 of record JAQVCV010000116.1, on the reverse strand, counting down.
AATTAGCGGTAAACAAGGCCAGGAAATCTGGAATACCAGTATCGTTAAGCCCGGTGTATATTTCTATACATTAAATGTATCAGGATTTAATAAGTCTGGGAAAATAATTGTCAGTAAGTAACCATGCGAAGCACTATACCAAAATATTGGTATAGTGCTTTTTTAAATTAATAAACATGAGATATTTAGTTTGTTTGTTGATAACTGTTCTTATTCAAACTTCTGTTTTAGGCCAAAACATGGAAATAATATGGCAGCAATGCTTCGGGGGGAGTGAACAGGATATTGCTTATGATATTGTCGAAATACCAGGGGGGTATTTTATTGTTGGAGCCACTGAATCAAGTGATGGAGATATTTCCTTTAATCATAATGTAGGGTTTCGTGATGGATGGTTGATTAAAACCGATGCCTCAGGAAATATTTTATGGGAAAAAACGTATGGTGGGAGCAGTGGAGATGGTTTTCGCCGAATATTTCCCGACAATACTGGCAATTTTATTCTTGTAGGTGGGTCTGGCTCATCCGATGGAGATATAAGCTATGACCCTTACCCTGATTCAGAAGATTTCTGGTTCGTGAAAATTGACATTGATGGCAATATTATATGGGATAAGATAGTAGGAGGCAGTGATGGGGGTGAACATATATGGAATGCGTCGCCAACCCTTGATGGAGGTGTAGTTGCCATAGGCTGGACCTATTCCACCGACGGGGATGTAAGCGTAAGTTATGGAGGCGCTGATACATGGGCAGTAAAAATCAGCAGCGAAGGCGAACTGGAATGGGATTTTTCCATAGGAACCGACTGGATTGACAAAGGTCAGGCCATACTGGCAACTTCCGATGGTGGTTATTTGATTTCAAGCAACTCTATAATTCCTGCAGATGCAATTGGAAATATAACATGTGCGCAACATTCTACCGGATGGATGGAAGGTGTATTGTTCAAACTGGATTCAAACCTTAACCTTGTATGGCAGCACTGCATGGGTGGTAGCGATTCAGATGGATTATTTGGCATAATTGAGATTGAAGACGGATATGTTTTGTCAGGTGGTACAGCGTCCCAGGATGGGGATGTTATCGGTTGGCATGAGGGCTATAATCATCTTGGCTACCCTGAAAATGATATTTGGGTTGTTAAAATTGATTTTGATGGAAATATAATATGGCAGAAATGTCTTGGCGGTTCCATATCTGAATATTCATCTATTTCATTTGATACTAATGATGGTAGTTTAGTTATTCTAGGAGGTACACGTTCAGATAACGGAGATGTATCAGGCAACCATTCAATAAGCGAATTTGATGATGATATTTGGTTTGTAAAAATAAGTAGTGAAGGCGAACTATTATACCAGAAGTGTTTTGGTGGTGAATTAAAGGAGGATTTAAATTTTGGTGTAGTACAAAAAAGCGACAACAACTATGTTATAGCGGCCCTAACCAATTACGGCCCTTCCTACGACGTGGGCTGCACACCCCATGGGGGAATTAGAGATGATGATTGGTGGTTGTTTGAGATAAAAGACTGCACCCACTATGCCCCCCTCACCCCCTCCCAACCCACCGGCTCCACCCATGCCTGCTCGGCCTCGGGCGAACCCGCCCGCTACACCGTGCCGCCCTTAGCCAACCAAACCCACGCGTGGCACCTCGAACCCGCCGAAGCAGGAACCCTAACCACCCACGGCGACACCCTCACCGTGGCCTGGACAACCACCTTCGAGGGGACAGCCACCCTCACGGCCCGTGGCGTGAACGACTGCGGCGAGTCGGGCTGGTCGGCACCGCTTTACACCCAGGTGGAGACCTGCGCCGGCATCGCCACCCACCCCCTCTCAGGCCTGCGCCTGTGGCCCAATCCCGCCTCCGCCATTTTCAACCTGCAACTCCCTGCTGGCGCTACACTTCCAGCCTCCCTGGCTCTGAGCGACCTTTCGGGCCGCGAGGTGCTGCGGCAAACGCTTACCGAGACTCTATCGACAATTGATTGCTCGCGGTTGGTGGAAGGGGTTTACTTTTGGCGGGTAGAACTCGACTATACAAGCGTGAGCGGGAAACTAATCATTAGAGGCGAGAGATGAGGGGGAAAGGGGCGAGAGGCGTCCCGGATAGTGATCGGGAGGCGGGAGGCGAGAGGAGAGGGGAGAGTTCCGATAGTTATCGGAAGAGGCGAGGGGCGTCCCGGATGGTGGTCAGGAGGCACTAACCACTTCCCACTGATTACCAACCATCGCAATGTGTCTAAATACACTCTTGCCAATATTAAATTTTCAAGAAATTTTCAACTTTTTTATTACTGCTGTTCAATGGCTTAGACTTTTCTGACTCCACAAACGGTCATTTTTTAGTCAAAGGGGGGGGTCACCTTTTTGCAAAAAACGACATTAATATATAC
>JAQVCV010000115.1 GCA_028689615.1 Bacteroidales bacterium | reverse complement strand
CAATATTTAACCAATCTTTCATTTTCTATCTCCTCGATTTTTTACTTTAATATAATCCGATGCTTGCAACCCATGCCACAAGAACCCGAGGCACACCTGTCAAGAATCTTGAATACAATACCGAAGGTACTCCAACTTCTACCGTTTCCGGTTGCGCGTCCGCCAGACCCAGTCCTACTGGAATGAAATCACATGCCGCTTGGGTGTTGATTGCCATCAGTGCCGGTAATGCCAATGAAGGTGGAATGTTTCCTTTTCCAATCTCGACTCCGATCATCGTTCCGATAACTTGAGCAATAACCGCTCCAGGCCCAAGCAACGCCGAGAGAATTGGAATAGAACAGATGAATCCCAAGACAACCAGCCCGAAGCCATTACCAGCCAGTGGGGTGAGCATCCGTGAAAACCAGTTTCCAAAACCTGATCCGTTTATGACCCCGATAAGCATTGCAACGAATGCCATGAACGGCAGAATCGTGGTGATCAAAGTCTGGACCGCATCACGACCTGATTGATATAGGATATTAACTACTTTACCTACGCCCATACCAACCTTTTGGACAATGGTATTGGTCGAATTGGCACTGATTGTTTCCGAAACTTTCTTGTCAGCACTGTACTTGAACTCGCGTTGGTCAGTCTGTAGGTTTGAGACTGCCGCAATCTCTACATTTTCTGCCAGGGAGATTTGATTGAGTCCTACAGCCGAGACATAGATATCTTCAGTTATGAATTTTGCCAATGGCCCCGATTTTCCCACCGGCATTACATTGATAGTCGGAATTCTCTTTTGGGGATAAATGCCGCACCGCAACGTCCCGCCGCAATCGATGATCGCTAAGAACACTCTGTCATCATCAACCCCTTCTTTGAATCCGTTGACCGCTTTGCAGCCGGTCAGCTCGACAATTTTATCCACGATATCCGGACGGGCACCACCGCCGGTGATGAATAACAACGTGTCTTTTTGTTCAGTCGGTTTGACGGTCAAAGGGCCTCCAAATCCGCCACTTCCTTTTACAATCTTGATTGCATTATATTTAGTCATTTTTCTATCCTCCTATGCCACTACAACCTGGGTATCGTCCAGTTCGATTTTTGTCTGTTTCATAACCATTTTTGTTGTCAGGTCAGTCGCCCAGCCCGAAACGAAATTCATCACTAGCCCAACCAGCAAGTAGCGCACTGCCAGAGGGGTTGTTGACAGGCCTAACTGGCTGACACCATTGGCAATTCCCAGGTAAATGAAGATTTCACCGACATTAATATGGGGGAAAATCCCGCTGTTTGTATGGCAATGGAATGACGCTGAAGCATAATAGCTTGGCTTCATCCGCTCCGGCAGGAATTTACCGATTGATAACGCCATCGGATTGCCTAACATGAATGCGGCAACGAATGGCAGTATTCCATACGCCAACACGACATTTTTAGAGCATAATCTTGCAAACTTGTTGATTCTCTCTTGCCCGATGAATGCGATCAAAGCATTCATGAACACTAACAACAATAATACTTTAGGCACAATACCTACGACCCAAGATGCGAAGGTTGCCGCACCCGAATCGAAAAGACCCATAAAACCTGACGCCAAATCCACTAGAATTTCCATTTTTTTCTTCTCCTTAACTTAATCGATTTGTTTTTTTGTAAACATGTGAAACAACTTGCTTATGCCACTTTCCTTTTCCAGAATCTCTCCACCTTCCTGAAAAATCCGATAATTATTTGCCGCTTCGCTTACAGCTTTGGTGATCGGACGCGAGAGTCTGATGCTTTTGCAGTATCTTGCATCGATCTTTTCGATCGGCAAACCCTCGAATCCGCCCAGCGACTTGAAACGGGCAAATACGGTCACTCCTTGCATGATTTTGCCTTCGATAATTACACCATCTTCGCCGACACTGAACATCACGATGGCCCCGGCAAAGAAACTCCCCTTATAGGAGCCAATTGCGACCCGGCCTTGGTTTTTCAATAACCGGTACGCATCATTGAAGCTTCTGATCTGCATGAAAGTAAACAAATACTGCAACATGAACGCAATAATAAAAATAATAATCAATGGTACTAGATTCATAACTGATCCTCCTTATTAACCATCAACCGAATGTAACCGGTTATACTTTCCTTGGCTGATTACAATTTACCATCTTCGATCGCTTTATTTAATACGGACAATTTCCCGGAAAGTGCAATCAAAGCGCTATCAATGATTTTCAGCGAATTTCAAAGTAAATGAAAAAAAACGACCTATTCAAAGTCGCTAGAAATTACAATTTATCGTTACTCTTCCCGTTCCTAATCCAAAAGCTCATGAACCAAAGATCTTAAGAATAATAAAAGAGAAATATATCTACGCTCATTATACTTGAAAACAGGCGATTCTTAAACTGAATGCCCTTTAATCATTTAAAACTAGAAGCCAGGAGCATGCTCCTGGCTAATAAATCATATGAAATATTCAAATATCTTATGATTTTGAGCGGATAAACCAGATTCGTTTCAAATCAACTAAATCTAAATCATCCGGCTTTCGTGGCAGATGAAATAGAACACCTGATATTCATCACTTATTGCCTCGATCAGCCCTTTGGCTCCGTTTAGCCTTGTTGCATCAAGATTCACAAATGGGTCGTCAAGAATCAGCAAGGGTCTAGGTCCGGCCTGGTAGACAGCTTCGACGAGCGCCAGCCGCAGGCAGATCTGCACCAGATCCTGCATCCCTTTGGACAGCTGCTGGAATGAATGAGCCTGGCCTTCGTGAAAATAGTTGACATCAAGGTTGATATCGACCTGGTACAGTTCCGGATTGGCCCCCTCAAGGAGTTTGAGATACTTCTTGAAGGCCTGGTTCATACCTGACGTGTACTTGGCCGCCATATTCTCCTTGGCCTTTTCAAGACATTGGAATGTGATTGTCAACAGCTCATGGGTGGTGACAGCCTCGCTTCTTTGTTCATCCAGTTTAGCTAGTTGCGACTGCCAGTCCTCCAGGCTGTCACCGACCGGTTCAAGGTCGGATATCTGTTTTTCAAGCAGCGCGATTGCCTTCGATTTGTCTTCCCGCTGGGCTGCCAGGTCCGTTTTGGCGGCTGCTATTTCCTCATTTGAATCCCCGATTCCCCCTTCGATATCTTGGAGCGTTGCAAGTGTCATAACGTCATTGGCCCCTTCAAACTCATGGAGTCTTTGCTTGGCGGTGTCATATGCGTTCTGGCTGGCCTTGAATTCATAGAACATGTCCCGGAGCTGGCGATCTTGAGTCTCGAAATCGTAACCTTCCGGTATTGTCGGGTCGGGTTCATAATATTTGCCGAAGATTCCTGCCAGCCGTTCTTCAGCCTGGGAAGCCTCTTTCCGGGAATTTTCATAACTTGCAGCCCGGGCTTGCAGGGCTTCATACCGTTCAACCATTCTGCCCAGATTGGCCATTGCCTGGATGGGGTCACCAAGGCCGGCGATATTGTACAATCCTAAAAATCCAGCCAGGTCCCCTTTTATGATTTCAATGTTCCGGTTGATATCCGTCGTATCCCGTTCACTTTGAGCCGCCTCACTTTCAAGCTGTCCGTATTCGGCTGCTTCCATCTTCAACCGGGTCAAAACATTCAGCGCATTGGCTTCATCCTCTCCAATCGCTTCAAGATAACCTAGATACGAGGCGGCGAGCCTTTGCTTTTGGCTGCGCAGACTTGCCAGTTCGTCATCAACCAAACTGCCTGATGCCATATTTTTCCTGTTGCCTGAAACAAACCAGAAAATTCCCAGAACAATCCCGACAGCCAGAAAAATTCCGCCTACAAGCGGCTCGATAGCCATCATGATTGCTCCCAAAAGGACAGCCAAAGCCCCCAGGATAAGCAGTATCGGCCTTTTTTCCGGCCCTCCATTTTGGGATCGGGCCTGGTTCATTCCATTTTGCAACGATGCTATCTTGCTGTCGACAGCCATAACGGCACCATAGGCATCGAGATAGGAAGATGCCTCATCCATATCGAGATTTTTGAATCTTGCGGCCAGTTCCTGGCGCCGGGCCTCCTTGGCCGGGCTTAGGGTGCCGGTCTTTTTCAAGGCCTGCAGGCGGTATAGTTCCTGGGCCTTTCCCTGATATGATGTAATATCGG